>DASVGE010000237.1:0-13752 GCA_036379695.1 Pyrinomonadaceae bacterium | reverse complement strand
GAAAGTGTCCAGCGAGCGGTCTACCCTGATAACGGCCCGTCCCCCGGGCCTGGTTGATGTACTCGACCGTATTCTTGACAAAGGACTGGTGATAGCAGGCGACATCAAGGTGTCGTTAGCCAATGTAGAGCTGCTTACGTTGCAAATCCGTTTGCTCGTTTGCTCGATCGATAAGGCCGAGCAGATCGGATTGAACTGGTGGCGCTACGACACAAACCTGACGACCCGCGCCGAACGCGCCGAGGCTGAAAACGTGGAACTGCGCGTACGGCTCAACGAGCTCGAACAGGAAATCAGAAATCTCGCAGCGGCCAACATTGCTGCCGCCAGTCGTGAACAGCATCAACTTGCGAACAATCGGAAAGGGCGCAAGGCGAAAGCGAAGCGCCGTAAAGAATCTGCGTAATCTGTGGATTACAACGAAGGAGATTTACCCTCGCGCAATGTGCTCGTTTTTTAAACTCATAAAAAGGAACCGAAGCAAATGGCTGTCGAAAGAACACCCGGCGGTACTAGTTTAATAGACGTCCTCGATCGCGTTCTCGACAAGGGGATCGTCATTGATGCGTGGGTGAGAATCTCGCTGGTGGGTATCGACCTGATTACAATCGAAGCACGTGTAGTGGTGGCCTCCATCGATACCTATCTCAAGTACGCTGAAGCAGTCGGACTCACTCCGGCAGTCTCCCGACCGGCAATAACCCCTGGAGCTGAACCAGTTGAAACTGAGACGCGGCGGCGCGTCACTACAGTCGAGGTCGAGAAGAAGTAATAGCGACTTAGGGTTATGGGAGAAGTTCCGGCAGAATTAACTTTTCGAACCGCCCCATCCATTTCGGATTCAGAGCGGATTAGTCCGCATCTGCGCCAGTACGACGTTTTTATCGAAACGACGACGCAGATGCTGGCTACGCCCAGGCTTCAGGAGCGACTGCTCCTCGCGCTCGAAGCGATCTCCAACAGCTTCGGACACCGCCAGGCAGCGATCGCCATCATCAACGAGCGCGACGCGGAACTGCGCATGCGTGCGACCATTGGGTTCGACATTGATCTTTCGACCACGCGCGTTGAGATGCCACTCGATTCAAGCGCTGCTTGCGTCCGCGTGATCCACGACGCGCAGCCGTTATGGATCTCGATGCAGGAGGACGAATCGTCACGCAGTCTCTTCGCGAACATGCTATGGGAGGACGATGTGCTGGCGGTGCCGCTATTCGGCATTTCGGAGATACCGGCGAAACCCGGTCGTGACTCGAGACGCAGCCAGTACTGGACTTTTGAACCCGGCGCGAGGTTGGGTGTGCTGTACGTCGGAGCAAATCGTGACACAGTCGATCCCGACTCTTTGATTCTCATCAAACGATTTGCAGAGCGGATTGGTATCGTAGCTTCGCTGGCGACGCACCAGGAACGCCTCGTTAATACCGTCACTAAACTTCAGCGGGAACGACAGTGGATCGAATCGATCATGAAGTCGGTTGCCGACCCGATCGTGCTCACCGATCTCGACAACGAAATACTGCTGCAAAATCGTCGCGCTGAAGAGCTCTTCAGCGGTTCTGCAAACGCGGGCGAGGGTAAACGGCGCGCGCTGAAGATGAACGACCTGCTGTTCTCAGCGTATCTTTCGAGCGCGACAGTTTCATCGTCAGAAGTTATCCAAAGAGACATCACGCTGGTCGATCCGATCGAAGGTTCCGACATTCACTTCGAAGTGATCTCGACTCCGGCGGCAAACGCGCGCGGCGAGCCGCTTGGGCTGGTCTCGATCTTTCGCGACGTAACTGACCTGCGCGAAGCAAACGACGAGCTGGCCCACAACTTCGTCAAACTGCAACATGCCGAAGCCGAGTCACGCCGCGAACGCGATCGTCTCGACCTGATCATCGAGAACGTGGGCCACCCGATCGTCGTGTGCGATTCGGCGGGTAACTTTATTCTGTTCAACCGGCGCGCGGAGTTGTTGTTTCAGGAGAATGATTCCTTCCGATCGTCGGCGGCTGCTGCGGTGCGCACCAACGCCGTCAAACTCACTTCGTTTATTTCCGGTCTGGCGTCGGCTTCAGAAACAGGCAGGCAGGCCGAGATCGAGCTGATCGATCCGGAGAGTGGTCGCTCTTTGCCGATGGAGATCACCGCACGTGAAGTGTTGGATATGACTGGTCAGGTGACGGCCGTGGTTTCCATTCTTCACGATCTGACGGAGATTCGAGAACTCGAGCGACGCCGTGTCGAACAACAGTTGTTCGAATCAGAGAAGCTCGCGGCAGTCGGACGCCTCGCAGCCTCGATCGCACACGAAGTCAACAACCCACTCGAGGCGATCAAGAACGCTCTTTACCTGATGCAGACGAGCGCCGGCGAAGGCGACAAGAACTCGCGCTTTCTCGAGATCGCGCGAAAGGAGACCGAGCGAGTTTCGCACATCATTCGTCAGATGCTCGGCTTTGCGCGCCGGCCTGGCGAATTCGACTGGGTTGACGTTAACCAGTTGCTCGAAGAGACGCTGGTGCTGACGGAAAAGAAGATGCGCCAACTGCGCATCCGCATCACGCGATCGTTCGACGAGTCGTTGCCGCGTGTTCGCGCCCGTGCCGATCAGTTGCGCCAGGTGTTTCTGAACCTGATTATCAATGCCCAGCAGGCAATTGAAGGTGACGGTGAAATCGTGATTTCTACGTCACGTTACGAACAGGCGTTGCAGCCGTCGATTCTGATTCAAATCAGTGATAGCGGCGTCGGCATCGCCGAAGACGATCTCAATCGCATCTTCGATCCCTTCTTTTCGACCGGCAAGAAAGGAACGGGTTTGGGATTGTGGGTAACGCAGGACATCGTCAGGCAACACGGTGGACGCATCGAAGTAAGCAGCGACATTGGTCGCGGAACGGTTTTCAGTATCGTGCTTCAGGTCGACTCGCCTGTTCTGGAGGATTTAAAGAGCGAGTCTAATTTGTCGTCAAAATGAGTCACACATTTGACAAACATGGAAATGGTGGGCCGCTCGCAGATCCGGGGGTGTTCATTCCGATTTTAAACGACGCGAGACTGCTGGTCGTCGACGACGAAGAGAGCCTGCGTATCACTACCGCGGCGATCTTTGAGAAGGAAGGTTATATCGTCGATACCGCGTCGAGTGGTGACGAAGCCATCGATCTGCTCAGTAAGACTGAGTACGATCTGGTGCTTACCGACTTGCACATGGAAGGTGGCGACGGTCTTTCCGTCCTTAATCAAATCAGGCATCAGGCGCCATTGACGATCTCAGTGGTGCTGACGGGATTTGCCTCCGTGGAATCGGCGATCGCTGCTTTGCAGGAAGGCGCTTACGACTACCTCATCAAACCGTGCGACATCGAGACGATGAAGCACACAATTCGTCGTGGCGTCGAACATCGTCGACTCATGCTGGCGGAGCAGAAAGCACGCGCGGATCTACAGCAGTTGAACCACGATCTCGAACGGAGAATCGAAGAACGGACCGCGGAGTTGACACGCCTCAACGCAGAACTTGCGGAAGCCAACCGCGCCAAAGATGTCTTTCTTGCTACGCTTTCACACGAGCTACGCACACCGTTGACGCCGGTGGTCGGATGGATCAAGTTGCTGCGTAGCGGCACGCTCGATGAGAAGAGCGTTTCGCAGGCACTCGACGCCATCGAGCGCAACGCCTGGTTGCAGTCACGATTGATCGACGACCTGCTCGACACTTCTCGCATTGCTACCGGAAAACTTCATTTCGAGCCCAAGCCGACGGATCTGAACGTCGTCGTGAAAGCAGCGGTCGATACGGTGCGCAATTCCGCCGCGGCCCGGAACATTGATTTGTCGATATCGCTTTATCCTGCGAGTCTGGTCGTGATGGGCGAGCCGGTGCGTCTGCAACAGATTGCCTGGAACCTGGTTTCGAATGCGATCAAGTTTACCGATCCGGGTGGCAAGGTGATTGTGACCACCGGACGCAGCGGAAATGAGTCGTATCTTACGGTTGTGGACACGGGTGTCGGGATCGCGCCGGAGTTTCTGCCACACGTTTTCGATCGTTTTCGGCAGGCTGATGGTTCGACGTCGAGACGTCATGGTGGGCTCGGGCTCGGGCTTGCGATCGCGGATGCGCTGGCAAAGATGCACGGTGGCCGGCTCGAAGCGCAGTCTGATGGAGTGGGCAATGGAGCGTCGTTCACTTTCCGACTTGAATTAGTGTCAACCGGGAATGTAGTTACGGAGACAGTCGCCCAAAAGGTTCACTCGCTCGAAGGTCTCGATGTTTTGATTGTCGAAGACTCTCCGGACACGCTGTTGCTCTTGAGCACGATGTTCAGTCGCGAAGGAGCAAACGTCACGACCGCCGCTTCAGCGTCCGAGGCGTTGCAAAGCGCAGTCACGAAACGCCCGCACATCATCGTCTCCGACATCGGCATGCCGGAAACCGACGGCTATCAACTACTCGAACAACTGCGCCTCGTTCCGGGGTTAAGCGACGTCCCTGCCATCGCCATCTCCGGCTACGCCAGCGAAGAAGACCGCGAGCGCGCGTTAGCCGTCGGCTACCTCGCCCTCGTCCCCAAACCCGTCGACATCGACAACCTCTTCACCCTCGTCCAGGACCTGAAAGCCCCGGCGTTGAAATAAACGCGACACTTTATTGGCCAGCGACGGCTTTGCCTGAAAATCCTATCTGATTCACACCGGGCTTCAGCCCGGTGGAAACCGCTTAGAATATTGAGAAACCGTTTTAACGGTTTTCTGCCAGTCTCTCCTGACTGGCGCCGGGCTAAAGCCCGTAACCTTCTGAAAAACCCATCGAAATTTTTTGCGCAGAGCTCCGTAATTTCTCTCGGCTTTCAGTCATATAGACGAAAGATGTCGAGCGGATTGTTTGTTCTGCGTGGCACCGGTACATCCTCGGAAGATCTCAGATACAGGAGCAAGGCATGTTTGAAAACAACAAGTTACGTATCTCCGAACTTCAAGCGCAAATCTCCAGTTTGGATCAAAAGATTCGAGAACATCAGACAAGAGCCAAGGCGTTCCAAAACTATGGAGAACAAGCGGTCGGACGGCTACACCAGTATTTTGAAACGTTCCTGACCGCTAGCTCACACAAGTTCAATGAAGTGTTGGCAGCGCGGCCCGTTCCAGCTGTCGCTGCGTGGAAAGAGTCGCGTTGGAGTTCGTGGGTTCCCAACTCCTCAGAGGCGGAGCCGTTAATACGCGCCGGCGAACTGGTAGAGCAACGTTCCAATGGTAAGTTCAGTCTCCCCGGTTACATCCCGTTCATTGGGATGAACAAGACCATCATCATAACGGGGGCAGGACGTGCTGCCGATGCCAGTGCAGCGTTGATGCAGTCAATCCTGATTCGCACGGCGCTTATGTTGCCTCACCAGGCGCGTTATACATTGCTGGATCCGGCGGGTAACGGGATTGCTTTTCCAATGCGAAGGTTTCTGCCTATGGTGCAGGAACACTCGGGAGATATCCGCCGCGACCTGGACCAGGTAACCAGTCAGATACAGCGAATCATAGAGACGTACCTCGACGCGTCGACAACCTCGTTTGAACGAGTTCCCCACGAAATGCGCATCAACGAGAGATTTCATTTTGTGTTTGCCGCCGATTTTCCGAACCGTTACGACCGCCGCGCAATCGAGGCTTTACAGAGTATCGCCAACACCGGCCCCGTGGCCGGTACGTATGTGTTCATTCATTACAACCAAAACCATCAACTCCCACGAGACATGGGTATGGATGGATTCAAGCAGGCTTTTTATATCGACGTCGGCAGCAATGGCACGTTGGGCTCCTTGAAGCTTTCGTTTAGTCCTGATAGCGCCCCCGTGCCGGAACTGCAACAGAATATCTTTCAAAAACTAAGTGTTGCTAAGCCACCGGAACGAATCATCGAGTGGGACAACGTCGTTGGTCTAACTGAAGAACAGTGGTGGAAGGAGAGTGCTACCCGGATTATCGAAGCTCCGATCGGTGCGAGAGGCGGCGGCGACCGCCTGAAGCTTTGGTTTGGAGTAAATAACGACAACCAGCCCTGCGCTCACGGAATGCTTGGTGCAATGACGGGAGCTGGTAAGTCGAATCTTTATCATGCATTGATTACGGGTCTCGCAATTCGGTATAGCCCCACAGAGCTTCGATTCTATTTGATTGACGGAAAAGACGGTGTTGAGTTTCAGCCGTATAAAACACTTCCTCACGCCGAGGTCGTTTCACTTCGTTCATCTCCTGAGTTGTCGCGCAGCGTGCTGACTGAGTTGATTGCGGAGAAGGAACGGCGCAACGAAATCTTCGTACGCGCGGGCGTCAACGACTTCACCAGTTATCGTCTCAAGGGTCAACCGGAAGGTAACTTGCCGCGAATCCTTCTGCTCGTCGATGAATACCAGGAGTTGTTTGAAGGAGATAAGGATGGATTAGCTTCGAGCCAGTTGCTCCAATTATCACAACAGGGCCGTAGCGCAGGCATTCACATGCTGCTGGCTTCCCAGCGATTTGGCGCCGCCGGCATGCTTAATCAAACCGGCATCTTTGGAAATATTCATCTGCTGCTCGCGATGCAGATGAAAGCGGCTGATGTGCAGGCTCTGACCGAGTTTGGTCGCAAAGGTAAGGCGCTGGTTGCGAACTGTGATTTGCCGGGAAAAATAGTCGTTAATGATCGTGGCGGTGAAGACGCAGCGAACGTCCCCGGCAAAGTTGCCTATCTGGATCCGGCGCGACTGGACGACCTGCTGAAGTCTCTAAATGTGAAAGCCGGCGCGCTGCCTGATGATAGCTTGCCGCGACGGGTAATCTTCAACGGTAAGAGCCAACCGGGTTTGATCGATAATCCCTACATCCTAAATCTCCTGCGGCAGTCTGACTGGATGTCACCCGCAGAACTTGCGACCTTTGCTCGCCAACCAATACGGGCTGGAGGATTGAGTGTTTTCGATTGGTTTATCGAAGAACACCCACGCGCGGTGTGGTTGGGTCAGCAGTTTAATGTACGCGGACAGGCATTGATTGTTTTCCGTCGTCGCGTATCGGAATCCGCGCTGGTTATCGGCGGAGCTAACACGGAACGCTACGGCATGCTGGCAGCAATTATTGCGGGACTAGCGTTGAATTTAGATCCATCGTGCACGCAGTTTGCAATTTTCGATCGCAGTATTAGTGGTTCGAGGTGGAACGGCGTACTCCTGTCTGTAACTGAAACTTTATGCCAGGCGGCGGGATTCAAATGTCAGATCGAAACAAAAGCCTCTCAAGCTGAATCGTTCTTACAGAATCTTGTCGCGGAGTTGAATCGTCGCAAGGGTCTGTCAGAAGAGCAACAGGTTCTTGAGCCATCTATGTTCATTGTCATGACTGAGCTCGATACTGTTGAGGCGTTGAGACGAAAGCCCGACAGTTACGGCGGGATGGGTAGTTCGCCTGCGGGAGAACTGTTGCGGCAACTATACGTTGAGGGACCTCCTCTTGGAATTCACCTGCTCCTAAGCTTCTCCGGCGTTCGTCCAATGACCAATATCATTGATGAACGGCGTGGGTTGGTAAATTTCCGTCATCGCATCGCATTGCAAATGTCAGAAGACGACTCACATACGTTAACCCGCAGCCGCAAGGCTTCACAGCTGCAACTCGAAGGCCCGTCGCCCGTTTGCGCTCTGTACGTAGATGTCGAAAACGATGCTGCGATTCGCTTCAAACCATACAGCGTCGATGCCCCGGGCGTCGGAACAGGTGAGGAACTTACCGAGCAGATTGCATCGATAGGTCAAACCCTGTCACAGCGGAGGAAACAGCCATGAGCATGGATGATCAGTACTTCTCGATGCAGAACTTTCGGCTGTTGTTATATCACTTCAATGAGGCCCTGCGTACCACTGTCGCCGATCTCAAACAGCAGCATGAACATGTATCGCCCCATTGGCAGGACCAATGGCGCAAAGAATACGACGCCATCTGGACCCCATTCGAAGACACTATGGATCGCTATATCAATTCCGAGGGTCCTAATTACGAAGAATTCCTCAATCTCAAAAGCGAGGCGTTAAGGAGGTATCTCTTTGGCAACTGATGCGAGAGTTTTATTGCACGGTCTGGAGGAGTATAGCCGATCGCTGGAGCGACACACGGTGATACTCAAATTTCAGTTTAACGACCTCGACTCTCACTGGCGGCAGTTTAGCAGCGTGTATGAAGGCGACGCCGCGGATCAGTTTCGAGACGGATGGACTCGTACAAATCAGAACTTCACGGAATATATCGAACAAACGGATCGCATCCAGAAGCTTTTGGAAGAACGCATCGCGGCTTTACGTGAAGCAGACAAAACCGAACCAGGATTGATCGGATGAGTAGTCATGATCCAAGAGTAGTCTCGATCGCACTTGAAGACTTGCTTCAAGAGCTCGGGACCTGGTCTGTCCGTGCCAGTCAGTTATTGGCTGAAGCTGCATACGCGCAGCGCCAGTATCGAGAGATTACGGAACGTACGTGGCATCAGGCCTGCATCGTCATGGACCATGCAAAACAGGATGAAGAGCTCGTTGCTAATCTCCTGACTGACACTGCAGCCATGGTAGATCAGTCGAGTACGGGTAAAGACAACGCCGAACTCACTCTTAAGGCGTCTGACAAAGCCCTTCAGACAGCAACTGCGACGCTCGAGTTTTGGCAGGAACAGCTTCAGCTAGCGTTGGCCTGGCTGCAGCGGGCCGAAGCACGACTGGCTCGCGCATTGGCCGAGTACGAGTCCGCAAAAAGGGCCTATGAGAGCGCGCAATGGGATCTCGAGCACGCGCATTCGCGTTACAACGCTTGCCGCAACAATCGCGAGAGAACGAATTGCGACGCTGAGGCGCGCGCTGTCAGAGCGGCCCAAGAGGCTCTACATCAAGCTGCGTATCGACTGCAGTTGGCAGAGGCTGAACTGATTGCGGCGCGGGAGGAAGTGGCAGCCGCGCGCGCACGTGTGCAGTGTTGCTCGAATGCGGTTGATGCTGCGACGAAGGCCGTGGGGCTCGCGAAAGAAGCGTATTCAGAAGCCCAACACGCGGTGAACTCCGTGGAACGCAGTCTGGAGTTTGCCCACTCTGCAAGTCAACACGCGAATTTCGCAAGCGATACGGTTGCGCAGGAACTGAATGCGGCGGAAGCAATGCAGACAGTGGCGCGCGAAGCGGTTTCACTGAAGGACGAGGCGGACACGCGCCTCACTAATGCGGATCGGGCCGAAGAATCGGCACAAAGGCATGCCAAGGGAGGCATGTATGAAATGCGACACCGCTTGACGGCGCTTTATCTGGTTAACCGGCCTGATTTGTATGGGTCGGTTGAGAGAGCAGGCTTCGCAAGTGACTGACACTCCACCAAGCTGGTTGTCGAAGAAAGGATCACGATGAGCTCCGGAATCGATCCCCTGAGTAGCCTGGATGATGCCCTTTGGTCAGCTGCACAACAATCACGCGTGCTTCAGGATCTGCGTCGCGACATAAGGATCGCCTGGGATGACGAGGCCGCCCGTGAAATCAACAGTCGCTACCTGAACTCTCACGAAGCCGACGATCTCTCGATACGAGAGGAGATCAAGGAACAGGATGAACTTCTTAAACAGGCGGATCACAAAGTGGATACGTCTCAGAAATTAAGCCGGCAGGCGGAAGATTTCTCAAAAACTGCCGGCGAGCGTAGTCAGTTTGCGCGGCAAGACCTGGACAATGCGTACAGTAGTTACGACGTATTTGTGCAATACAATGCCGATGCCCGGGCGAAATTTCCCACCATCCAGCAACTTATTAAGAGGGCCAATTCAGCTTGTGAATAGCAAGGAGCAGAATAATGTCGAGCACAAACGTAATAGTTTCACCTGAAGTCAACCAGTTGATTGCCGAACGCGAACAGGTCTGGACAAATTTTGATCGTGCGCAGACCCTGGCTGAAGAGTTTCGCAAACTCTGTTCACACGTTCCCAATGTCGCTGCTGCTAACTTGCAACTGCCCGCCTCATCAAACAATCCACCAACTCAACTGCAAACCACCATGCAGCAAATAAAACAGGAGTTAGCTGCAATTGAACAGTTGAAGACGGAGATGAGCTCGTGTCACGAACAGATCGCAGCGATCAAGCGAAATGAAAAGATGATGATTGGGCTCATAGTGGGTGGCGTTTTGATTGCCGTCATAATCTTTTTGATATTAGTGGCCGCAGTGGCCTCGAATCTCGGTAGTGCCCCTGGTTTCACTTTTTTATCCACAGATTACACAGATTAATTAATAAATCTGTGCAATCTGCGGATAAGAACCTCAAATTAGGTCACCACCCGAATCTCTCATAACAGCGAAGCTTTGCTTCAAAAGTCCCCTTTTATTCACACCGGGCTTTAGCCCGGTGCCATAGGGGGGGAGACTATGAGAAAACCGTTTCAACGGTTTTCCAGGGGTAACCAGCGCTCCCAAGTTTCCGACAACGCGCCGTCCTGCCACACGTAAATTACTGTGTATAAAACAGTTGACAAAATCAAATTTGTAACTATAATGGTTACAAAAAGGCGGCCCCGTAGTCCCCAAATAGTTTGATATGTCGACAAATAGCAGGTTCGCGGTTGCGGTACATGTTTTGAGCTTGATGGCCTGGTCAGGTGAAGAACCCCTTAAATCCGAGCAGGTTGCAGAGAGCGTAAATACTAATCCCGTCGTGATCCGGCGCATGTTGAAGGAATTGGCCGAGGCGGGGTTGGTTGTGTCTCAGACCGGTTCGCTGGGCGGCTCTCGGCTCTCAAATGACCCCGCAAAAACGACCCTTTTGGACGTCTACCAGGCGCTCGAGTGCCGGGGCGTCTTTTCGCTGCACCGGCAACCGCCCAGTCGCGACTGCCCGGTGGGGGTGAATATTGAAACGGTTTTGGGAGAAGTGCTGCTGGAAGTGGATTCTGCCGTCGAGCGGGTGCTGAAAAACATAACGATAAACGACGTCGTACGTCGCTTGAAACCCTGCGGCGCTGCTGCGGCATCGAAAACAGTTGAGAGGAATGGGAAAAAGAAACAATTCGACCAGAACAAGATAGCGCCGTTGCCCCAGGTGCGCGCAGGGGCGAAGAACGGAGGGCGCGCAACCTCCGATTTGCGTAAATAAACCGCGAGAAAGGAAAGTTAATTTTGTCCAGGCTTGAAAAAGATCAAAGCATCGAGCTCATGAACTCGGTACAGGGCGAGTTTGTCAACCTCAGTGAGGAACTGACCGACGATGCCGTGTCGATAGAAGATATCGATGAAGTACTGCAAACGCTCGAACGAGCGACCAGCAGCGAAACCGAGATCGAGGAGCCTTTGATCGAGGAGTCCTCGTCTGCGGTTGAGTCCGAAGAAGGTATGAACGAAGAGGTCGAGCTCGATCTCTCGGCCGGCGAGATGGATAAGACCTCAGATCCCATCCGCGTCTACATGCGCGAGATGGGTGTCGTGCCTTTGCTGACGCGCGAACAGGAAGTGTCGATCGCGAAACGCATCGAGCGCGGGCAGAAACGCGCCGAGAAGGCAATTGCACGTTCGCCAATCGCCGTAGTTGAGCTCTTCAAAATCGGCGACGAACTCGGCGAGGGTGCGCTCAACATCCGCGATGTCGTGGCTTTCTCCGATCAAATGGAAACCGAGGAGCACGAAGATCGCAGTCAAGAGTATTTGCAGTGGACGACAGAAGGTCTTAACAACATCCGCAATCTCTACAAGCGCGGCTTGAAAGAGTTTGAGCGTTACAACGACGAACTGAAAGTCTCGCGCGGCAAGCGTTCCAAGAAACTGCTGCGCTACCGCCGTAAGCTCGCCCGCACTCGTTTGGAGATCGCGACGGAAATCAGAAGTCTTCACCTGAAAGAAGCAGCCCGCCAGCGGCTGATCTCCGCCATCGGCGCGGTGCACAAGGAAACGCGTGCGCTCGAGCGCGAGATCGAGTCGAACACCGAAAAACTGAAGCGGAAAGGATTGAAGGCTGACAAGCAGAAGGAATTCAGAAAGCACATTGCAAATGCCAGGAAGCGTCTGAAAGAGATCGAAATCGAGCATCACCTGTCGCCGCTGGAGATCAAGCGTTCGCATCAGATGATTGCCGTCAGTGAAGCGCAGACGGCACAGGCGAAGCACGAGTTGACCGAAGCCAACCTGCGTCTGGTGGTCTCGATCGCGAAGAAGTATCAGAACCGTGGTTTGCAGTTCCTCGATCTGATTCAGGAAGGCAATCTCGGCTTAATGAAGGGCGTTGATAAGTTTGACTGGCGCCGTGGTTATAAGTTTTCGACTTACGCAACCTGGTGGATTCGCCAGGCTATCACGCGTGCCATCGCTGACCAGGCGCGCACGATTCGTATCCCGGTACACATGATCGAAGTGATCAATAAACTCAAGAACACTTCGCGTGAACTGGTGCGTGAGCTTGGCCGCGAGCCAACCACTGAAGAGATCGCCAAGAAGATGGACACCTCCGTCGACAAGGTGCGCAAGGCGCGCAAGTTGATGCAGGATCCGATCTCTCTCGAGACTCCGATTGGTGAAAATGGCGACTCGCAGTTGGGCGATTTGATCGAAGACAAGTCGAGCGAGAGCCCGGCTGCGCGCGTGATCACTTCAAACCTGCGCGAGATCGCCGGCGACGTATTGCAGACGCTGAGCCCGCGTGAAGAACGTGTGATTCGGCTGCGCTTCGGACTCGACAACGGCGGCCACGAACGGACGCTGGAAGAAGTAGGTCAGAATTTTAACGTGACCCGCGAACGTATTCGCCAGATCGAAGCGAAGGCGTTGCGCAAGCTGCGCCACCCGTCGCGGGCACGGCTTTTGAAGAATTTCCTCGAAGGCGAGGGGCAATAAATTTATACAGATTGGCAGATTAGGAGCGACTAAAAATGAGTGATTTTGTGAGAGAAGTTAGCGACAGTTCGTTTGAGAACGATGTTTTGAAGTCCGGCAAACCGGTGCTGGTTGATTTCTGGGCGGAATGGTGTGCCCCCTGCCGTATGCTGGCGCCGACCGTAGCGGCTGTTGCGGAGCACTATGGTGAGAATGCGAGTGTGGTGAAGTTGAATGTGGACGACAATCCTTCAACAGCACAGCGCTATGGGATTAAGGGAATTCCGACGTTGATCCTTTTCCGTGAGGGAAAGGAAGTCGAGCGCGTCGTGGGCGCGACCAGTAAAGAATCGATCACGAGAATGATCGAGAAGTACGTGGTCGCAAAGGCCAGTTAACGATACAACACTCTGGGCGAAACGGGCCGGGTGCATTTCGCGCCCGGCCCTTTTTTCGCCTAAAACCATCCACAGATTACACCGATTAATTTATCTGTGTAATCTGTGGCTGGATTTATATCGTGCATAAACCAATAGACGTTGTGTGCTTTTTGTGCCTTTTTGCGGCTAAAATAAACGCGCATGGAACAGACAAAGCCCACCCGCCTCGTCGTCGGCATCACTGGCGCGACCGGAACGATCTTCGGTGTGCGACTGCTGCAAATGTTGCACGGGTCGGGAGTGGAAACACACCTGGTCGTGAGCAAGTGGGCGGCACGCACGCTCACGCACGAAACCCCATACTCGCTGAAGTATGTACAAAGCCTCGCGACGCAGAGTTACGGCCTCGGCGCGCAAGGCGCCGCGATCTCGAGCGGCTCGTTTGTGACATTGGGAATGGTGATCGCGCCGTGCAGCATGCGTACGCTTGCCGCCATCGCTCACGGCCTCGGCGACAATCTGATTCATCGCG
>DASVGE010000236.1:0-3758 GCA_036379695.1 Pyrinomonadaceae bacterium | reverse complement strand
CACAGGCGAGGTGAAACCCGCCCAGTCCCCGAATCGCTACCACCGCGCCGCTCTTTAACAACGCAATAGCGGAATCGAGAGGCGCCAGATGAGGCGACGTGCCGTTCGTGTCAGTCTGTTCCAGCCAGATCGTTGGTCCGCAGGTTGGACAGGCGATTGGTTGCGCATGAAAACGACGGTCGGCAGGCTGTAGATATTCCTTGTTGCAGGCCGCGCACATGGGAAAGTCCGACATCGTCGTGTTGACGCGATCGTAGGGAACTTCCTTCACAATCGAGAAGCGTGGTCCGCAGTGAGTGCAGTTTGCGAATGGATAACCGAAGCGACGTTCGCTTGGATCGAGTACTTCCGCGCGACAGGCATCGCAGATCGCAGCGTCTGGAGTGATGCGCGTGCGGTTCTCGCCGTTAACGCTTTCGGCAATGCGAAAGTCTTCGAAGTCGAGCAGGTTCAACACGTGCGTTTCGATATCTTCGATTTGCGATAGCGGCGGCGCCTCAGTGTGCAAGCGGTTAAGAAACTGTGTGATGGCGCCGGAATTTCCGGTAGTGCGGATCAACACGCCAAAGCCGTCATTCAAAACCTCTCCCACCAATCCCTCATCGCAGGCCAGTCGCCACACAGTCGGCCGGAAGCCAACACCTTGCACTGTTCCTTTGACACGGATTTCGACGGTTTGACGAATTTCCATCCTGCTACCTGTTAGCCACAAAAAGGCACAAAAATCACAAATGTGATCGAACGTTCATTTGTGATTTTTGTGCTTCTTTGTGGCATTCATGCTTTTGTAGCCAGAGCATCGATCGCGGCTTTCAAACGACGTCCCAAACGTACTCGGGTTTCTTTCAGATTCTCCATCAGAGGCACGACCACTCGAACCACTTGCAGCGGCGAACCAGCGGGCGTAAGCACGACCCGGTAAATCGGTTCCTGCACTACGCGGCGCAATATCTCGATCAACGCATCGAGTTTCTGCTGCAAGGCGCCGGCAACGACGAGGTCGGGAATGTCTGTCAGGCGCATTTGCTGTTGCGGATCGCTGACGCCGATCATGTGCCGGCGTACGTGTTTCGCTTCCTGTTCTTCAACCTCAAATGTTGGCGCCTTCCGGCCGCCGTGAATGAAAGCGACGCGACTTTGCGCGGCTTCGGTAACGGCCCGCAGGAGCGCGCGGTCACGATCCAGATCGCATGCCCAACCTCCGTTGAATGTCTTGCGGCTGGGATTGTTCAAATCGAAAACGAAGGCGGCGAAGAACGGTATTCCGTAGTCGTTAGGAATAGTGCGAACTTTAAACTGTAGGCCGTTCTGCTCAGCGCGCTCGACGATTTCGTGCACCTCGTCAGTCAGACTCGCCGTCTCGACCAACCTTGACGCGCCGCGAACAAATTCAAATGACCAGATGTCGCGCTCGATCAGTTCCAACAGAGCTTGAATAGTTGCTTCAAGCACCGAGTTGCCGGAAGCGAGACCATTCGTTGACGATCCGAAGAGCGATTGTCCAACGTCCGGCGCCGGATAATAAATGAGTTCAGCAGGAATGGCGCGCTCGGCTCCGCTTTCCAGGTCGTGAACCGAGGCAAGCAGCAACGGACCATCGAGGTCGACCTCGCGCTGAAGGAGCGGGACGAAATCGAGAATCGCATCGTCTGCACGCTCGTGGCCGGCGACGTCCCTCGCAGATCCCCAATGGGTTGAAACATCACCTATCCCCGGTTCGGCAAAATAAAACTCGAGGGCCTCCATGTAGGCCCCGACTTCGGCATCCACAGGGCGCAGGCCTTTCCCGAAAGTAAAGGCCTCGCCGCGTGCTTGTGGCCGCACACTTACAAACACCGGAACGCCCAGGACATCGAGTTTGGTGATGTCCGTTACCTCGCTGATGCCAGCAGTTGCGGCCCACTGCCTGGCATGCAGCAAGGTCGTTTCGGGCGGTAAACTGCGCATGCTTCGCGCACTGCTTGAAACCATGCGTTAGTTGGTCCCGTGGAAAGAGTGAAGATCGCGTTAGCCGTCGATATCGTCTCCGCAATGGGCGCCGGACGCGGCTGTGCCAACAAAACCGTCGACATCACCGTCGTCGCCACAGTGGGCTCCGGTCGCGGCGTTATTCCCCAAAAGGCGTGCGAGTCGTGTCATGGATTCTGGATCTAACGCTATCGATACAGTGTTCTTCATCTTTGTCGTCTCCTTTTATTCAGGTTATGGGTAGGCTTTAGATTTTCACCCCGGAACCGCAGGTGAGTCCGCGCAATCTCTATTGGCAAGCAAAAAAAAGCTGCGTTTCGCTGGTGTCGATCAGTTCGTCACCGTCAATGGATTTGGGTCAAACCCCGCTTGATCCCGCTTGAGTGTCTGAAGGGAAATAGTGGTCCTCAAGTCTTCTGTAAGGTTTTTTGACTCAGCTAGAGAAAACGAAAAGGACCCAGTGACTGACAACTTGAGCGAGCGGAGTCTATCACAGGGGAAAGGAGTTGGAAATGATTTTGTCTGTAACAAGTAGATTGAAAAGAACTTTCAATTTCCCGCCGTGGTTCAACTAGCGAACGCCGTAAACCGTTGAAACGGTTTCTTGCTGGTGCTGTCAGCCTCACACCGGGCTAAAGCCCGGTGTGAATGAAACTAAGCGTTGCCCTAAAGTCAGAAATACTGTTGGGACGGTCAGTACCACCTCGCGGTAAAAGCCCGGTGTGAATGAAACCAGGCTTTGCCTAAAGTCAGAAATCACTGTTGGGACGGGTCAGTACCACCTCGCGGTAAAAGCCCGGTGTGAATGAAACCAGGCTTTGCCCTAAAGTCAGAAATCACTGTTGGGACGGGTCAGTACCACCTCGCGGTAGCGGGTGGGTGCGCAGCCCTCAAGCAGGTCGGTGGTGACAACGCAAAAATATACGCAACGTTGATCTTAACGAGGTGATTACGCAGTCTGCCGCACGGCGGCGCACCCACCCGCTACCGCGAGGCGGTACTGACCCGATCCAAGTGCAGGTTAGACTTTTGAGGAAAAGCTACTTTGAACGCCGCACTGTTTACGGCGTCGACGGGCCGCTCGAGGCGGTGCCCTTCATCGTTTCGTCGCGCTTGGCTTTGAATTCCGAGCCGGCTTTCCATTCCGGATACTTGTCGCCTTGCGCCACGCGATAGCCGATCATCGTCAGCAACTGCGCGTCGTCTACTGCGCCCGTGAGATCCCAGTCAGGTTTAATCTCGTCGGAAACTTTGTGGTAGTCCTTAGTTGTATACTCGTCGCGTTTCTGTTTGCTGAACGCTTCATCTTTCCCTTGATAGTTAACCCCCGAATCGGTGTAGAGCGCCGGCACTCCCTGTTTCGCGAATTCAAAATGATCCGAGCGGTAGTAGAACCCTTTCTCTGATTCCGGATCGGGATTCACCGCGCGCTTCTGTGTAGTGGCAGCTTCACGCAGCAAGTCGATCAAGGTGCTGTTGTCGTCGCCCACCATCGTAATGTCCGTGGTCCTGCCCCACTGGTTGACGCCATCCATGTTGATGTTCGCGAGTGTTTTGTTCAGCGGATACAGCGGATTCTCGGCGTAATACTTCGCACCAAGCAAACCTTTTTCTTCAGCCGTGACTGCCAGAAACAAAATGGATCGTTTTGGAGGAGTGGCGAGTTTCGTGAACGCTTCAGCAATCTCGAGCAATGCGGCGGTGCCGGAGGCATTATCGAGCGCGCCGTTGTAAATCTGATCGCCGTTTAGTTTTGGATCGCGGCCGAGGTGGTCCCAGTGTGCCGTGTA
>DASVGE010000235.1:0-11636 GCA_036379695.1 Pyrinomonadaceae bacterium | reverse complement strand
GCCTCGCCTGGACGATACAGGCGTTTGATGCGCTGGGCCGGGTAATCTCAGTCACTACGCCGGATAATGCCGTAGTAACGACGAGCTACAGTGGCAACAGCGTCACGGTCACCGATCAGGCGGGCAAAGCAAGGCGGAGCGAGAGCGATGCGTTGGGACGTTTGCTCGAGGTCTATGAAGATCCGAATGGCCTGAATCATCAGACAACGTATCTGTACGACGTGCTCGACAACCTGGTGAAGGTGACGCAGGGCAGCCAGCAGCGCTTCTTCATGTACGACTCGCTCAAGCGTCTGCTCCGCGCGCGTAACCCGGAACAGGCGACCCGCCCCAGCCTGAGTCTTTCCGATCCGCTGACGGGCAACAGTGCCTGGTGCACTGCTTACCAGTACGATGCCGGCAGCAACCTGACGCAGAAGACTGATGCGCGTGGCGTGATGTCGACTTACGTCTACGACGCACTGAATCGCAACACCTCCATTGATTATTCCGATGCCACGCCCGATGTTTTCAGGCAATACGATCTCGCCGTCAGGGGTATCGGTCGCCCTAGCCAGACATGGCAATCAGGCAGTATGACGGCTGCAACTTACATCGATTCTTATGACGCCTTAGGCAGACCATTAGTGCAGCGGCAGCGTTACGAAACAGCAGGCGTGTGGAGTTCATCGTATCAAACCACCCGCAGCTACAATCTGGCTGGCGCTGTCACTGCGCAGTCCTATCCCTCCGGACACACGGTTTCTTACTCGTATGACGCGGCGGGCCGGACGCTCAGCTTCAGTGGGGATCTCGGTGACGGCACTACCCGCACGTATTCGACTGGTATTACTTACGACGCGTTGGGCGGCGTGCGGCAGGAGCAGTTCGGCACTCAGACACCTCTCTATCACAAGAAGCACTACAACCGGCGCGGCCAGCTTTTCGACGTGCGCCTCAGCACCGTGCCCTGGGCCACGGACCAGTGGAACTGGAACCGCGGCGCCCTCGTCAACTATTACAGTGCTAACTATGCCTGGGAAGGCGACCCGGCAACGCCTGCCGGCCCCGACAACAATGGCAACGTGCTACGGCAACAGCATTGGGTGCCCACTGACGACGCGATCAGTAGCTACAACTACACGCAGGACACTTATACTTACGACTCACTCAACCGGCTCCAGTCGGCGGTCGAGGTGCACGGCACACCGGCGAGCCAAAGCGCTCAGGATTTCGCGCAAGTGTTTACTTACGATCGTTGGGGCAATCGCACGATCAATCCTGCTTCGTGGGGAGTGGGCATCAATACCAAACAGTTCACGGTCGATCCGGCTATGAACCGGTTGGGAGTGCCTGCCGGTCAACCTGGCGTGCTGACCTACGATGAGGCCGGTAATCTCACCGTTGATACTTACACGGGTGTGGGAGCGCGTACCTACGACGCCGAGAATCGCATGATTACGGCGGCGGATAACACGGGCCAGACCAGTCGCTACAGCTACAACGCTGACGGCCAGCGCGTGCGCCGGCAAGTGGCGTCGAGCCAGGAAGAGTGGCAGATCTACGGCATGGAGGGCGAGTTGCTGGCTGAATACAAAGCCTCGTCGCCACCGTCAGCGCCGGAAAAAGAGTACGGCTATCGCAATGGCCAACTGCTGGTTACTGCTACAGGTCGATTCAACGTGGCTCTCGCTGCGAACGGCGCAGTCGCCACCGCCTCAAGCGCGCATACCTGTTGCGGCTTCTCCACTACAGGCGCAATTAACGGCAACAATCGTGGTCCATGGAGCAACGGCGAAGGCTGGAATGATGCGACGCCAAATTCAGTGCCGGACTGGATTCAGGTTGAGTTTGCCGGTGACAAGACGATTGACGAGATAAACGTCTTCAGCCTGCACGACAACTACACCGTGGAGAACACGCCCACGGAAACGCAGACCTTCACGCTCTACGGCTTGCAAAGTTTTGACGTGCAGTACTGGAACGGAAGCACCTGGGTCACAGTTCCCGGCGGCAGTGTGACCGGCAACAACAAAGTCTGGCGCAAGTTCACGTTCACGCCCATCACCACCCGCAAGATCCGCGTCTGGATCAATCAAGTGCCTGACTCCTGGAGCCGTGTCGTCGAAATCCAGGCCTATGGCACCTCCGCCGGCGGCGAAAAGATCCAGTGGCTCGTCCCGGACCACCTCGGCACCCCCCGCATGGTGATCGATCAAACCGGCAACCTGGCCAACATCAAGCGCCACGATTACCTCCCCTTCGGTGAAGAACTCTTCGCCCCTGTCGGCGCCCGCACCACCGCCCAGGGATACGCAACCGGCGACGGTGTTCGCCAGCAGTTCACCTCTTATGAACGGGACAGTGAAACGGCCTTGGATTACGCGCACGCAAGGTATTACAACTCGACCGAGGGACGCTTTACGACCTCTGACCCCCTAATGGCCAGTGCCCAAACGACCGCGCCCCAGACCTGGAATCGCTTCTCCTACGGACTGAATAATCCGTTAAAATATATCGACCCTTCAGGACTGAACTCGGAGGAAATAGCCGAGGCCGAGGACCAGAAGCGCCAGGCAGACGACCACCGGCAACAGCAGCATCCGCCACCCCCGGGCGGACCTGTTTCTGTAGGGCCGATTAAAATCGACATTGGGCCAGCTCCCCTGATGGCGGGTGAAGTACCGTGGCCGACTACACTTGAAATAGTTGTAACGGACAATCAGACGTATAACGGGGATCCGGTGATATCACCTAGCGGAACAGTAATAGATTCAAACCCAAACTATGGAGTAGGAAGAACAGCAGAATACATCATACGTGATCAGGGCGGAAACTCGATGACTACAGGCGTGCTTGTCAAAGAAGTCGTGACACCTGTCAACGGCGATGCGCAGGTACTGTGGGCGCTCGTAGACGTGCAAAAAAAACCACAGCGTCCAGACCACAACGGCATTGTTCCAGATACGTTGGGGTTGATTAGTCGGAGCCCACGTTCACTCGCATACTTACAGCAACATCCGAATTTGAACGCTACATTTTCACAGACCCTTACCGTGTACGGAGTATTTGGACAGGAATTCAGAACTGCAATAACGTTGAAGAGCACCTACACACTAACGACTTCTGGTGTAGCAATAAGTAGGGGTGAGCCGGTACCAACTGCTCGACCGACAAAATGAGGTTAAATAGGCTAGAAAGGAAGGGAGTCAAAATGAGACGAAGGCATCTTGCAATGATGGTAATCTATACCGTTGGCCTCGCCGCACTTTTGAGTTTTAGCTTCGTTGCCGAGGTAAGCGCTTTCAATGAGCATGACCTTCTTACTCGACAAATAAAAGCAACTGCCATAAAGGGTGAGAGCATTGCTCAAGTACTGGATCTTCTAGTATCTGAGTACGACATACCATTGGGAATTGAATTAGGTGATGAGAAACGCACCCCAAGCCGGAAGATCGATTTGGACTTGCCACTGACAAACTTGAAAGACTTCCTTGATTCAGTGATCGCGAAGGACCCGAGGTACACATGGAAGCTGGAAGGAGGAGTAATTCATGTATGGCCAGTAACTGGACGCGATACCTTACTGGCGACTCTCTTGGAGGAGAAAATATCTCACTTTTCGATAATTGGCGACGCCAGTAGATATGCAATCTATAACGACATCATGGACTTACCTGAAATTAGGTCCAAACTGGTTATTGCAGGGGTGGAACCTATGATCTTCCTTGCCAGCGGTTCAATGACGAAGCTGGCAAAAGAGACTTCGTTTAATGAATCAAATCTGACACTGAGAGAGTTGCTGGATAGAATCGTACTAAAAACCGAAATCCGGCAATGGGTAATAAGTCGTTGGGGCAAAAACAACGAATACATTAGTTTGAAGGGCGGTTAATTAAACAGTCACTCACCAAACCGCTGCTGCACAAGCTTTCGAGACAACTGTCAGTTACAAAAAAGGCTTCTGTTTGCATGGTTAAGTTGACGGATATGGATGGTCTATACCACAGTGACGTTTGCTCAGGATGCGCAATGCGAGTATTGGCCCAAAGTCGATCCTGCAACTAACTCGCAAAGGTAGAGTCAAAAAAAGAACCCAATGAAGAGCAGGTAATGGAAGCGATCGAGTGTCTCCTGAGATTGCAAGGAAGGAGAACTAATCCAAATTCGAGGAGCGACTAGATTGGATGTTTCGCAAGCATTCTCCTCACCATCGTTGTTTGGGTGATAGTATCGACTTTTACGGCTACCATGGGCAACGTCCATTTTAGCTCGGCCGTATAACTACGGTTATGAGCAGTGGGTGATGTTTCCGGTGATGGGGTTTCTGGTTTACCGTTTTCCTTACCTCCTGGTGGTTCTTTTGTTGCTGATTCTTACAGAGTTGATCCTCGCGGCAGTACTTCGTCGGGAAGTGCCCAGGTGACGGAGCGCGAGTAGGGTCTTGTAAATTCTCTCAATCCTGTCCAGAATACCTCGCACCTTGATGCCGTTCATCCCGTGTCTCCTATGATCGGGCAACTCCTCCTTCATTATCGTGTCGTCGAAAAAATCGGTGAGGGTGGACAGGGTACTGTTTACAAGGTCATCGATACCACGCTCGATCGGCCTGCGGTGATCAAGGTACTGCCGCCGGATCTCACTGACAGCACCTCAAACCTGAAGCGTTTCGAACGTGAAGCCAAGCTCGCTTCCTCGCTCGACCACCCAAACATCTGCACCATCTTCGGCCTGCACAAAGCCGGCGACACTCAGTTTATTGCAATGCAATACGTCGAGGGCCGCAACGTGCGCCAGCTCGTGGGTGGTCAGCCACTCGACCTGCGCCGCGCGCTCTCGATTACCATTCAGGTGACTGACGCGCTCGCAGCGGCCCACAGTAGCGGTATCGTGCACCGCGACATCAAGGCGCGAAACGTGATGGTCACGCGCTCAGGAACAGTGAAGGTACTCGACTTCGGCCTCGCGAAGCTGATCGAGAGCCCGCATACAGCCGCGATCGATCCGCAACTCACCGAAATCGGGGTACCGTATGGAACTTCAACCTACGCGGCGCCGGAACAGGCGCAAGGGCTCAAAGCCGATCATCGCGCCGACATCTTCTCCACCGGTGTCCTGCTCTACGAAATGCTCGCCGGCACGTGGCCGTTTCGAGGTAAGACGGCTTTAGACGTACGTTACGCAGTGGTCTATCACCAGCCGAAGCCGATCGTAGAAGCAAGAGGCGAAGACTCGCCCGTCCTGCGTCGCATCCAGGAGATCCTCGACAAGGCCATGGCCAAACTACCTGACGATCGTTACCAGCGCATCGAAGACATGCGCACCGATCTTCAGGAAGTGCTGCGCGACATCGACGACGATAGCAGTGTTGGCAGCACCTTAACCGATGCGCCATTCGCAGCCGCCCCGGCCAAACCAGCCAAGCCAGGTCATTTCTGGACCACGCCACGCAAGATCACTGCAATCGCGGCCGCAGCAGCAGTGCTGCTCGTGGTGTTGTTTCTCATCACCTTCCGGGCCGATCGTCCCGCTGAATCGAATGCCACGATCAACTCACTGGCCGTGTTGCCGTTCACAAACAACGACGCGAGCGCCGAATATCTTTCCGACGGCATAACCGAGAGCTTGATCGATAGTCTGTCCCGGGTGCCGAACCTAAGAGTCAAATCGAGTAGCACGGTATTTCATTACAAGGGACGCACTACCGATCCGAAAAAGATTGGTCGCGAGCTCGGTGTCCATGCACTGTTGTCCGGCAGTGTGGTTCAAACTGGCGACGAGTTGAAGGTAAGCGTCGAACTGATCGACGTGCGTGACGACAGTCACATCTGGGGCGAAAGCTACGGGCGCAAAGTTTCCGAAGTCGTAGCGTTACCGCAACAGATCTCGCGCGATGTCTCGGAGCGTTTGCGCTCGCGCGGGGACAACATGGACCACGCGCAGTTGACGCGAAACTATTCGCCGGACTCGGAAGCTTATCGCCTGTACCTGCAAGGCCGTTACAACTGGAACAAACGAACGGTCGAAGGACTGAAGAGCGGTATCGAATATTTCGGCCAGGCCATCCAGAGAGACCAGGATTACGGCCTCGCTTACGCCGGACTGGCCGATTGTTATTTGTTACTGAACGTGTATAACGTGACCTCCGCTGAGGATTCGTACCCGAAAGCTGAAGCTGCGTCGCGCAAGGCGTTGTCGATCAACGAGAGTCTGGCTGAAGCGCACACGTCGCTTGCTTTCGTCACCTATCGTTACCACTTAAAGTGGGCCGAAGCCGAGGGCCACTTCAAGAAAGCGATCACGCTCAATCCAAACTACGCAACTGCGCACCAGTGGTACGCGAGCTATCTCGCGGCCAGCGGCAGGTTGAACGAAGCCGTTGTCCAAGCCAAAACCGCGCACGAGCTCGAGCCGTTTTCGTTAACGATTTACAGCGACTACATTCGCAGTCTTTACTACGCCGGGCGGCTCGAAGACGCGCGCAATGAGGCGCTGAAGCTTCGCGAAATGGACGCGAACTTCGCGCGCGCTCACTACGAATTGGGACTTGTTCTCGAAGAAGAAGGTAAGCTGGACGAGGCGATTGGGGAATTTCGGCTTTCGTTAAAGGCCGTGCCCGATAACGTGGCGGCACTGACAGCGCTGGGCCATGCGCAAGCGCTCGCCGGAAAGCGAGCCGATGCGGAGAAGGTCATCGCCAGGCTCCAGGAGCTCTCAAAACAGCAATACGTTTCGCCGTTTCAAACGGCTGTGGTCTATGCCGGACTCGACGAACGCCGGTTGGCGCTCGACTGGCTCGAGAAGTCGCAGCAGGAACGCTTTAACTGGCTGCCTTTCATCAAAGTCGATCCGGTGTTCAAGAAACTTCGTTCGGAACAGCGGTTTGTAGAATTGTCGAAAAATCTTGGATTGAACTAAAGAGGACTATGAATCTTTCACGTCGAAACTTTCTTTCCGGCACTGCGAAGTCGGCAGTGGCCGTGACTCTGCTGAGATCACTAACGCCCGCCAACACGTTAACCCAGGCAGCCGCCGTGCAACCGGTGTTCGCGCGACTCGACGAATTCATCGCGCGCCACATGCGCGAAACAGGCGCGCCGGGAATGACACTCGCACTCGCAAATCGCGACGGCCTCATCCGTGCTTCAACTTACGGCTACGCCGATACGAAGACCGGTTTGCGCGTCGTTCCGGAAACGATGTTTGAGATCGGCTCGATCTCGAAGTCGTTTGTTGGTCTCGTGCTCCTGCAATTACGAGACGAAGGCAAACTCGATTTCAACAAACCGATCGTCGAGTACCTGCCTTGGTTAAAGATCAACTCCAAATTCGAAGCAATCACAACTCATCACGTTCTCAGTCACACCGGTGGATTACCGGGCGCGCCGCTGCTGCTCGATGCGCTGCTTGGCGAACTCTGGACAGCTTACGAACCCGGCAAACGTTTCCTTTATTCAAACACCGGTTACAACATTCTCGGATTCCTGATCGAAGCTATCGACAAACGCCCGTTCGCCGACTCGATGCGCGCGCGCATGCTTGAGCCATTGGGAATGTCTGCGAGCTCGCCCATCATCACCAACGACTTGCGCAAACAGATGGCCATCGGCTACGAGCCGCTCGCCGAAGGAAAGCCGTTTCCGCTTAATGGTCCACTGGCTGAGGCGCAATGGATCGAAGTGGATATCGCTGCCGGCAGTATCGCTGCGACACCGTCAGACATGGCGAAATACATTCGCATGCTTCTGAATCGTGGCGCCTTGCCGAAAGGTCGCCTGCTTTCAGAAGAGGCTTTTGCGCTCTTCACGAAGCCGGCGATCAACTCGCCGTATCGTGGCGAACCGGCCTCGTATGGTTACGGCATTTGGGTGAGCGACATCGGCGGGCACATGCGTTTGCGTCACACGGGTGGGATGGTGGCTTTTAGCTCCTCGCTCGACGTTGATGTAACAGCAGGCATCGGCGCGTTTGCGTCGGTTAATGCAAACCTTCGCGGTTATCGACCAGTTGCAGTGACGAAGTATGCGATCGAACTCTTCAACGCGTCGTTAGCGGGGAAAGCGTTGCCCGACCCGCCTCCAGCCCCGCCCGCTGCCAATGAAGTGAAGAACGCAGCCGATTACGTCGGAACGTACACTTCACTTGATGACAAGAAGCTGGAACTCGCTGCTGAAGGTGACAAACTCGTGCTCGTGCATGCGCATCGCAGAATTGTGCTCGAACGTATCGCGCCCGATCGCTTTATCGTAAAGCACCCGGACTTCGACGCTTTCGTGCTCGGATTTGTGCGGGAGAATCAACAGGTGACGCAGGCGTTCCATGGCGCCAACTGGTATTTGGGCGCGAAGTATAACGGCCCGAAGACGTTTGAAACGAAGAAGGACTGGGAAGCTTTCGCCGGGCACTACCACAACGACAGTCCCTGGTACGGCGATACGCGCGTCGTATTGCGCAAGGGCCAGCTATTCATGGACGGCGTTCAACCACTCGTGCCGCGCAGCGATGGGAAGTTTGGGATTGGTGACCCGGAGGCGCCAGATTGGATCAGTTTTGAATCGATCGTGGATGGACGCGCGATGCGATTGAACTATTCCGGAATTATCTACCGCCGCACATTCACTCCGTAACATCGGGCGACTCCTTGGAGTGCGGTGCCTTGGCACCGCTTTAGCCAGACCAGAGCGGTGCCAAGACACCGCACTCCAAGGAGTCGCCTAAATCTCTTGCGGTTCTACTACATCAACAGCGACTCCACCCGGTGCGCATGGACCATCTCTTCGCACGGCGACCACGCGAAGACCGTGAAGCGCCCATCCTGCGACGCCACCAGCGCCAGCGCGTCACGCTGATCGTTGACAAACTGCGCGGCGGAGAGATGCCGGGTGCCGCCATGCTCTGTCGGATGGACTACTACCGGTAAGTTGCCGACAATCGGCTCAGTAATAATCCACTTGTCAACAGGCTGACTTCCTTCACGTCGACGAATCTTCGCGCCAAACGCCAGCACTTCGTACTGATCGTTGATAACAGTGGCTCCGTCAACCGCCGTCAATCCGCCAATCGTATCCACTACCCGCCGCAGCGCACTCTCCCACTGCCGTCGGCCTTCTTCCTCAACCTCCTGACGCAACAGGTCCGACAACGCCGCAAACTTAGGCGTAATCGAGTAGAGAATCGGCTGCGCAATCGAGTTTCGCCAGGCCTCCGATCGAGCAGGCACGACCAGCAATGTGCCGCCATGTCCCTGTGCGCGCATCGACGCGCTCAACTGGACCAGGATATTCAACGAATGATGTGGTCCATTAGTCGCGGCTGCTGTGAATGCAAGTAACGCTTTGAGCAGTGAAGGACAGTCAGGCAAGCTCGTGCCCTTCTCGTCAATGACCTTTACTTGCTCCCCTTTGAGCACCGCAACGTTGGCATACTTGCCAAAACCATCAAGTCGACGATGCTTGACGACTAACAATCCCGGTTCGATGTCCTCCAGCACAAAACAGAAGCTGGGAATGGTTCGCGTCGTCCCCCAGACCCTTAATTCGTCGCCATGATTCCAAACGCCGAGATGGATCTCCGGACGTTCGACCGCTGGGGCGAGTTTGGTAAGAACACCTGCGGTCAGTGGCAGCGGATGCTCAAACATCATCGGCAACCGCGCTGCTTCCGGCGGTAGATAGGCGAGCGAGATCTTGGGGAAGCGGCCTTCCTCCGGGCGGAAGCTGGCCCAGAAGGTCGCGTTGATGATCGCAGCGATTGAGCGCGCGTCTGGTTGGGGCGCCAATCCGTCTTCACCAAGCCGGCGCGCCTCCGCGAGATGGCGAGCGAAGTGCGCCTCAACTATTGGCGCAACGGTATTCGCTGCCTGATATGTTGGCTCAGTACTCATAGTCTACTTGCCAGTGAATAGTGTTTTCTCATCGACAAAGCAAAGTCCATTTCCCCACGGGTCGTGAACATAAAACGAGCGCTCACCCCAGGGACGCTTGACGAGGTCACCGGCGCTCGCGCCATGCACATCTTCAGTCGAAAGACATTGCAACTCCTGCGCTCGCTGGTAGACTGCTTCGACATCGCTCACCGCGAAATAGATGTAATCGGGCAGCGGCTTCGGCTCGAGGCCCGGAATACCCTCGCCGTTAACGTCGACCAGCGCCAGAATCACGGGACCACAATCGATGTAATGACGCGAGCCGCGCGGAATACGTCGCCCGCGGTCGCCCAGCAGCTTTCCATAAAACTCTTCAGCTTTGTCGAGATTGTCCACTTGTAGAATGATCCGGTAGAGTGGTGGCGCCATTCCAGGTTCCTTTCAGCAGAGATTGGTCACAGATTAACGCACTGAGGACGGATTTAGACAGCGAGGAGCTTATGAGTCGCGATCCATTTCCATTTGTGCTGGACGAGTTGCAGCCGATCCGGCCGGTGGTGAAGCGCATGTTTGGCTTCACTTACGTCTATCTTGATGAAACGCTCCTGTGTGCCTTGCGTAACAGTGAGAAGAAGCCGGCGACAAATGGGCTGTGGCTGTTTACGACGACCGAACACGTTGATAGTCTGGGCCGAGAATTTCCTGATCTGCCACGACGTTATCTCTGGCGCTCCGGCAAGAAGGCGTGGGTGGTCCTCTCGGCGCGACTGGAGTACTTCGAGGAGTACGCTTTCAAGGCTTGCGAGTTGATGGTGAACGGCGATCGAAGAGTCGGTCGAGTATGACTGAAAGATGTGAGTCGCATGAGTGCGTGCCCCGTCGTGAAGTTCGAAATTTTTCTGGCCCGTCTTTAATTAATCATTTTGTGCTTTTGTGCCTTTTTGTGGCTACCCCAATCCTTTTGAGGCGCGAGTAAATGGATAAACATGAACCCGACAAATTATTGAGCTTCGAGCGTGTGGTCTTCTTTAGCGACGCTGTATTCGCTATCGTGATCACGTTGCTCGTGCTCGAACTCAAAGTCCCCCATATTACCGAGCACACTGAATCTGCTCTGCGCCACGCTCTGGTCGAACTGCTCCCGCGCGTGGCTGGTTTTGTGATCAGCTTTCTGATCATTGGCTTGATGTGGATCGAGCATCACCGCATCTTTCGTTACATCGCAGACTACGATGGCGGCCTGCTCTGGCGAAATCTCTTCCTGCTGCTGTGTGTTTCGTTTGTTCCGTTTCCGACAGCGCTCTTCAGTGAAAACTTTTGGAGCCGCACCGCGTTCATTCTCTACACCGCCAGCTTTGGTGGCGTCGCCACAGCTAAGTTCCTGATCTGGCGTCATGCAGCTAAAGCAAACCTACTGAAGAAAGACGTTACGCCCGCACTCGAACGACGCATCGCGCGGCGCTCACTCGCCGTGCCACTGGCATGTGCGATGGCAATCGTGCTTTCTTTCATCAGCATCTTCCTGGCGCCAGTAAGTTTCGCTTTCATCCCGCTGCTGGCGCGTCTACTCGATCCGACTTCGAAGAAGGATAAACTGGAAGCAGCCACGGTTAACGAAGAGGCTGCGGCTTAAACAAGGAGTAAGGTGTGATGGGGCGCCTGAGAACACATGGACCAACAGACCTTCGCGCTGGCCGAAAAAATCTGGGACTACCATTTAATGAATCACCAGGTCGCGAAAGCAGACGCGATCCTGGTGCTTTGCAGTCACGACGAGAGAGTTGCGGAACGT
>DASVGE010000234.1:0-10769 GCA_036379695.1 Pyrinomonadaceae bacterium | reverse complement strand
AGCCGAAGCACATCGGGCGGCGAAGCCGAAGCACATCGGGCGGCGAAGCCGAAGCACATCGGGCGGCGAAGCCGAAGCACATCGGGCGGCGAAGCCGAAGCACATCGGACGCCGAAGCCGAAGCACATCGGGCGGCGAAGCCGAAGCACATCGGGCGGCGAAGCCGAAGCACATCGGGCGGCGAAGCCGAAGCACATCGGGCGGCGAAGCCGAAGCGAAGAGCGCCAAAAATAACTTTTTGTGCAAAGCCGGTTGGCTCCGGTTGGCTTTGAACTATTTCCCGGAAGACATGTGCCAGCCGACGTTCGCCAGCTCATCCCCCCGCCATACGAACATCTCGGTGGCGCGGCCGGTTGAGGTTGAGCGGTTGCCGTTTATTTCGGTTTCATAGACGTAGGTTGTGTAGATCAGGATTGTGTTGCCGTAGGCCTGAATCTCTGTCTTGGGAAACTCGAGGCGCACTAATTTGCCGCCGGCGTCAGCGAAGCTTTTGGCGTCAGCAAAGACTTTTGCTCGATCGGACCAACCCTGTTCGCCGTCGCCCATTGCGATCACTTCTGCCGGAATGAGTTTCTCCAACTGCGTGCGATCGTTTGCGAACCATGCTTTCCACACTGCGTCTCGCTTAGCCAGTATGTGCTGGCGAGTCTCCGGTGTAATGGTCCTTGGTTGTGACATCTGTTGCGCACGCCAGTCCGGATCGATAACTGTGTGCGAGGCTGCCTGGATCCAGCTTCCTTTTCGTTTCGCGTAGATGTCCATGATGCGGAAGCGTCGCAGCGTCACGCCGTCTTTACTCTGAAACTCGCCGAGAAAATTCGCGACCGCCAACTCCGGCGTGTAGAAGTGGACGTCGAAATTATCCATTTTGTAAGTGGTACCGGCAGCGTAGTAAGGCCTCGATTTCGGCGCGTTTGCAGGCTTGGGCCAATCGATGCCGTTGGCGCGCATGTATTCGTCGATGCCTTTTATCGGCGTCGGATAGCCTTCGAGCATGCCGCGCCAATCTTCCGAGTGCGTGTCGTAAATCTTCTTTTCGTCGCCATCGATGAACGCCTGAAAGATGCTTCCGATGTGTGCGCGGATTGCCGCAGCGTCAGCCGCGCGATCGCCTTCACTTGACGCTGTGGTTGTTGATGCAACCAAAATGACACCCAAGGCGAATGACACGATTGAGAATACGAGAGTTTTTAACGACATGTTTGTACTCCTTAATGATCTCGGGTCAGTACCGTAACGCGGTAGCGTCGGGTCACGACCGGCAACACGAACCCGACGCTACGCGTTACGGTACTGACCCGATACCCGAGTCACAACAACAAATACGCGAGCGGCGTGCCTTTTGACGTGAACGGTATTGCAGCGCGTGCTGGACCAGCGCTACTTTGAGCAGGTGCGACAACCACGACTGCGTCCCTGGATGATCGTTTCCGCCGCCTGGATCGTGCCCGCGATCTTCGCGGTCATCAATCGTATCGCGCAGGCGCGGCTACAGGGTTGGGAACCAGCAACCCTGCGCGAACTGCTCTTCGAGTTCTTCGACTGGCTGCTCTACGCGTTTCTTACGCCCGGCGTCTTCGCAATCTCGCGTCGCTGGCCACTGGCGCGCCCGCATCTCGTGCGTCGCGCATTGCTACACTTGTTCATGTCGCTCATGTTCTGCGTTGCGTGGGCGAGTTGCGGCCAGGTGTTGCGATTCATTCTGATCCGCATCTTCGCTCCCGACCTTTATTACACCGCAATGCAGAACGGAGTTGGTCAATTCTGGCTGCAGTTTGGTGTTGAGTGGTTAAGCTGGATTTTCATCACGTTGCCGTTCGGCGTGGCCGTGTATCTCTGCGTCGTAGGCATCGAGCACGCAACGCGCTACTTCATCGAAGCGCGCGACCGTGAGGTGCAGGTAGCGAAACTTTCCGAGCAACTCGCCGGCGCACGTTTCGCAGCGTTGCAGGCACAACTCAATCCGCATTTTCTTTTCAACACACTCAACACGATCACCGTGCTCGTGCGTGACAACGATCGCGATGGCGCCGTCAGTATCATCGAACATCTGAGCGAGATGCTGCGTCGCACTCTCACGCGCCATCGCGCCAACGAAGTCACGCTCGGCGAAGAGCTCGACCTCGTCAAGCAATACGTCGCGATCGAGCAGTCGCGATTCTCCGATCGCTTGCGACCGGAGTTCCGGATTCCCGACGCGGTTCTGTCCGCAGCGGTTCCGAGTTTCTCGTTGCAACATCTGGTTGAGAACGCGATTCGTCACGGCATCGCAAAACATCCCGATGCCGGCTTGTTGCTCGTCACCGCCGTGCGCTCAGGCGACGTGGTGGAGATCACTGTTATCAACGACGGCGTCAGCATCGATCCTGCCGCCGCGATACCAACAGGTCACGGCATCGACACCACACGCGAACGCCTGCGCGTACTCTACGGCGACAAAGCCACGCTCGAGATCGCGCCGCGAGCGGAAGGCGGTACAATCGCTACCTTGCGCGTGCCATATCGTGAGCTGCGTCCGGAGCCAAACGATGAAGCAGGTTAAGTGGAAAGCTTTGATTGCCGACGACGAACCGGCGGCGCGTCGCGGCGTACGGCAACTACTGGCAAACTTTCCGGAGTTTGTTGTTGCGGGCGAATGCCGGAACGGCGCTGAAGTGCTGTCGGCTCTCGAAACGTCCCCGCCCGACGTTGTCTTTCTCGACATCCAGATGCCGGGTATCGATGGGTTTGAAGTGATCAAGCGAAGGACAGTCGAGCGCATGCCCGCGGTCGTGTTTCTCACCGCTTTCGATCAGTTTGCGATCAAGGCTTTCGAAACAGAGGCGCTCGACTATCTCGTTAAGCCTGTCAGCGAAGCGCGTTTTGCGACGACGATTAAGCGGTTGATGAAGCGCCTGGACTCCGCCTCGACTGCTCCGCGCGACGAAACGATTGTCGTTACGACTTCACGTGGCGCCACCGTGTTACACCTGAACGAGATCGACTGGATCGAAGCGGCCGGCAACTACACGCAACTGTGGGTCGGCACACGCAGTTACTTCCTGCGCGAGTCGCTGCAACTCCTGGAAGAACGCGCGCAAAAACACGGTTTCATCCGCGCCCATCGACGCGCCCTCGTGCGTCTCGACGGCGTGCGCGAACTGTCTCGCACGCGCGCCGGCGCATCGGTGGCAGTGCTTGAAAGCGGCGTACGCGTCCCCATTTCTCGTCGCCGCAGCGCCTCCTTCATCGCCGCCTTACGCCAAAAATGATCAGTTTTGGCTAAAATTCACCGTAACCTTTTTGCCTAATCACAGTTTTTATAACCAGAGTGACTGAATCGGACGAACGCACGGCTGTAGAGGCTGCTCAGAATGACCCGGGCTGCTTTGCGGAGCTCTATGAACGCAATTTCCATCAGGTTTATGCGTACATAGCGCGCCGCGTCCAGGATCGTTCGGAAGCACAGGACCTCACTGCGCACGTCTTTCAGCAGGCCCTTGCGAACATCGGCAAGTTCAAATGGCGTGGCGCTCCCTTCGTCACCTGGCTTTATCGCATCGCCGCAAACGCGATCGCTGATCAGGTTCGAAAGAAGTCACGCGAACTGTCGGAAACAGAAAGTGCAACTGAGACGTCTGTGGCTGCAGATCTCGAACAAGTAGAACGTCGTGCCCGTCTCTTTCGCGCCGTCGATGCGCTGCCCGAGGATCAGCGCAAAGTAATCCTGCTGCGCTTCGGCGAGGAGAAGAGTATTCGCGAGATCGCGTCGGATCTGAATCGCAGCGAGGGTGCAGTCAAGCAACTGCAATTTCGGGGGTTGGAAAATCTTCGCGCACGATTGCGCGAGGAGACTGAGCTTAAGTAAATGGCTGAACGTTCCATCATCGATCAACTCGACGACGCTGTCAGCGCGTTGCTCGCAAACCGCGAACCAGTGGTGGCGGATCGTGAGTTGAATGAACTGGTAGCGATTGCGCGCGAACTGCGGGGACTGCCCTCGGAACAGTTTCGCGCCGCGCTCAAAGAACAGTTAGGAGGTAAGGACAAGATGAGTACCGCAGTTCAATCGAGGAAGTTCAAACGAGAAGGCTTCCACACTGTTACACCGTATTTGATTGCGAAACCCGCGGCCGAGTTAGTCGACTTTGTGAAGCATGCGTTCGGAGCGGTGGAGTCGTACCGCGCGACTGGGCCGGGAGGGATGCACTGCGAGGTCAGGATTGGCGAATCGGCAGTATTGATTGTGGGTGGTCCAACTCTCGATCCACGTCCCGCGGCGATTCACCTGTACGTGCCGAATGTTGACGAGGTTTATGCCCGCGCGGTTGAAGCTGGTGCCACTTCTGTGGTGCCGCCTTCGGATCAGGCATACGGCGAACGCGTCGCCGGCATCAAGGATATTGGTGGTAACGAGTGGTACATCGCTACGCGCTTCGATCAAACTCCGATACAGGATCTCCATACGGTCACGCTCTACTTCCATCCCCTTGGAGCTCCGAAGTTCATCGACTTCCTGCAGCAGGCTTTCGGAGCGGAGGTGGTTGAGCGACATCAGTCAGAGCAGGGCTTTGTCTATCACGCAAAAGTCCGGCTTGGGGATTCGATCGTGGAGATGGGTGAAGCGCACGATCAATGGCAACCGATGCCGTCGGCAATTTACATGTACGTCGAAGACGTGGATGCAACTTATAAACAAGCACTCAGCGCCGGCGCGACATCAGCCAAAGAACCCTCAGACGAACCCTACGGCGATCGCACCGCCCGGGTCAACGACGAATTCGGAAACATCTGGTACCTCGCGACCTGGCTGGGCTAAGCAATCCATCCACAGATTCCACAGATTATTTTTCTGTGTAATCTGTGGATGGCTTTATTCGTACCTGAGCGCCACGAGCGGATCCACCTTTGTCGCGCGGCGCGCCGGTATCACGGTTGCGAGAAGACCGACGAACGCAAGCAACATCGCGACGACCGTAAACGTCAACCAGTCAGTTGCGCTTACTCCGAACAGCAACGTCTGCATCACGCGCGTAATACCGAACGCGCCAAGTAGCCCGATGCCGATGCCGATTAGCGTTAAGACGAGGCCTTTCCCGACGATCAACTTCAACACGTCCCTGCCTTGTGCGCCGAGCGCCATTCTGATCCCGATCTCGCGCGTGTGATTCGAGACTGTGTAGGAGATCACGCTGTAAATGCCTGTCAGCGTCAGCAGCAAGCCGGTCGCGCCAAACAGTCCAAACAACAACGCATAAAACCGCGGTTGCGAAATCGTGTCAGAAATTGCCTCCGTTAACGGCCTGACTCTCGTCACCGGCACGGTCTTATCAGTCGAGCGAATCGCCTCGGTGAAACTGCGAGTGAGACCTGCCGGATCGTTCGTCGTACGTACGAGGAAATTGCCCCAGGGCCAACTGTTTTGTTGATGTGGCAGGTAGAGCTCGGGCGTTGCAGATCTCGTCAAACTATTGTGGTGTACGTCGCCAACAATACCGACGATCTCATATTGCTTTGGATCGCCTTCGTTCTGATTAACGCCAAGTTCGTTGATGCGTTTTCCGATCGGATCATTGTTTGCGAAGTAGCGCTTCGCGAACGTTTCGTTGACGATCGCTGCGCCGACGTTACCCCGCTGGTCCTGTTCGTTGAAATAGCGTCCCTTCAGCAATGGAATTCTGATTGTTTGAAAGTATTCTGACGTAACGTTGCGCACGTTGGCTGAAGGTTCACGTCCCGGTTCAGCGACCTGGCCTTCGAACCTGAAGTCGCCGCCGATCTCCGCGCCGCTGAAAGGCATTGGTGCGACGAGTGCCGCGCTCTCGACTCCCGGCAGAGCTTTGAGTCGCTCGATCGTTTGGCTGACGTAACGCCGCCGTGCTTCCGGGTCTTCATATGCAGCACTACTGAGCGTGATTCGCCCTGTCAAAACATTCTGCGGATCAAAACCCGGATGTACGTTCGTTAACGAGGCAAAGCTGCGCATCATCAAGCCCGCGCCGATAAGCAACACGAGACCCAGCGCGACTTCCGCCACGACCAACGAATCTCGCCACAACGAACTACTGCTCGTAGCAGACTTCGCTCCGGCTTTCAAAACTTCGTTGATGTCGGGACGCGAGGCTTTCAATGCCGGAAGTAAAGTGAAGACAACGGCAGTCGCGATCGAAACAACAATGGTGAAGGTCAACACCGGTAAGTCAATCTGCACCTCATGAAGTCGGGGCAGTTGTCCGGCGCCGTAAAACTTGATCAGTTTCAGTCCCCAGGTAGCGAACAACACGCCTATCGATGCCGAGAGCAACGCAAGCAACAAACTCTCGGTCAGCCATTGCCTCAGGATGCGCCATGTTCCTGCACCTAATGCGGCGCGCAAAGCCAACTCTCTTTGCCTCACGCTGGCGCGCACGAGCAACAGGTTCGAAACGTTTGTGCAGGCAATGAGTAGCAGGAAAATTACCGCGCCGAGCAACACCCACAATCCGCGCCGGATCTCTGGACCGACGAGTTCTTCACCTGCCGGCACCAGGTAAGCAGTAGTGTTGCGCCAGTACTGTGGATACTGTTGCTCGAGATTGGCGCCGATGTTGTTCAGCTCCGCTTGCGCCTGAGTGTGGGTGAGGCCTTGCCGCAAACGTCCAAGGGTGAGGAAGACCATCGCGCCACGTTCTTCCAGGTTTCCTTCTTCACGGGCCACCGTGGTCAGGAGTTCTGTCGAACGTCTGGCCAGTGGAAATTCGAAGTCGTGCGGGAGGACGCCGATGACGGTGAATGGTTTGCCATTGATAATAATGTCCTTACCTACAGCGCCCGCCTCACCGTTTAGCCGTTGCTGCCAGAATGGATGGCTGATGATCACGACGTCTTTGGCGCCGCGCTTTTCTTCCTCTGGCTGGAAGTCGCGGCCAAGTACGGGCGTAATTTTGAGCAGTGATAAAAAGTTTGCCGTGACGCGCATGCCCTGCACTTGTTCAGCCTGATCGCCGAGGAGAACAAAGGCGTTCGGTTTGTAACCTGCAATCGCTTCGAAGCTGCTACTTTGCGCGCGCCACTCTTGCAGGTCGAGATAGGACGTCGGGCCTTTGTCGCGTTTGTCTTTCGCGGTGCGCCAGAGCGCGACTACGCGTTCCGCTTCAGCAATGTCCAGCGGATTAAGAATGAGAGCATTGATAACACTGAAGATCGCAGTGTTCGCACCGATGCCCAGCGCCAACGTGACTACAGCAACAAGCGTGAAGCCCGGTTGCTTCCACATGCCACGTAGCGCCTGTCGCAAGTCTTGCCAGAAACCCGTCATCGCGTCACCTCGCTTTTGATTATTTGTTAGAGATTACAACTTTCCACCATAAATCGAAATTCTTGGCTTATTATGTCGACCCATGAAACTTAACAGACGAAAGTTTATCGAAGCCTCGGCGGTAGGTGTCGCCGCATCGCTGGTCGCGCCCGCCGGCATTCTGAAACCGCAGAGACGCACTGGCCCAGGTGCTCTTCGCGCGAACGATGCAAAAGTGCAGGCCCTGCTTTCACGCATGACGATCGAGGAAAAAGTCGGGCAGATGATCCAGACAAACTCGGCGAGTCTTAAAGATCCGAGCGACGTGGAAAAACTTTTCCTCGGATCGATACTCAGTGGCGGCAGCTCCGATCCGAAAAACGGTAACAGTCTGATCGATTGGACTGATCACTACGATGGTTTCCAATCACGCACGCAAAACACGCGCTTAAAAATTCCGATCCTCTACGGGATCGACGCCGTTCATGGACACAGCAACGTCCTCGGCGCAGTTATCTTCCCGCACAACATCGGCCTCGGCTGCTCGCGCAAACCCGAGCTTGTCGAGCGTGCAGCACGTATCACTGCGATCGAAACAAGAGCTACCGGTATCAACTGGACATTCGCGCCTTGCGTCACGGTTGCACGCGACGAGCGTTGGGGCAGAAGCTACGAAGGCTTTGGCGAGACACCGGAGTTGGCGCGCCTGTTGGGCGAAGCGGCAGTCCGCGGATACCAGGGCAAAGATCTCAGCGATCCTTTGAGCGTGCTTGCATGCGCGAAGCATTGGATTGGTGATGGTGGCACGAAATACGGTACCGGCAGGAAGCTGAAAGAAGACGTGCAAATACTCGATCGCGGTGACGTACCACTCAGCGAGAGCGAGCTGCGCGAGATTCATATGGCCGGGTATGTCAGTGCGATCAAAGCGGGTGTGGGAACGATCATGCCGTCGTACAGCAGTTGGAACGGAGTGAAGTGTTCCGGCAGCAAGCGCTTGTTGACAGAGATACTCAAAGATGAGCTGAAGTTTGAAGGCTTCCTGATCTCCGACTACGACGCGATCGATGAAATGCCGGGCGACTACAAAAGTCAGATCGAAACTTCGACGAATGCCGGTATGGATATGTTTATGGTGTCGGCGAAGTATCGCGAGCTTTACGCTTCGCTGCTTGAGCTGGTCAGGGAGAAACGCGTGGCGATGTCGCGCATTGACGATGCCGTCACGAGGATTTTGCGGGTCAAGTTTGCGATGGGGTTGATGGATGCGGGGCGATCGCATCTGGCCGATCGGAAGCTGCACGCGAGTTTTGGTTCGGCGGCGCATCGACAGGTTGCACGTGAATGCGTACGCGGGACGTTGGTGTTGCTCAAGAATGAAAAGCGCATCGTGCCGGTTTCGAAAAAGCTCACCCGGATTCACGTGGCCGGGAAGAGTGCTGACGATATCGGCAACCAGTGTGGCGGCTGGACCATAAGCTGGCAGGGAAAGAGTGGCAACCAAACGAGCGGCGGCACGACGATCTTGCAAGCAATCAAGGAAACCGTTTCACCACAAACGATGATTACTTATTCCAAGGACGGAGCCAATGCGACCGGAGCAGATCTCGGCATCGTCGTCATCGGCGAGATTCCATACGCCGAGTTCATGGGCGACCGTCAAAACCTCGAACTTTCCGAAGAAGACGTCGCCGTGGTCGACAAGATGAAGCAAACCGGAATGCCACTCCTGATCGTCCTGATCTCAGGTCGCCCTGTGATCATCGACAAAGTGATAGATAAAGCAGACGCCTTCGTCGCCGCCTGGCTCCCCGGCACCGAAGGTCGCGGCGTCACGGACGTCCTCTTCGGCGACTTCAAACCCATCGGCCGCCTCTCCTTCACCTGGCCCCGCTCCATGGCCCAGATTCCGATTAATGTTGGGGATCAGAATTACGACCCATTATTCAAGTACGGCTTCGGATTGACTTAGCCGGTTACTTTGCAGTTGGAAATACGTCGAAGGCGTCGGCTAATTCAGTCCAATTTGCGAAAACAAGTGACAGCGCTGTCGCCCGCTTCGCGGGCTCAGGGCTTTTATTTGAAAGGCTACCTGGGGCTTGCGCCCCAGGCTCTATGCTACCACCTGCTTCGCAGGTTCCGGGCCACACATGCTTAGCGTTACTTGCTTCGTAGGTTGAGCGTTGCGAACATGCGTCATCTGCTGAGGGACGAGCGAAGCTCTCGAAGGGCGTTTGGTCCGTCTAGGGTCTGCAACTCACCGCGGTCGACGGCGTCGATGCGTTCCTCTGATTCAGCAGCCCAGTGTGCCTCGATCTCCTTAACACGTGCTTCATCGAGGCGTTCCCAAAGAAAATCAGTCAGCATTGCACGCTCCGTCGATTCAAACTTCTGATTGCGACCCGAGTCGCTAACCGGCGGGCGGATTTCGAAGCAAAATTAAAAGTATGATCCACACCACAATGAGAACAGCCAGACATACGACTTGAGTAGTGAAGAGCCCATAGCGGCTTAGGCCGACCTGTCCGTGCGTATTGTAAAGCGCGAACTCTTCTTTGACTCCCCACTCGCGCTCGATCGCCATTAACACCTGACGCGCGCTTGATGCACTTGCCCGATAGAGCCTTGAGACATACACCCAAAAAGCAAAAACGAATATCGATGCGAGAGCAAAAAACAGTTTGTGTATCTCCCGGTACTGCAACGCCAAACCTATGCAGCTGATAGCCGCCGGAACTAATAAGGAACGTATATCAAACTTCTGGCGCAAGTCAGTTTTGTGATGAAGGACTGAAACGTTTACAAGCGCAATCAAGTGAGTGTTGATTCGTCGAAGTAAAGGGATGAACGCAATCCAATCAATCAAAGTATTCAGGGCTTCAGAACGAGCGTCAGGTTTGTAGATTTTTCGGTGATCGAGATGCGGCCGGAGTTACCCGCGCGCTCACCCCATTCCTTCGCTTCGATGGCGTATTTGAAATCACCGTAAACCGTAAACTTAAACCGCCCATTCTTATCAACGTCGACGCTTCGAACGTATCGATCGCCAGCGTATAGCGAAAGGTTGGCTTTCGGAACCACACTGCCGTCTGGCCAAACCACTCTTCCTGAGACCGTCCTGGCTTTCCATGGTGGCCCAACTCGCAAAATGAGATTCTCCAGCTTAGCGTCTTCAGTCACGACTATCTTCGTTGCGCCGCTTTCGTTTGTGGCGTTCGGATAAAAGGTGCGGGGGTAGGGTGGATCGTTTTCATCAGGTGCTTCGTTATCAGGGTTTAGGACCAGGAGGTATTCGCCAGCAGCAATGCCCTCAAACTTGAAGGATCCATTCGCTTCGATCTTTGTGAATTCTAAACGACTGGACTCTCCTTCCTCGCTCTTGAACAAATGCACATATCCTTTATCAACCGGACGACCTGAGGCCGTCAGTACGCTTCCGGAAATCTCTGCCGTCGCATGCAGGTCTACAGGAAACAGGTTGAAGTGCCGGTAGTCGCATTGACTCTTACCCAGT
>DASVGE010000233.1:0-6492 GCA_036379695.1 Pyrinomonadaceae bacterium | reverse complement strand
AGAACAGTTCAGGAACTGAGAAAGGACAAGCAATGGCTGAAGAACGAACTTTAGGATTGGCTCGCGCTGAAGAGTACACCGCTGAGGAGCCTTCCAAAGAGGAACTTCAGCGTCGCATGGACGTGGCCCGCGATTCAATCTCAAATACAGTAACAGAGATTAAGGAAACCGTGGCCAATCAGGTACAGGCTGTCAAAGATACTCTCGATTGGCGAGAGCAATTCAAGAAACGGCCCGTTGTGTGGAGTGCCGCGGCGATGGGCGTCGGCTTTTGCACCGGATATTGCATTGCAAACTACGTTAAAGGCGATGGTGATGATTACCGGGCGGCTATCGATCGCTTTGGCGAAGAGTCGAAACACTATGATTCACAGTCGCTGGCCGCCGGCCCAATCACGACGCCCGGAAGCATGGCGCCGCGACAGGACAACGGCAAACACGATTCGGGACCTGGCTTCTTCCAGAAGGTCACCAACACTCATGCTTTCGAGCGGGTTCGCGACGAGGCCGGAAACATTGGCGACGCTTTTGTGCAGGAGCTTTCGAAAACAGCGAAGACGGTGGTGCTACCGGCACTGATCATGTCGCTGCGAAACTTTATTGGCGCGCATCTTCCCAACGCAGAGAAGCGGTCGTCGTATCAACCGGAACTCGAGCGTAATCTAACCTAAAAAAGCGGCCGCCGATGAACGCAGATAACGCAGATCTAAAATCTGCGTGCATCGGCGTTCATCTGCGGCCAGTTTCTTTTGCGTTCTTTTGCCTTGGCGGATAGACTCTCCGCCATGTCCGCACACCCGAAAATTTCAAAAATCCACATCCTTGTAGTAGTAGTGTTAGCGCTCGCCTTACCTGTCTTCGCGCAGCAGGACGATGAGGATCGACGTCGCGCTTTCCAACTCTACAAAGAGGCGAAGTTCACTGAAGCGTTGCCGCTATTTGAGAAACTCGCGGCGGCCCATCCTACCGATCCTGATGTGGCTGAGCATTTCGCCATCTTGGTAACTACGCAAGCCATCTATCTCAAAGATCCTGAAGCGCGCAAACAAGCGCGCTTGCGTGGCCGGGAACTGCTGCTCAAGGCACAGAAACTCGGAGCGAATACGCCACTCGTACAATCATTGCTCGACGACATCACGCCCGAAGGCGATATTGGATTTTCAGCCAAGAAAGATGTCGACGATGCGATGCGAGAAGGAGAGGCCGCCTTCGCTAAAGGAGACTTTCCGAAGGCACTCGAGATGTACCACCGTGCTCTCCTACTCGACCCGAAGCTTTACCACGCCGCGCTCTTCATCGGCGACGTCTACTTCAAAACGGCCGATCAAACGAAAGCCGGTGAATGGTTTGCTCGCGCCATCGATATCGATCGGGATCGTGAAACTGCTTACCGCTACTGGGGCGACTCGCTCATGAAGCAGGGCCGCGTAAGTGAAGCGGGCGACAAGTTTGTCGAAGCGTACATCGCCGAACCGTATAGCCGGCTGGCTCGAGCCGGGTTCATACAGTACGCCGAACGCGTGAATATTTCGCTCGCTCATCCACGCGTCGAGTTGCCTGCGAGTGTCGACAGGAAGAGTGAAAAAGAGACGACCATCACGCTCGACCCGAACATGATGAAAAAGGACGACAAGAGTGGTTCGGCAGCGGCGTGGCTGACGTACACTCTCGTTCGCGCAAACTGGGCCGCGTCGGAATTCCTAAAGCAGCATCCGAATGAAAAGACTTACCGGCATAGTGTGAAAGAAGAAGCGGCGGCGATGCGCTCGGCGTTGAAAGCGTTAGACGAACAGAAAGGTGTCAAGCCCGAGAACGTCGACCCTTCGCTTCAGATCATCCGGAAGCTCGACAAGGAAGGACTGCTGGAAGCGTACATACTTTTGGCGATGCCGGATGAAGGTATCGCGCAGGATTTTGCGCCTTATCGGAAAAGTAATATTGAGAACTTGCGTCGCTACGTGAAGCAATACGTGCTTACGGGCGGTGGACAATAATCATCCGTGTAATCCGTGGCTGTTTTAACCGCGGATTACACGGATTTCGAACGGATTATTTCTTGCGTGGTATTTTCTCGTCTCGCATCGCAGTCTGATAGACGAACGCCGCCATGATCGTCGCCGCCTGTTTCATGTCGTCGCCCTGGATACGATCGAACACATCCTGATTTGAGTGGTGTGTGCGCGTGTCGTATTCGATCTCATCCTGGATAAACTGAAATCCCGGTAAACCTATCGCATCGAAAGCCAGGTGGTCCGTACCGCCGGTGTTTGAGATCGTGAGTGTGCTTGCGCCCATGTCTCGGAATGGCGCCAGCCACTGCCGGAAAATTGGACGAACGGCTTCGTTCCCCTGCAGGTAAACTCCGCGAATCTTGCCGGTGCCATTGTCGAGGTTGAAGTAGGCACTGAACTTGTCGTACTCGGCTTTCTTCACCACCGTTGGCGCGGCTGGGGCGGCGCTCCCGTTGCCGTTACCATTGCCGTTACCGTTGCCATTACCGCTCGTGTTCGCACCGCCAGTAGTGGGCGCAGCGGAAGTCGTGCGATCCGGAAGACTGCCGAAGTGCTCGCTAACGTAAGCGCGTGAACCGAGCAGTCCTTGTTCCTCACCACTCCACAACGCGATCCGAATTGTGCGGCGCGGCTTGAGGCCGAGTGCCTGAATGATTCGCACGGCTTCCATCGCGACGGAAACGCCCGCGGCGTTGTCAGTGGCGCCCGTGCCTGAATGCCACGAGTCCATGTGACCACCCAACATCACGATCTCGTCTTTGAGATCGGTGCCGGGAATCTCCGCGATCGTGTTGTAGCCCATCAGGTCGGCATCCTGAAATTCCACCGCCATATCCACCGCCATCTTCACTGGTTCGCCTGCCTGCAACATGCGCACGATGCGGTTGTAGTGCTCGACGGCGAGTACGACTTGCGGCGTCACTTTTGGTCCGTTTTTCTCGTATGCCGATGGGCCGCGACCTCGTCCGGTAGCGTTGGGATCGCGTGGCGGCGACGGAACGCTCGCGGCTCCGACAAAGAGGGTGCCACCGTCACCGCGCCCTGGATCGACGAGTAGCGCTGCGCCTTCCGCTTGAAAGAAACGCATCTTGGCACTCGTAAACTCCAACTCAGCTCTGAATAACGGATTGCCGTCGAAGTTTCTACGATTGCCACCCGGACGCGGCTCAGGCGCATCCGCGAGCGTGAGCAATTCTTTCTCGTTTAAGCGGGTACCCGGCGCTGTGAAGCGAGCGGCGACTTCGCGCGGTGGAGCAGTGAGCACGATCTTTCCGTTCAACTTGCCTTTGTACTTTTCGAGATCCGCTTCGGTCTTGGCCTCGATGTAAACGACGTCGCTGGTAACCGTGAGGCCGGGCGACCAGGCTTTTGGATATGCGATCACCGGAAAGGCGGTTGGTTCGGTAACCTGCGCGGAGAACCGCTTCAACGTCCAGCCACGGCCAAACGGTCCCCACGGCTCGAGGTACGCATTCTGAAGGCCCCACTTGGTCAACTGGTCGCGCGTCCACTCGTTGGCTCGTTTCATGCCGGGCGAGTTAGTCAAACGTGGTCCGATGACGTCGCTCAGGTAACTCAGCGTCTGCATTACCTGCGAGCGATTCATGCCTTCGTCCTTGATGCGTTGAATCGGATCGTTTGGATCGGGAGCGGGAGTTTGCGGGGCCGCTTGTTGTGCGAGCAGTGTTGCAGGTGAAATCAAAAAGATCAGCAGCAGCATTACAGCTGCGGAGCGACGAAGAATCATGATGGTCTCCTCGAAGAAAGTAGGTGGTCTGCTAATACTGCACCCGCCTCGGAAAGGTTGCAAGCGCTGAAAAGAAGTTAGCCGCAGATTTTCGCAGATGAACGCAGGTTTAGATCGGCGTTCATCTGCGCAAATCTGCGGCTAACGTTCTAACTTGCTGGCGAGCGGGATGGTCGGGTGGCGGGTGGCTTTACGATCGGTTCGGGAGTTTCGTTGGATTTGTAGCCGCAGTCTTCGTTTGCGCAGTAACGGAACGTTCCCTGCTTCTTCGTCGTCTTCTCTAGCAGGAACGGAGCATTACACTGCGGGCACGTCTCGAGCACCGGCTTGTCCCAGTAGACCACGTTGCAGTTCGGATACTCCGAACATCCGTAAAACGCCTTGCCGCGCTTCGACTTCTTCACGACGATCTCGCCCTTACAACCCGGACGCGGACACGAAACCCCAACCGTCTCCTGCTTGATGTACTTGCACTTCGGATAATTCGAACACGAGACAAACTCACCGAAACGACCAACACGCTTCACCAGTTGCGCGCCATCCACCGGACACTTCTCATCCAGCGGCACGGGCGGCGGTGCTGCCACGCCGGTCTTTCCGATCTTCCGAATGTTGCGACACTCCGGATAACCAGTGCAGCCCAGGAATGGACCAAAGCGTCCACGCTTCAACTGCATCTGCTTCCCGCACAACTCGCAAACTTCCGGCTCCGCCTCTTCGCCCGCAGCCTGCGGCTCCGTTGAATTACCCGCGCCGTCAGCGCCTGCCGGTGGTTCAGCATCGCGCGTCGCCTCGCAGCTCAGACATTTCAGGTACGGACCGAAGCGTCCCCACTTCTGCACCATTCCCTGTGCGCCACACTTCAAACAGACCTCTTCGGTCGGCACACTCTTTTCTTTTATGTCTTTGATGTAGTGCTGAAACTGTTTGAGGTCGCCTTCAAACTTGTCGTAGAACTCGCGCAGCGCCTTGGTCCAACGGATCTTCCCTTCCTCGATCTCGTCGAGCTCCTCTTCCATGCGCGCGGTGTAAGTCTCGTTGAAGAGATCGTCGAAGCCGCCGTCGATCAACAGATCGTTCACGGTCTTGCCGAGCGCGGTGGGATAGAAGCGGCCCTGATTCTTCTCGACGTATTCACGTTCCTGAATCGTCGACATGATCGCTGCGTAAGTCGAAGGCCGTCCGATGCCTTTTTCTTCCAGCGCCTTCACGAGGGTCGCTTCCGTGTAACGCGGTGGCGGCTCGGTGAAGTGCTGCTCGGGCGTGATCGAGTTCAGCTTCAGAGTCTCGCCCTTTTCAACTACCGGCAGACTGCGTTCGGCCTCGTCGTCTTCCTCTGTCTTCTCGTCGCGGCCCTCCTGGTAGATCTTCAGGAAGCCGTCAAACTTCTGCACCGAACCCGTGGCGCGGAAGATGAACCTGCCGGCCTGAATGTCGATCGTGGTTTGATCGAAGAGTGCCGGAGTCATCTGTGACGCGACAAAGCGCTGCCAGATCAAGCGGTAAAGTTTCAACTCTTCCGGTTTGAGATACTTCGCTAACGAATCTGGCGTGCGTGCAACTTCGGTCGGGCGAATCGCTTCGTGCGCGTCCTGTGCGTCCTTCTTCGAACGATAGAACACCGCCTTCTCGGGAAGATAATCGTGGCCGTATTGTCGATCGATGTAATCACGCACTTCGCCCAGCGCCGCATCCGAGACGCGCGTTGAGTCTGTGCGCATGTAGGTGATGAGACCGACAGAACCTTCCGGCCCAAGCTCGACGCCTTCGTAAAGCTTCTGCGCCAGCATCATCGTCTTCTTCACCGCGAAACCGAGTTTGCGCGAAGCTTCCTGTTGCAGTTTGGAAGTGATGAACGGAGGAACCGGATTGCGTTTACGTTCCTTGGTAGTTACATCGTTGACGACGAACGACTGTTTCTCAGCCTCGGCGACGATCTCGCCCGCCTTAGCCTCGTCGTTGATTAAGATTTCATTCTTCTTTAGATCCTGATCGAAACCACTCGTCTTGACCGTCTGTTCACCGATCTTGAGCAGGCGCGAGTCGAACGCCGGCGGCAGTTTCGAGCTCAGATTAGCTGCGATGGTCCAGTACTCAGTTTTTACAAACTGCTCGATCTCGCGTTCGCGTTCCACCACCATCCGTAGCGCCACTGACTGCACGCGGCCGGCACTCAAGCGCCCGCCAATCGTGCGGCAGAGCAACGGTGAGACTTTGTAACCCACCAGGCGATCGAGCACTCGTCGCGCCTGTTGCGCATCCACGAGGTTCTCATCGATCTGTCGCGGATTATCGAACGCAGCATTCACCGCGCGCTTCGTGATCTCATTGAACATCACGCGATACGCGGGCTTTGCCGGTCGCTTCGGAACGATCTCTTCGGCGAGATGCTGGCAGATTGCTTCGCCTTCACGATCCGGGTCAGCAGCCAGGTAAATTGCTTCGGCTTCTTTCGCCGCTTTCTTCAGCTCGGCGACGATCCTTTTGTTGTTTCGTTTTTTCGAGTCAGGAATGAGTTCGTAGGTCGGCTCGAAGTTGTGTTCGATATCAACTCCGAGACCCTTCGAAGGCAGATCTTTGATATGGCCTATCGAGGCCTTAACCAGATAGTCCTTTCCCAAATACTTATTTATGGTTTTCGCCTTGGCAGGCGATTCAACGATGACTAAGTTTTTTGCCATTTTCTAATTTCGCTTTTGTTTTCAGCTTAGCCTTTGCTTGGGTCGGGTAAGT
>DASVGE010000232.1:0-33879 GCA_036379695.1 Pyrinomonadaceae bacterium | reverse complement strand
AATTGTTGAGCCGCGTGCGCAAGGTCACGCTCGGCGCGTATGCACACCAGGACCTGCCCTTCGATAAGTTGATCGAAGAGTTGCAGCCCGAAAGAATTCCCGGCGTCTCGCCGCTGTTTCAAGTGGTCTTTAACTATTACGCGCCCGAACCCTTTCAACAGCTACCGGGATTGAAACTCGAACCACTCAACTTCGATTACGAAGTCTCGCGATTCGACCTCTCGATCATCATGAGCGACCGCGAGGGCATACTGAGCGGAGTCTGGAAATACAGCACGGAGCTTTTCGACGCCGGCACAGTCGCGCGTATTCACAAACATTTCGAGACGTTGTTACAAAGCATCACCGCGCAGCCCGACGCGCGCCTGAGCACACTGGAAATCTTCACCCAAGCCGAGCAGCAACAACGCATGACCGTCAACAAAGAACTCAAGAAATCAAACTTCAAAAAATTCGTCGGCGTGAAGCCGAAGACGATTTCGGCTTCGACAAAGAGCCTGGTCCGCAGTCGCTCGTTGCGTCCGGGTGAGAGAGTGCCGCTGGTTGTTGAACCGGAAGTCGAGGATGTCGATTTATCGTTCTGGGCAGCAGACAATCGCGCGTGGATCGACAAGCAACTGCTCGAAAACGGCGCGATTCTGTTTCGCGGTTTCAATGTCGATTCGGTGGATGCGTTTCATCAACTGGCACGCAACGTCTCCGGCGAGCTGCTCGATTACGTTGAGCCATCCAGTCCGCGCTCGGAGATCGGCAACAAGATTTATACCTCGACGGAGTATCCGTCAGACCAGTGGATCTTCCTTCACAACGAGATGTCTTACGCGCTGCACTGGCCACGCAAGGTGTTCTTCTATTGCGTCAAGCCGGCAGTGGTTGGGGGCGAAACCCCGCTTGCTTGTAGCCGCACGGTGTTCGATCTCATCGATCCTGCGATTCGAGAGCAGTTCATCGCGAAGAAGGTGATGTACGTGCGCAACTTCGGCGACGGGCTGCACCGGCCGTGGCAGGAATTCTTCAAGACTCAGGATCGGGCAGAGGTGGAGGCTTATTGTTTAAGCGCGGGCATCGAACCGGAATGGCTTGGCGGGAATCGTTTGCGCATACGACAGGTTTGCCAGTCGGTCGTCAATCATCCTGAGACAGGTGTGATGGTCTGGTTCAATCAAGCGCATGCGTTTCATGTCTCGTCGCTCGATCCTGCGGTGCGTCGCGTGCTGTTGAGCGAGATGGACGAGGCCGACATTCCGCGCAATGCCTACTACGGTGATGGAACGACGATCGAAGACGCAGCCATCGCCGCGATCCAGGAAGCTTATCGACGCGCCACGATCGCATTCCCGTGGCAGGCGCGTGATGTTTTGTTCATCGACAACATGGCGGTCGCGCACGGTCGCGCACCCTTCTCCGGCCCACGCCAGATTCTCGTGGCGATGTCTGAGCCTTACTCCAATTTGAGGTGCTTATCCACAGATTACGCAGATTACATGAACCAATCTGTGTAATCTGCGGATAAGTAAAAAACTATGTCTCAGGAAGTCATACAGGGATTTCGCCTGTCCCCGCAGCAGAAATATCTGTGGTCGTTGCAGCAGGAGAGCTGTGCGTATCAGGCGCAGTTGGTTGTTGCCATAGACGGCATGCTCGATAAGTTTGCACTCCAGGCAGCGCTTCAACGCATCGTTGCGCGTCAGGAAATCCTGCGCACGAGCTTCGAGTTTTTGCCCGGCATGAAGACCCCGGTGCAGGTTGTTTCCGAAGAGGCGGCTTTGGACTTTCGCACTGTCGATATCGCTGATATTGGCCAGGCGCCCGCGCAGTTCTGTCTTGTCGCGCTCGAACCCGAACGACACCTGCTCGTCACGACCTTGTCCGCGTTGTGCTCCGATACGCGCTCTCTGAAAAATCTCTTCGACGAAATTTGCCAGGAATACCGTGCGGGCGAACAGGCAACCTGCGCTGAAGACGAGACGGTTCAATACGTCCAGTTCTCCGAGTGGCAGCACAGCTTGAGCGAAGACGAAGACGGCGAGGCTGGACGCGAATTCTGGCGTGCGCAGGCGATCGCCGAGGCACAGCACAACATCCTGCCGCTCGAGAATTCGCAAGGCGCAGCGCAGTCGTTCGCGCCGTTGATTCTTCCAGCGGCCGTCGAACCGGACGTGTATTCAAGCATCATCTCGGCAGCCGAGAAGAGCGACGTCTCTCTTGAGATTTATTTGCTGTCCTGCTGGAAGACGTTGATCTCGCGTCTGAGCCTTCAGCCCGACGTGCGGATTCACATGCGTTGTGAAGGACGCGTTTATGAAGAGATGGAAGGCGCGCACGGGTTGTACGAGCGTTGGATTCCGGTGCAGTGCCACTTTGAGGACGACTACCGTGTGCGGGAGGTTGTGAGTCGCGTTGAGAGCGCTGCCGATGAGGCGCGACAGTGGCAGGAGTATTACGTTTCTGGCGAGGAGCGCGACGGCGCTATCGGGTTTGACTTCCTACTGTGGCCGGAAGCGCAACAGTGCGGGCAAGCGCGATTCAGTGTCAGCAGGCAGAACGTTTACACGGAGAGATTCAAGCTCCGACTCTCTTGCGTGCTCGCCGATGGCGGTCTGAAGTTCGAGTTTCACTACGACCCGTCGGTTTATCCCGAAAGCACGATCGAATTGCTGAGCGAACGATTTACGTCGCTCCTGCGAAACGTCACTGCGGATCCCGAAACAAAGATCGCTGAGCTCGAAGTGATCGGTGCGAACGAGCGCCAACGTCTGCTCGTCGAGTGGAACAGCACCGCCGCCGCATTTGATCGCGACGCATGCCTGCATCAACTCTTCGAAACCCAGGCCGCGCGCACGCCCGAAGCGACCGCACTCATCTATGAAGAAACGCAACTTTCTTTCAGCGAACTAAACGAGCGTTCCAATCAACTGGCGCACTACCTTCGCGGCATCGGAGTCGGACCCGAATCACGTGTCGGGCTTTGCATGGAACGTTCGACGGACATGCTGGTCGCCGTGCTCGCCATTCTCAAAGCGGGTGGCGCCTACGTGCCGCTCGATGCGACGCAACCACCGGCACGTCTCGCTTTCATGTTGCAGGATACGCGCGTGAAGGTGCTGCTCACGCAGGAATCGATGCTGCCTCAACTTCCGCCACAGGATGCTCAGGTCGTATGCCTTGACCGCGATCGTGATCGATTTGCACAGGAAAGCGCAGAAAATCTTCGAACCGAGATCGCGCCGGAGAATCTGGCTTACATCATCTACACCTCCGGTTCTACAGGTAAGCCGAAGGGCGCGATGATCACGCACCGTTCCGCGGTCAATCTCTGGCAGGCTTTGCGACGCGAGATCTACGCAGAGATCGAGTGCTCGTCGAGCGATGCGTTGCGCGTGAGTCTGAATGCTCCGCTCGCTTTCGACTCTTCGTTCAAACAAATGGTCCAACTGCTGAGCGGTCATGCCCTCTGCATCGTGCCGGAAGACGTGCGACGCGACGGCACGGAGATGCTTTCTTACCTGACGCGTCATCGCGTGGACGCACTTGATTGCACGCCATCGCAGTTGCGCATGTTGCTCGACGCCGGATTGGGCGAGCACGCAGGCGAGGTGGTGCGTCTGGTCCGCCTGGTATTAGTCGGCGGCGAAGCAATCGATGGACAATTGTGGGAGCGTTTAGGTGCGCAAGCGCGCAAGGTCACTTACTACAACGTGTATGGCCCAACGGAATGCACAGTTGATACGACTATCCAGCGCGTACAAAGCGGCGAAGGCTCGACCATCGGACGTCCGATTGCAAACGCGCGTGTGTACATCCTGGACGAGCATTTAAACCTCGTCCCCGCCGGTATGACGGGTGAGTTGTTCATCGGCGGCGAGGGTGTGGCGCGCGGTTACCTGCATCGCGCGGAAATGACTGCCGAGCGGTTCGTGCCCGATGTGTTTAGCGGAGAAGTGGGCGCGCGGCTCTATCGCACGGGCGACATCGTGAAGTACCGCCAGGACGGTCGCATCGAATACGTGGGACGACAGGATGGACAGTTGAAAGTGCGCGGTTCGCGTATCGAGTTGGGTGAGATCGAAGCGGCGGTGCGCGAGCATGAAAGAGTGCGCGAATGCGTGGTGGCAGCGCGAGAAGATACGCCCGGCGATGTCCGGCTAGTCGCTTATGTTGTCGAGACTAACGGAGAGGCACTTACAGCGCGCGAGTTGCGCACGTTCTTTCAGGAAAGATTGCCCGAGTACATGATCCCCGCGGCGTTCGTCGCGCTCGACGCTCTGCCACTGACGCGCAATGGAAAAGTGGATCGACAAGCACTGCCCGCTCCCGAACATGCGGGTAATGAACAGGAAGCTGAATACGTCGCACCACGAACGGCGACGGAAGAACTGCTGGCCGGAATCTGGTCACAACTGCTCGGCGTGGAACGCGTGAGCGTTGATGGAAACTTCTTCGAACTCGGCGGCCATTCGCTGCTCGCGACACAAGCCGTTTCGCAAATGCGTCGAGCCTTCGGTGTCGAGATTCCCCTCCGAAGTTTGTTTGAAGCGCCGACAGCGGCAGGCCTTGCTGCACGCATCGAGACAGCATTAGCGGGCGAAACCGGCACACAGACACCCCCAGTCACGCGTGTCTCGCGAGAAGGAAACCTCGCGCTCTCATACGCGCAACAGCGTCTCTGGTTTTTACAGGAGCTAGAGCCTGACAGCGCTGCTTACAACATCCCGCGAGCCTTCCGCATCCGCGGCGCGCTCGACGTGAAAGCACTCGAACAAACACTGTCCGAGATCGTGCGTCGTCACGAGATTCTGCGCACGACCTTCCGCGTCGTGAACGGCCAGCCGGTGCAGATCATTTCCGAACCGCAACCCATCAGCCTGCCCGTGATCGAGTTCGCACACATGTCTTCCGCCGAGCGCGAAACCGAAGCGCGTCGAATGGCCGCGGATGAAGGACGCAAGCCGTTCAACCTCTCCGAAGGCCCGCTCATGCGGACGACGTTGCTGCGTCTCGACGAGCAGGAGTACATCGCCCTGTTCACGATGCACCACATCGTTTTCGACGCATGGTCCATCGGCGTGCTCATCGAAGAGCTCGGCGCTTTGTACAACTCGTTCGCGCAGGGCCAGACATCGCCGCTCAAGGATCTCGAACTACAGTATGCCGACTTCGCACACTGGCAGCGCGAGACGCTCACTGGCGAAACGCTCGACACGCATCTCGCGTACTGGCGAGAACAGCTTGCGGACATCTCCAACATGGAGTTGCCAACCGACAAACCGCGCCCGCCGATTCAAACCTACAACGGTGCCACCCGCTCGGTCATGCTTCCGCTGGACTTATCGGCGAAGCTCAAGGCGCTCAGCCGCCGTGAAGGCGCGACGCTCTACATGACTCTGCTCGCGGCATTCAAGACCCTGCTCCATCGCTACACGGGACAGAACGACATCAGCATCGGCACGCCCATCGCCAACCGTAATCGCAGCGAGATTGAAAACCTGATCGGCTTTTTCATCAACACGCTCGTGCTCAGGACGGACATGTCCGGCGACCCGACTTTCCGCAACCTGCTCGGTCGTGTGCGCGAGACGGCGCTGAGTGCTTACACGCATCAGGACATGCCGTTCGAGTACCTGGTCGAACAGTTGCAGCCCGATCGCGACATGAGCCGACCGCCGCTGTTCCAGGTCATGTTCGCGCTCCTGCAGAACGCGCCACTCGATGCGTTGCAATTACACGGCGTCACACTGAGTCCGATGACGCTCAACAGCGGCACCGCGAAGTTCGACCTGCTGCTTTTCATGGAAGACACCGAAGAGGGATTGCGCGCCGCGCTCGAATACAACTCCGATCTCTTCGAAGCGGAGACGATCGATCGAGTGCTCGCGAACTTCGAGGCGTTGCTGGAAGACATTGCGACCGGCGCCGAACGCAGGATTTCAGAGTTGTCGGTGATGACCGCAAACGAGCGGCGGCAAGTCGTTGTCGACTGGAATGATACGGCTGCTGATTACCCGCAACACCTCGCCGTTCATCAACTGTTTGAGGCGCAGGTTGAGCGAACGCCGCACGCCATCGCGGCGATCTTTGAAGGACAACAACTTTCGTATGACGAGCTCAATCGCCGCGCGAATCAACTCGCCGCACACCTGCGCAGTCTCGGTGTCGGACCGGAAGTGCTGGTCGGTATCTGTCTCCAGCGCTCGATGGAAGTGCCTGTGTGCGTGCTCGCGGTGTTGAAGTCCGGCGGCGCGTACGTCCCGCTCGATCCGGCGTATCCGAAGGAGCGGCTGGCATACATGATGGAAGATTCGCGAGTGAGTGTGCTGTTAACGCAGGAATGGCTGCTCGACAAACTTCCCGATCATGCCGCACGCGTGATCTGTCTCGACGCGGAGCGCGACACGCTCGACGCTCACTCCGATCAGACTCTCGCAGCGCGAACGACAGCCGACAATATCGCTTACGTCACGTATACGTCCGGTTCGACCGGCAAGCCCAAAGGCATTGCCATGACGCAACGCCCGTTGCTCAACTTGCTCACGTGGCAGAAGCGGTACACGCACCTCTCTCCGGAAGCGCGCACGTTGCAATTCGCTTCACTCAGTTTCGACGTTTCTTTTCAGGATATGTTCTCGACCTGGAACGGCGGCGGCACGGTAACACTCATTCCGGAACACGTGCGGCGCGACATCGCCGGCTTATCACGCACGCTATCCGAACTCTCAATCGAGCGACTCTTTATTCCCGCGGTCGCGCTGCAACAGCTCGCGGAGGGTTTCTGCGAGGACGGCGCGTTCGATGCACGGCTGCGAAAAGTGATTGCCGGTTCGGAGCAGTTATACATCACGCGCGCAGTGGCAAGGATGTTTTCGGAAATCCACGGCTGTACGCTGCACAACGAGTATGGGCCATCGGAGACGCACGTTGTGACGTCGCTCGATATGCCGGGCGAGACATCCGCGTGGGAAGAGCGGCCCACCATCGGGCATCCGATTGCGAACACGCAGATATACCTGCTCGATCGGAACATGCAACCGGCCCCGCTCGGCATTCCGGGTGAGTTGCACATCGGTGGCGTGAGTCTCGCGCGCGGTTACCTGAACCGGCCTGACGTGACGGCGGAGAAGTTTGTGCCTGATCCGTTCAGTGCCGAACCGGGTGGGCGCATGTACCGCACGGGCGATCTCGCGCGTTATCGTCGTGACGGCAAGATCGAGTTCCTCGGCAGGATGGACCATCAGGTCAAGATACGTGGTTATCGAATTGAGTTAGGCGAGATTGAGACGGTCGTAGGCGAGCATGAAGGCGTGCGCGAATGTGTCGCGATGGTCCGTGAAGATGTCGTTGGGGACAAGCGGCTTGTGTGCTATGTCGTTGGCGAAGAGAGTGTGACCGCGCGCGAGTTGAGAAGTTACCTGGTTGATAAGCTGCCGGAGTACATGGTGCCGTCGGTGTTTGTGTTGATGGAGAAGTTTCCGCTCACGCCGAATGGCAAGGTTGACCGCAAGGCATTGCCGGCGCCGGAACGATCGCGCTCGGATCTCGCGGAAGCATACGTCGAGCCGCGCACGGCGTTGGAGAGAGTGCTGGCCGGTATTTGGTCGCAGGTGTTGGGTGTCGAGCGTGTTGGTATTGAAGACAACTTTTTCGAGCTCGGCGGACATTCGCTGCTCGTAACGCAGTTGTTGTCGCGCGTCCACGAAGCTTGTCAGGTGAAACTGCCGATGCGTTACATCTTTGAAGCCCCCACCGTAGCCGGTCTTGCCGCCCGAATGCTCCAGCAGGAAGACGAACCCGGCGACCTGGAAAAAATCGCAGAACTTCTCGAAGAGATCGACGCTCTCTCCGAAGAAGACACCCACATGCTCCTCGCGCAGGAGCCGGCCTCCGATTACGCGCCGTAATTATGGCCCATCATTCCTGGCCTGTGAAGTTCTGTGCTCTCAGGCGCGAAGCAGACGTAAATTCTTAGCCTGCGAAGTTCTGTGCTCTCAGGCACGAAGCAGACGTAAATTCTTAGCCTGCGAATCAGGCGTTTGCATAAAGCCTGGGGCGCAAGCCCCAGGTAGCGTCCCCCATTGGCGACGGAGCCCGCGAAGCGGGCGACAGCGCGGAGTGGGCTCGACTAACGATTTTTTATTTCGATCCTGGGGCTACGCGCCAAGTACCGATCCAATTGGCAACCGCCAAAAACATGTGACGCTGTCGCCCGCTTCGCGGGCTCAACGCCCTTTTTTATGGGTGACCTGGGGCTTACGCCCCAGGCTTTATGCAAACGCCTGCTTCGCAGGCTAAGACAAAGGCCATTAACCCCCGAAGGAGGTCCAAGTTGAGTTTTCCCATCGCGGTTGAAGCTCCGTTCAGGAGCATTGTTAAGAAGCCCCAGACACGCTCCGTGATCAGTTTCTTCCTGCAAAGAAATCTTCCTCGACTGGCGCTCCTGCACGGGACCGATAAGCAGGGTGTTCACCGGTATGCGCAACACTACCAGCATCACTTTGAACCCTTCCGGCGCAAAAAACTCAACGTCCTCGAGATCGGAATCGGCGGCTATAACAACCCGAAGAACGGTGGACGATCGCTCAGGATGTGGAAATCGTATTTCCCCAACAGTCGTATCTTCGGCATCGATATCTTCGACAAAACCCCTCACGACGAGAAACGCATCAAGACCTTTCAAGGCAGCCAGACAGACACGAGCTTCTTAAAGCGAGTCGTCGATGAAATCGGTCGCGTGGACATCATCATCGACGACGGAAGCCATCACAACGATCATGTTATTACGACGTTCAAATTCCTGTTCCCCCTGCTCGCCGACAACGGCATCTACGTCGTAGAAGACACACAAACTTCGTACTGGTCCAACGTTCAGAATGTCGACTACGGCGGTTCAAGCGACTTAACCGCCCCACACACCAGCATGAACTATCTCAAGTCGTTAGTTGATGGACTGAATCACGAAGAGTTCACGTTGGACGATTACGTCCCAACGTATTTCGATAAGCACATCACCGCGATGCACTTCTATCACAACCTCGTTTTTATCTATAAGGGCCGCAATAACGAAGGCAGCAACGTAATCGCCCCCGCGACACCCATAAAGTGAGTAATACACCCATGCGTCTGACAAAAGAACAGTTGAACAGTTACGAGGAGAACGGATACCTGCTGGTTCCCGATTGCTTCTCGCCGGATGACGTTGAGTCAATCGCATACGAACTGCCGCGCGTGTTCGAGGAGAACACTCCGCGCAAAGTTCTCGAGCGCAGCGGCGCGGTGCGTACTGTCTTTGCGCCGCACGTCTCGAATGAAACGTTTGACCGTCTCTCGAGACATCCGCGCATGCTCGAACCCGCGCGACAGTTACTCGACGACGACGTCTACATTCATCAATTCAAGATCAACGCCAAAGTCGCGCTCGAGGGCGACCAGTGGGAATGGCACCAGGACTTCGTCTACTGGCACCGCGAAGATTCGATGCCCGCGCCGCGCGCGCTGACCGCCGTCCTCTTCATGCAGGAAGTGAACGAATTCAACGGCCCGATGCTGGTCATTCCCGGCTCGCACAAAGAGGGAATGCTCGACATCATCCAGTTTGACAAGTTCTTCCCGGGCGCGCTCACGCCGGAACAACTCGAAGAGGCGGCGCCTTCCTGGGCCAACACGCTGACGGCGGATTTGAAGTACAAGATTCGCAAAGACATTCTTGCTCAGATGGCTTTGAAGAACGAGATCCGCGCGATCAAAGGCGGCGCTGGTTCGGTGCTTTTCTTTCACAGCCTGCTGCTGCACGCTTCTTCAAACAATCTCTCGCCGTGGGATCGCGTTTGCGTTTTCGTTACCTACAACAGCGTCAGCAACACGCTCGGTTGGCGTCCGGATCCGCGCCCTGAATACATCGCGCACCGCGATTTCTCTCCGCTCATTCCGGTCTCGGCAGATGCGCTCCAGGTTGAAGTAGGCACATGGTGAACGAACCTTCGAAGACATCGACCGGCCTCTCTCCAGCCAAGCGCGAACTGCTCGCGCGACTGCTGAAGCAGAAGGGCGTCGGCGCTCCGCAAGCGGAAATGATTCCGCGGCGCTCGCGTCCGGAAGATCCGTGCGTTCTTTCCTTTGCGCAGGAGCGCGTCTGGTTCTTCGAGCAATTGGAGCCCGGTACGGCTGTCTACAACGTGCCCGCTGCGGTGCGTCTGAAAGGTCAACTCGACACGACGGCATTGGAACGAAGTCTCAACGAGATTGTTCGTCGGCACGAGTCGCTGCGCACGATCTTTTTGAACGTCGAGGGAACGCCGATGCAGGCTGTTGCGCCCGCGCAACCTTTAACCCTCACGTCGATCGACCTGCGACACTTGCCGCCCGGTGAACGTGATGCGCGTGCGCGGCAGTTGGCCGCCGAAGAGGCGCGTAAACCGTTCGACCTTACGAGTGGACGGCTGTTGCGTGCATCCCTGGTCCAGCTCGACGACGACGAACATGTTGCGCTGTTAACCATGCAACACATCACTTCCGATGGCTGGTCGACAAAGGTGCTGGTCACCGAGTTGTCAAAGCTCTACGCGGCGTATTCAACAGGCAAGCCTTCACCGCTCAATGAGCTTCCGATCCAATACGCGGACTTCGCCGTCTGGCAGCGCGGTTGGTTGAAGGGCGAAGTGCTTGAAGAGCACCTTACTTACTGGAAACGACAACTGGACGGATTGACCACGCTGCAACTGCGCACCGATCGACCGCGTCCCCTCGTCCATAGCTTTCGCGGCGAGCGCGAAACCATCTACGTTTCAAACGTCCTCACCGAACAAGTCAAAGCCCTGAGCGCGCGCGAGGGCGCCAGTTTCTTCATGACGTTGCTGGCCGCGTGGCAAACGTTGATGGCGCGCTACACGTGGCAGGAAGAGATCGTCGTCGGGACGCCGATTGCCAACCGCACGCGCGGAGAGATCGAAGGGATTATCGGATTCTTCGTCAACACGCTCGTGCTGCGGACGAAGTTGGAAGGGAATCCGCGCTTCGTGGATTTCCTCGGGCACGTCAAAGAGGTGACGCTCGGAGCGTATGCGCATCAGAGTTTGCCGTTTGAATACCTCGTGGACGAACTCGCCCCGGAGCGGGATCTCGGGCGGCATCCGCTGTTCCAGGTTTTCTTCGCGCTCAACAACAACCCGAGTGAGCCGTTCGAGTTGCCGGGATTGACGCTCAAGGGTTTTGCCGGCGCGGGTGTGCTGTCGAAATTCGATCTCGAGATGTCGCTGGTCGAAGTTGACGATCGTCTCAAGTGCACGCTCATCTACAACCCCGATCTGTTCGACTCTTCCACCATCATTCGCATACTCGAACACTACGAAATGTTGTTGCAGGCCGTCGTCGAGCAACCGCTTTGCCGGCTACTTGATCTGCCGTTCGGTTCGGACGAACACGAAAACGAAGCGACGGTGTTTGAGAATGCCGACGAGTTTGTCTTCGACTTCTAATCCACAGATTACACAGATTTGTTTTATTCAATCCTGCGTAATCTGCGGATAAGTGAGGAGCTTATGTCAGATAAAGAAGTTTACCGCCTCGCCGATTCGACAGCCGTCGAGCCTCTGATCAATAGCTGGCTGGCGTGGTCGGACACGATTTCTCCGGCGCCTTACAGCATGCACCTGGTGCACTACCAGTTGAAGACGCTCAATTCGTATCTGAGCAGTCCGGAAGCGCACGTCAAAGCCTCGCGCAATCCGAAATTCATCGGTGGACCATTCGTCGACATCCCGCCTGTGAGGGCCGGCGAAGTTCGACAACTGCTGGACGACACCATGAAGTCGCAACGCGAGAATATCGAGTTTGCCGGCGCGCTCACGAACTTCTACGATCAGTTGTCGAAAGAAGCCAAAGGCCAGAGCCTCGAACCTTACTACGAGAAGAAGCCCGCCGCGTTGAACGGCTACGTCGAGCTCAACTACGACTACTACAACAATCCGATCGTCAGATTTTTTGAGAGCCTCCTTTACGAGAGTCCTTACTACAACAAGCAGGCGCAATCGCTCCGGATCTTTCAACAACCGCACGACGATTCGCGACCTTTCTTTTTGAACACGCCGCGCTTGCCGGATGCGCAGCAGATTGATTGGCAAGTCGCGTTTGAAAGCCCGTCCATAGATGAGCTGTTCAGGCTGTGCGCTGAGCCGCAACCGCTCGGCGCCATTCGCGAGATGCTTGATTTGAACGAGTCGGATGACGCGCGACTGCTGCCGTTGCTGACCACGGAGAGTGCGCCGAAGACGGAAAAATGGAATGGCGCGACGGTTCGCGTGCGCTACTTCGGACATGCGTGCGTGCTGGTCGAGTGGAATGGCGTCACGATTCTGACCGACCCGTGGATCGGAGTCACTTCGCAACGCCGAGAGGTCGAACGGCTCTCGTATCACGACCTGCCGGAGAAGATTGACTTTGCCATCATCACGCATGGCCATCACGATCACTTCGTGCTCGAGACGCTGCTGCACCTGCGCTCGCGGATCGGATGCCTCGTCGTGCCGCGAACGTCGGGAATGTTCTACGCGGATCCGTCGCTGAAAATCGTGGCGGAGAAGATTGGATTCAAGAACGTAGTTGCGGTTGAGCCGCTGGAATCGATCGAGTTCCCGGGAGGGGAGATCATCGCGGTGCCGTTCCTCGGAGAACACGCCGACCTGCCGCACGGCAAGACCGGGTATGTGGTTCGTTGTGGGCGTGAACAGATTTTGTTTGCGGCGGATTCGAACTGTCTCGACAAGGCGATGTACGTGAATTTGCGAAAGCTTGTCGGGCCGATCGAGACGGTGTTCCTCGGGATGGAATGCGTGGGCGCGCCGATCTCGTGGATGTACGGGTCGCTTTTGCCGATCAAGCAGCAGTACAGTCACGACCAATCGAGACGAACGAAGGGTTGCGACTCCACAGCCGCGAGCAATCTCCTTGAAGCCGTCGGCGCCCGCCGCGTCTACATCTACGCGCTCGGCAGCGAGCCATGGCTACAGTACTGCATGGGCCTTGGGCCATCCGAAAACTCTCCGCAACTCAAAGAAGCACGCAAAGTCCTCTCATGGGCCAGGGACAAAAATTTCATCGAAGCCCTCCGCCCCTACGGCCAGTATGAATTTCAAATCGCCGGAGCTGTGACTGCTCAGATCCATTCATGAAACCTGACTGTTCGGTAGTGCCCTAGTGTCACTTTTTTATCCACAGATTACACAGATTAATTAATAAAATCTGTGTAATCTGCGGATAAGAACCTCAAATTAGGTCACCACTGACTGTTCATGAAACTTGAACTGTTCATGAAACTTTGACTGTTCATGAAACTTGACTGTTCATGAAACTTGACTGTTCATGAAACCTGACTGTTCATGAAACTTGACTGTTCATGAAACTTGACTCGACTCATTGCGGCTTCGCCGCCGGATGTGAGGCGAGGCTCTTCCACGCCGTCTAACTCTAAATTGCGAAATGGGCTACGCCCTCGGTTCGGGCTTTGCCCAAAAATTCATGGGCCATAGGCCGAACCAGGGGCCCAGCCCCAACCCTTCAGTGAACCCGACGGCGAGGCAGAGCCTCGCCTCACATCCGGCGGCATAGCCGGAGCTGAGACGGCCAAATTCCATGATCGGCTCTTGATTTTCAGACTGTATGAAGGCAATCGACGATGAACCTGACTCCAGAACAACGCGAACTACTGCCCACTGACGACGAGGTCGAGTTTTACCGGCAGCACGGCTATTACGTCTCCAAAAAGATTTTTACAGACGAAGAGATCGACGACGCTTTGTACGGCAGCGACCGCTACTACGCCGGCGAGCGCGACTTCCTTCTGCCACCCAGCGTCAAACCCTTCGAGGGCTGGAAGCCGGAGGACGGCAACGTATTACGCATCAACGACTATGTCTCGCTGCAAAACAACGAACTGTCGGCGCTCGTGCGTCACCCACTGCTCGGCGCAATTGCAGCGCGTCTGTGCAGCACTGAAGCGGTGCGACTCTGGCACGACCAGATGATTTTCAAACCGACCGATGCGAGCGGGGATCAAACCGGCATCGGCTGGCACACCGACCGTGCCTACTGGCAAACGTGCACTTCCGATGACATGTTAACCGCCTGGATCCCCTTCCACGATTGCGATGAAGAACGCGGCACACTGATGTTCATCGAAGGCAGCCACCGTTGGGACCACCCTGAAGAGTTGAAAGGTTTTCACACCACCGACCCGCGCGTGTTGGAAGGTCGTTTCGGAAGCTTCGGCAAAGAAGTCGTCAAAACTCCGATGCTGCTCGAGAAGGGACAAGTCAGCTTTCACCATTGCCGAACTATTCACGGCAGCGATCCGAACCGCAGTGCACAACCGCGTCGCTCCATCTCTCTACACTACCAGGACGGATCTAACCGTTATCGCAAACAACTGACCGCGAACGGCGACGTTGTCTGGCATCGCAACGACATCCTCTGCCGTTCGAACAACGGCCAACCCGATTACACCGATCCTGACTTCTGCCCCGTGCTCTGGTCAGCAGCCTAACAGAAGCTGATTCCACCACGTGCTTTGAAGCCTCAAAAGTTTTTCTCATTCACACCGGGCTTCAGCCCGGTGGTAGGGCGCTGACATTGTTGGGGAACCGTTTTAACGGTTTCCCATGGACGCGAAACCCGAAAACCGTTGAAACGGTTTTTAGCTTTACCCTCGGCGCCTTACACCGGGCTAAAGCCCGGTGAGAATGAGATGACTTCTGAGGTGAGGCTTAACAGGCAGGCGAGGACAGCAGAGCCTCAAAATCTTTCTCATTCACACCGGGCTTCAGCCCGGTGGTAGGGCGCTGACATTGTTGAGAAACCGTTTTAACGGTTTCGTTGCGACGCCAAAAAATCCACGCCGGAGAAACCGCATGTCGGACGTAGTGATTCTTACAACCAAACTAAAAGAAGAACGTGATTACTGGCTCACCAAACTGTCGCGTGAGATCGGCGCTTCGAGCCTGCCGCTCGATTTCAACCGGTCGAAGGTCTATGCAGAGAAGCGCGCGGCCGTTGACATAGGTTTGCCCGAGGACGTATCGCAGCGTCTCACGAAAATGACCGGCAGCTCGCCGTTCCTGCTCTACACGATACTAATGGCTTCTCTCAAGGCGTGTCTGCACAAGTACACGGGAAGCACCACGATCGTCGTCGGCAGTCCAGCCTATCGTCGCGACGAAGAGACAAACGCACAGGGCGGCCCACTCGTGATGGTTGACGACATCGACGAGCGGCAAACATTCAAAGCATTTCTGATGACCGTGCGCGAGACGTTATCGGAAGCTTATGCACGCCAGAGCTACCCGCTGAATAACCTGGTCAAAGAACTCGAGTTCGAACAGGTCGAGAACAAGTGCCCGCTCTTCGACATCGCCATCGCATTAAAAGAGATTCACTGCGAACTGCCGCCGGTCAAAAACGACATCACAATGATCTTCGATCGCACGGGCGACGCAGTAACAGGCAGCGTCTGCTACAACGCGCGATTGCACCGCCGTGAGACCATCGCACGCTTCGCCGGCCATTTCGTCAACACCCTTCGCAGCGCTGTCGACAACGTCAACGCCCCAATCTCAGCTTTAGAGATGCTCTCCGCTGCCGAGCGCAAACAAATACTGAACGACTGGAACGATACGACGTCCGCCTATCCCTCCGATCTGTGCCTGCACCAACTGTTTGAAGCACAAGCCGCCAAAACGCCTGACGCGATCGCCATCGCTTTCGGTGAAACGACGTTGACCTACGGCGAACTCAACCGGCGCGCAAATCAACTGGCGCGACATCTACGCGAACTAGGCGCCGGCGCGGATGCGCGTGTCGGCCTGATGCTTGAGCGTTCGACCGAGATGATGGTCGGCCTGCTCGGAATTCTCAAAGCCGGCGGCGCCTACGTCCCACTCGATCCGACATTCCCGGAACAGCGTCTCAGCTTCACGATCGAAGACGGGAAAATCGACGTACTGCTAACACAGCAAAGATTCGCCAACAGGTTTCCCGTTCGCACAGTTATCAGTCTCGACTCTGGCTGGGAAACCATCGCGCAGCAAAGCTCTGAAAACCTGAGCGAACCCGTCGCAAGCCCGGACAATCTTGCTTACGTGCTCTACACGTCAGGCTCAACCGGACAACCGAAGGGCGTGATGATGAACCATCGCCCGCTCGTCAATCTCATTGCCTGGCAGGTAGCGCACTCGACGACCGTCCCCGAAACGCGCACTTTGCAGTTTGCCTCGCTCGGCTTTGACGTTTCGTTTCAGGAAATCTTCTCGACATGGTGCGCGGGCGGAACGCTCGTGCTCGTCGAAGAACAGGTGCGCCGCGATGCGATGGCGCTCTGGCAATACCTCGCGGATGAAAAGATCGAACGACTCTTCGCGCCCTTCATCGTCGTGCAACAACTGGCCGAAGTGGCGGGTGTACAGGAAGAAGTCGTGCCTGCGCAACTGCGTGAAATCTGCACCGCAGGCGAACAGTTGCAGGTGACGGCGGCGGTTGTCGGCATGTTCCGAAAACTCAGCGGTTGCACGCTCTACAATCATTACGGACCGACCGAAGCCCACGTCGTCACCGCATTCAAACTCGAAGACACACCGAGCCGCTGGCCCCTGCTGCCGGCCATCGGACGCCCGATCGCGAATGCCGGAATCTACGTTCTTGATAAGCACGGCCAGCCCACGCCCGCCGGCGTCGCTGGTGAACTGCACATCGGCGGCGTCTCTCTTGCGCGCGGATACCTGGACCGTCCCGGCCTGACCGCGGAAAAGTTTGTCCCGAATCCTTTCAGCGCAGAACGCGGCGCGCGGCTCTACAAGACCGGTGACCTCGCGCGCTTTATGCCCGACGGAAATATCGAGATCCTCGGTCGCATTGATCATCAGGTGAAGATTCGCGGCTTCCGTGTCGAGTTAGGCGAGATCGAAACCGCGCTTTGTGCACACACGGCGATTCGTGAAGCCGTCACGGTCGTGCGCGAGGATGCGCCGGGTGAGAAGCGTCTGGTGGCCTACGTGGTGGTCCATGACTGCCAGGCGGTGACGAACGCCGAACTGCGCGCGTCTCTCAAAGATCGGCTGCCTGAATACATGGTGCCGCACGTGTTCGTGATGCTCGACTCGTTGCCGCTGACGTCGAGCGGAAAAGTCGATCGTCGTTCATTGCCGGCGCCCGACCGTTCGCGGCCGGAGCAGGAAGCTGCCTTGATCGAGCCACGCACGAAGATCGAAGAGATCTTGCGCAACATCTGGGTTGAAGTGCTGGGCGTCGAACGAATCGGCATCAACGATAACTTCTTCGAGCTCGGCGGCGATTCCATCCTGACGATTCAAATCGTCGCCCGTGCGAACCGCGAAGGTCTGCGCCTCGTTCCGAAGATGCTTTTCCAACACCAGACCATCGCCGCACTCGCAGCGGTCGCCGGCACGACGCCAACCATCGAGGCGCAACAGTCCGCGGTTGAAGGAAGCCTGCCACTCACGCCGATTCAGCATTGGTTCTTCGAGCAGGAACTTCCCGAGCCACACCATTTCAACATGGGTTATCTCTTCGAGTTGCGCGATGCCTTCTCGCCTTCTGTGTGGGAAGCGAGCGTTAAGGCTCTGCTCGCGCACCACGACGCACTGCGACTGCGATTCACGCGCACAGAAAGCGGCTGGCAACAGTCGAACGCCGCGACTGACGAGATCGTTCTTTTCACACACTTCGATCTCTCCGCAATCGAAGCCACCGAGCGTGCTGCCTTCATCAAAGAGAAAGCCGCCGCGTTGCAGTCGAGCCTCGATCTAACTGCCGGACCGCTCATGCGTGTTGCGCTTTTTGATGCAGGCACTGACGAACCGGCGCGACTGCTCGTAGTTATTCACCACCTCGCGGTCGACGGTGTTTCGTGGCGCATTCTCCTGGAAGATTTGCAGACCGCGATCGAACAGTCCGCCCGCGGTGATGCCGTTAAGCTTCCAGCCAAGACGACGTCGTTCAAACAGTGGGCGGAAAAACTCGAAGCTTATGCGAACACGGTGGAAGCGCGCGCGGAGATGGCTTACTGGCTGTCCGATTCGCGCAGGCATGTGGCAACTCTGCCGGTGGACTTCGCAGGCGGCGCGTGTCTCGAATCGACCGCCGACATCTTGACCGTCACTTTAAACCCTGAAGAGACGGCGGCGCTGCTTCGTGACATTCCGAAAAATCATCGACTGCAAATCAACGACGTACTGCTGACTGCGCTGGCCGAAACGGTGTCGCAATGGAGCGGCGGGGAATCGTTGCTCGTCGACGTCGAAGGACACGGACGCGAAGCTGTTGTTGCTGACGCAGACGTGTCGCGCACGGTGGGTTGGTTCACGTCGATGTTCCCGGTGCTCGTGGAACTCAACGGCACGCACACACCCGGCGATACCCTCCGCACCGTCAAAGATCAGCTGCAACAGATTCCGAACAATGGCATCGGCTACGGCTTGCTGCGTTATCTGAGCCGCGAACCGGGCCTCATCGAAGATTTCAAGTCGCTGCCGAAAGCGGAAGTGAGTTTCAACTACCTCGGGCAGTCAGACCAGTTGTTTACGGAGAATTCGTTGTGGCGCATGGGCAACGGCCAGATCGGTAAAATCGCCGGATCGCTCGGCAAGCTGCCGCACCTGCTCTACGTCGCCGGCATCATCTTCCAGGGACAGCTTCACGTCAGGTTCAAATACAGCCGCGACACGTTTCACCCTGAGACGATCAACACGCTCTCGCAAAACTTCATCAACAGACTTCGCGCCCTCATCGACTATTGCCAGACGACTGAAGTCTATCGCTACTCGCCATCAGATTTTCCGCTCGCGCAGCTCGAAGCTGACGAGTTTGAGAAGGCATTCGAACAGGTGGAGCACGAAGGTGACGGAAGGCGCGCCAGGATCGAGGATGCGTATCCACTCTCGCCGGCGCAGGAAGGCATCCTGTTTCACAGTCTCTATGAATCAGGCGGCGGCGTCTATGTCACGCAGATGTCTTGCGACTTCCGCAACCTGAACGTCGAGGCAGTCGAGCGCGCGTGGCAAGCGGTCATTGACCGTTATCCGGTGCTGCGGACGGTCTTCGTCTGGAACAACATCTCGAAGCCGCATCAAGTGGTCGCGCAGGACGTGCGGATACCGTTCAGGCAGGAAGACTGGCGCGGGCTGCCGGAACAAGAGCAGCGGGAAAAGTTTGACGCGTTTCTACTCGCAGACCGCGGCAATGGTTTTCGTTTGACGAGCACGCCGTTGATGCGTCTCGCACTGTTCCAGGTGGCTGACGACCGGCATCGCTTCGTCTGGAGTCATCATCACCTGCTGATGGATGGTTGGTCCATCTTCCTCGTGCTCAAAGAATTGTTTGTGTTCTACGAAGCATTCTCGCGCGGTGAAGAATTACGACTCGAACCCGTGCACTCGTATCGAGACTATATCGCCTGGCTGCAGCAGCGCGATCTTTCTGAGGTCGAAGCCTTCTGGCGCGCGACGTTGAAAGGCTTTACGCGCCCGACACCCCTCGGCACTGAACCCGACCCTGCATCGAGCCACGAAGAACAGCAATACGCAGAGCAGCGCGTGGAACTCTCGACTGAAGCAACCGCCATTTTGCAATCAGTTGCGCGGCAAAATCAGTTGACTCTGAACACCCTCGTCCAGGGCGCATGGTCACTGCTGCTGGCACACAACAGCGGCGAACGCGACGTGATGTTTGGCGCGACGGCTTCGGGTCGTCCAACCGAACTCCAAGCGATCGAAGAGATGGTCGGGCTGTTCATCAATGTGTGTCCGATGCGTGTCAAGCTTCCGGCCGAAGAGACGCTGCGCACGTGGTTGAAGAATCTTCAGTCCGCGCAGTTCAAGGTGCGGGAGTTTGAGTACACACCGCTGGTACAGGTGCAGCGTTGGAGCGAAGTGCCGCGCGGCATGCAACTGTTCAAGAGCATTTTGAGCTTTGAGAATTATCCGGTTGACGACAGCATCCGCGAGCACAGTCGCAATCTCGAGATCAGCGACGTGCGCAACAGCAGCCGCACGAACTATCCGGCGACGCTGATCGTCGCACCGCGCGCGGCACTCGCAGCCCGTCTCGTCTACAACTGCAAGCTGTTTGATGCCGCGGCAATCCAGCGTCTGCTCGCGCAGCTCACCACGGTGCTCAGTAATTTCGCGACGCACCTCGACGAGCCGCTAAGCAAACTCGATGAACTACTCGCGAATCAGGAAAAGAGTCAAAGAGTTTCCGAGCAGCAACAGCACGAGCAGCGCAATCTCAAACGCTTCAAGAGTATCAAGCCGAAAACCGTCAGCCTGCCGCAAGGTGAGTTGATCGAGACCGAGCCACTCATTCCCGGACAGCCTCTGCCGCTCGTTGTTCGGCCGGCGGTCGCTGATGTGAATCTCGCGGATTGGGCCAGGGGTAATCGCGAACTCGTCGAACAGATGTTGCACCGTCACGGCGCGCTCTTGTTCCGCGGGTTCGAGACGGAGACGGTGGAGAAGTTTGAGCAGTTTGCCAACGCGATTTGCCCGGACCTGTTTGGTGAGTACGGCGACCTGCCGCGCGAGGGTGTGGGTGGCAAGGTTTACGGCTCGACACCTTATCCGTCAGATAAAGCGATCCTGCCGCACAACGAGAGTTCGCACCTGCATCGCTGGCCGTTGCGTATCTTTTTCTACTGCGTGAAGGCCGCGCAGGAAGGTGGGGAAACGCCGATCATCGATTGCCAGAAACTCTATCGCATACTCAATCCGGAGATCCGCGAACGGCTGTCGGAAAAGAGATTGATGTACGTGCGCAACTACACTGACGGTCTCGACGTGAGTTGGCAATCGTTCTTCCGCACGGACAGCCGCGCCGCAGTCGAAGATTACTGCAAGGCTGCGAGCATCGACTTCGAGTGGCGGGAAGGCGACGTGTTACGCACGCGACAGATTCGCCCCGCGGTGGCCCAACATCCAAAGACCGGCGACGCGGTGTTTTTCAACCAGCTTCAATTGCATCACATCTCCTGTCTCGAGCCGGACGTGCGCGATTCGCTGCGTGCAACTTTCCGCGAAGAAGATTTTCCGCGCAACGTCTACTACGGCGACGGCTCACCGATCGAAGACGACATCATCGAAGAAATCCGCGAAGCCTCGCGCCAAAGCGAGACTCGCTTCCCCTGGCAACCAGGCGACATCCTGATGCTCGACAACATGCTCGCCGCCCACGGCCGCAGCCCCTACAAAGGGCAGCGAAAAATCGTCGTGGCCATGGGCGAAATGATCACCAACCGCGACATCCACTTCAGCATCGACTAACGCTTTTCGTCCACAGACTACACAGATTTGTTCGGAAAAAATCTGTGTAATCTGTGGACCAAATCGAATCAACCAAATCACATTACCCAAGGAGAATGCCTTGTGAGCAGCGTAACTACTAAAGTGCCAACATTCAGTAGAAAGTCAAAGGAAGCCCGAGACTACTGGATCAAAAAGTTGCTGGGCAAAGCCGGCACCACGAATCTCAAAACAGATTTTGAACGACCGTCGAGCTACGCTTCAGAGCGCGAATCGGTTGACATCGCGGTGCCCGAAGGGTTGGCTGCCAAGCTGGCTCGCTTAACGGGCAACTCTCCATTCCTCAATTACACGGCGATGCTGGCCGCGTTGAAGATTTGTCTTCACAAGTACACCGGTAGCGCCTCCATCGTCGTCGGCAGCCCGACACGTCTCAAAGATGAGACCACGGATCAGCCACCCAACGCGCTCGCCATCGCGAACGACATCGACAGTCGCATGACCTTCCGGCAGCTTCTCGTCAGCGTGCGCGACACCCTGACCGAAGGCTACGCGCGACAGAGTTATCCATTCGAGCGCGTCGTCAAAGACCTCGGTGTCAAGCAGACGACCAATCGCTGCCCGCTGTTCGACGTGACGCTCTCGCTCGAAAACATTCACGGCGAGCTGCCCGAAGTGTCGAACGACATCACGATATCGTTTCGCATGTGGCCGGACGGAATCACCGGCAGCATTCAATACCGCAGCGAACTGTTCCGGCGTGAAACCATCGACCGTTTCAGTTCACATCTCTTCACGGCGCTCGATAACGCCCTCGAGAACATCGACTGGAAAATCAGCGACCTCTCGATCCTGACTCCCGCGGAGCAGCAGCGTTTCATTAAAGACTTAAACGACACCGCAACCGACTACCCGCAGGACCAGGCGATCCAGCAACTGTTCGAAGCAGCCGTTGAGAAACATCCCGAGGCCGTCGCCATCGCTTACGAAGGCGGCAATCTCACTTACACCGAAGTCAATGCACACGCGAATCGTCTCGCACACTATCTGCGTTCCATCGGCGTTGGCACTGAAACGCTGGTCGGCATCTTGTTGGAGCGTTCGCCACAGACACTGATCGCGATGCTCGGCGTGCTGAAAGCGGGCGGCGCTTTTGTGCCTCTCGATACATCGTACCCGCGCGAGCGTCTGGCATTCATGGTCGAAGACGCACAGTTCAAATTCCTTGTGACGCGCCAGGGATTAGTCTCGCTCCTGCCCGATAGCGACGCCACGTTGATCTGTCTTGATACCGACCGCGACCAGATCGCGAGCCACCCGGAGACGAACCCGGCGCACGATACGATCGCTCCACAGAGTCTCGCTTATGCGATGTACACGTCTGGTTCGACAGGCCGTCCCAAAGGCGCGATGATCTCTCAGCAAGCTCTCATCAACTACAGCGTCGAGATCGCGCGCCAGCTAGACCTTCAGCCAACCGACCGCATTCTTCAATTCGCATCGTTCAGCTTCGACGTGATGATCGAAGAGCTGTTCCCGACGTGGCTTGCCGGCGCCAGCATCGTCATGCGCGACGAGATGCAGATGGCTTCGTATGCCAACCTGCTCGGCATCATCGAAGAAGCCGGCGTCACCGCACTCGAACTACCGACCGCTTACTGGCGCGAGTGGGTTTATGAATTAACGCGCACCGGGGCCAAGCCTCCCGCGCACCTGCGTTTCGTGATGATCGGTGGCGAGCGTGCGCCAGCCGCACAGCTTGCGACCTGGCAGAAGTTCAACATCCCCCTGCTCAACATGTACGGTCTGACCGAGACCACCGTTACCTCCACGACTTACAAGCTCGACAGCAATCAACCTGACACCGCGTTTCCGATCGGACGTCCGATCGCCAACACGCAGATGTACGTGCTCGACGCAGACATGCAGCCAGTTCCCGAAGGCGTCAGCGGCGAGATCTACATTGGCGGCGCGGGAGTCGGTCGCGGTTATCTGAACCGTCCCGATTTGACGGCAGACAAGTTCATCCCGAATCCATTCGGTATTGAAACCGGAACGCGGCTCTACAAAACCGGCGACCACGCACGCTTTCTCGCCGACGGCAATATCGAATTCATCGGGCGCGCCGATCACCAGATCAAGATGCGCGGCTATCGCATCGAGCTCGGCGAGATCGAGGCGGCGTTGAAGAAGTTTCCCGCGGTGCAGGATGCAGTCGTCACCGTCAGAGACGAGAACGAACGTCAACGACAGACGACCGCAACGGACAGCGAAGAGACTCTGATTGCTCGCCTGGCTACCCTCGGAGACGAGCAAGCCGCGCAGTTGTTCGCAGAGATCGAAAGCCTTTCCGATGATCACACGGCGGCCATACTCGCGCAGGAAGGTCAACTCAACACGCAACGCAGCCAGACCAAGATTCGCCGCTACAAGCAATTCGACGTGTCGGTCACGCTCAAGGACGACAACTTCATCTCGCCACCGCGCGAATCACAGAGAAGCTGGTTGTTGCGCCGCGCGCTCAACGAGTTTGCCGATGATTTGGTTGCGCTCGACGAGGCTTCAAAGCGCATGGTTTCCGGCTCGGCGCGTGTCCACTTGCAAGAGGAATGGAAAGGGAGCGGAGCCAAGTACGACGATACGCAGCTAATTATCCAGGGCCAGCAGGTGATGCAGGATTGGGAACATCCGCTGATGAAAGCGATGGCGGAGATCGTCACCGAATCGCACGGCGACATTCTCGAACTCGGATTCGGCATGGCCATCTCGGCCACTTACATTCAGCAGTTCGGCTGCCGCTCGTACACCGTAATTGAGGCCAACGAGGGCGTGGTAGAGCACTTCAAGAAATGGAAAGAGCAGTTTCCCGGTCGCGACATCAATATCATTCACTCACGCTGGCACGACGCGGTCGATAAGTTGGAGGCGGAGTCGTTCGATGGGATCTTCTTCGACACTGTTCCGACGGACGAGGAAGAGTACATGCGTGAAGTGATTGACAACGTCGTGATGGCCGAAGACATCTTCCCGGCTGCTTCAAGACTCCTGCGCAAAGGCGGCATCTTCACGTGGTACACGAATGAGATCGACTCGTTCAGTCGTCGTCACCAGCGCCTCGCGCTCAAGTACTTCAGTTCCGTCGCCGTGAGTGTCGTCAAAGGGCTCGCACCTCCGGAGGATTGCCATTACTGGTGGTCGGATTCGATGGTGGCTGTCAAGGCGGTCAAATAAACATTCACGAGGCATGGAGGAAAACATGATTAACTACGCCGATCGCTATAACAATCTTACAGCCGACAAAAAGGCCCTCTTCACGCTTCGCCTCGACAAACTCGCGCCACGCGACACGACCTCTGCTGCGAACGACGTCGCGGACAAGCGCATCGTCGCTTACATCGTCTGGAAGCAGGGTGTCACATCGCAGACGGGCGAGCTTCGCAACTTCATCAAAGGCCATCTACCCGAGTACATGTTGCCGTCGGCTTACGTCGAGATGGATGCGTTGCCGCTCTCGCCGAACGGCAAAGTTGACCGCAAGCTGCTGCCCGCGCCGGACGGCGCCAGGCCGGAGCTCGAGCAAGCCTTCGTCGCGCCGCGCAACGAGGTTGAGCAAACCCTCGCGAACATCTGGGCCGAAGTGCTCAGGTTGGACCAGATCGGAATCAACGACAACTTCTTCGATCTCGGTGGCCATTCGTTGCTGGCAACACAGGTCATCTCGCGTGTCCAGGTTGCCTTCAACGTCGAGTTGCCGTTACGCGCCATCTTCGAGAACCCGACAGTCGCCGGCCTCGGCATGGCGCTGGTCCAGGCGCAGGCAGACATGGCCGGAGACGCCGAACTCTTGCGCATGCTGGAGGAACTGGAACATCTCTCGGAGGATGAAGCCGATTCAGAGCTCAGCAACTAACAGCCACACAGAAGATTAGCCACAAAAAGGCACATAAGTCACAAAACGACAACTCTCATTCTCACCGGGCTTTAGCCCGGTGACAAAGGAGGTGGGAAATGCAAATCGCACCGGCTCTATTAGAGTATTGGTTAAGAGAATACTATTTCAGCACGACTATCGATCTTGGCTGCAGCGGCGTGCAGAACTTCTCCATGGGAGAACTGCGCGAGTTGCTCGGCTTCACGCAGGCCGATCTCGACTCCGTTGTTTTCAACGACAGCCAGAGTCTCGGAGAACCGGGCCTGCGCGGCGCGATCGCGCGGCGTTGGGCCGACGGCAATTACGACCGTGTGATGACCACGCACGGGTCGAGCGAAGGCATGTACCTGATGATGCACGCGCTGCTTCGCCCGGGCGACGAAGTGATCTGCCTCGAGCCGATCTATCAACCGCTCTCGGCCATCGCCGAATCAATCGGGTGCGTGGTGAAGCCGTGGCGCTTGCGCTTCGAACACGGATACGTTCCGGACATCGACGAGCTCAAGAGCCTGATCACGATGCGCACGCGCATGGTCGTCGTTAACTTTCCGCACAACCCCACGGGAACAACCATTACGCTCGAACAACAGAACGAGTTGATCGACGCCGTGGAAAGAGTGGGAGCGTACCTGGTTTGGGACAGCGCGTTCGCGGAGCTGGTCTATGACGAACCACAGCTTCCCGATCCCGGTATCCGGTATGAACGGACCATCACACTCGGAACGCTTTCCAAGGCTTACGGCCTGCCGGGATTGCGTGTCGGTTGGGTCCTGGCTCCGCCGGATACGCTGCAGCGCTGCATTCAGATCCGCGACTACATCACGCTTTACATGTCGCCGCTGATCGAGGTGATCGCGCGTACGGCGATTGAGAAGGCCGACGTGCTGCTCGACATTCGTCTCAAGCAGGCCCGCTGGAATCGCGACCTACTCTCCGCCTGGGTGGATGAAAACTGGGAGTTTGTCGAGTGGGTGCGTCCGAGGGGCGGCGTGTCTGCATTTGTTCGTCTCGCGGATGTGCCGGACGTGGAGATGTTTTGCCATCAACTAGCGCAGGAGCGCAAAGTCCTGCTCGTTCCCGGAAACTGTTTCAATCACCCGAGCCACGTCCGCCTCGGCTTCGGCTGCGCCACCACCGACCTGGAAGAAGGCCTCGAGCACGTTTCACAACTCCTGCAAGAACAACCCCTGCTGGTCAATTACGGTTGAAGTATCCACAGATTACACAGATTGATTAATAAAAACCTGTGTAATCTGTGGACTTGTTTGGTCCAGCCTCGCAAGTTGAAACACCCACGACAGAAGTAAAAAGGTAAAGTCATGAACAAGCTTTCGCTTTCTCATTATGAGATTCAAAGCATCGAATCGCTGCTGCATGACATCTCCTCACGATATCATTCGGTCGACGACCTGGACTTCCTCCTCGAAGTCTCCTTCTTCGCGCACGAACTGCCGCGAAGGCTGCGACGCTTTCTTACCGAATTCAAACTGCTCGAGCCGCCGGCCGGAGTCTGCCTGATCTCCGGTTACCCTATTAACCAAAACAAAATCGGCTCGACCCCAAGTCACTGGAACGACAAAGCCGCCGTGTCGCGCACGCTCGAAGAGGAGATGCTATTCATCCTCTGTGCGTCGCTGCTTGGTGAACCGTTCGGTTGGGTAACGCAGCAGGACGGCCACATCATTCACGAAGTGCTGCCCATCAAAGAGTACGCACAGGAACAGATCAGCGTCGGCAGCGAGCAAACCATCTGGTGGCATAACGAAGACGCCTTTCATCCGTATCGCGGCGACTATGTCGGGCTGATGTGCCTGCGCAATCCGGACAATGTTGCCACCACGGTCGCGCCCGTCGATGCCATGGACCTCGAACATTCACAGTTCAAGGTCCTCTTCGAGCCGCGCTTCACGATTCTTCCTGACAAGTCTCACCAGAAAGAGGCCAACACCGAAGCGCCTGAGCACGATGGCGAGTCGCTCGAGCTGGCCTTTCAGAAAATCGCGGAGATGGGGATCGGTCGCGAGAAGGTGCCCATTCTGATCGGCACGCCTGACTCCTACTACATCCGCATCGACCCATACTTCATGGACTCACTCGATCACGATGAAGAAGCGCGCGCTGCTTTAGACAAACTGGTCAACACCATCGACGAGCGACTCAACCAGGTAGTGCTTCAGCCCGGTGACATCTGTTTCATCGACAACTACAAAGCGGTGCACGGCAGAGAGTCGTTCCGCGCTAAGTACGACGGCACCGATCGCTGGCTGAAGCGAATCAACATCACGCGAGATTTAAGAAAATCGCGTGGCTCACGCTCCCATACCGCCTCCCGTCTGATCGCATAAACGTCGCGAAGTCAGTAGTCACTGTTGGATACGGTCAGTACCACCTGCGGTAGCGGGTGGGTGCAACCTCAGGATTCAAAATCAAAAGTATCTCGAAAGCTAATCATCGACCCACCCGCTACCGCGGACGGTACTGACCCGGTCCAAGTACACGTACTAGATCGCAGGCACTCAACATAAGCACAATCGCATAAACGTCGCGAAGTCAGAAGTCACTGTTGGATACAGTCAGTACCACCTGCGGTAGCGGGTGGGTGCAACCTCAGGATTCAAAATCAAAAGTATCTCGAAAGCTAATCATCGACCCACCCGCTACCGCGGACGGTACTGACCCGGTCCAAGTACACCTACTAAATTCGCAGGCACTCAACATGAGCACACTGGCAAACCGCATTAACCAACTTTCCCCCGCGAAACTCGCGCTTCTCTCGCAACGACTCAAAGAGAAGAGCAGTGTTGCGGCAGAGGTGCAATCCATCCCTCGCCGCAACACCACTGCGCCCGCCCCAGTCTCGTATGCACAACAGCGGTTATGGTTTCTGGACCAGTTGGAACCGGGAAACGTTATCTACAACCTTCCCGAAGCGACCCGTCTCCGTGGCCGTCTCGACGTCTCGGTGCTCGCAGCGACGTTGACCGAAGTCGTCGGGCGACACGAGATCCTGCGCACCACCTTCGACACCGTGGACGGTCGCCCCGTGCAGATTGTGGCTCCGGCGGAACCACTTCCTCTGCCATTCGTCGATTTGAGCGCCCTGCCCGATCCGGAAAAGGAAGCGCGACGATTGATCTACGCCGAGGGCATCCGGCCCTTCGACCTCACGCGTGGCCCACTGCTGCGAGCCACACTCATCAAGCTCGACGAAGAAGATCACGTCGTGCTTTTGAACATGCATCACATCATCAGCGACGGGTGGTCGGTCAGTGTGCTGACGCGCGAAGTAGCGGCACTTTACAGCGCGTTCAGCAACGACCAACCATCGCCACTCGCAGAGTTGCCGATTCAGTATGCGGACTATTCCGCGTGGCAACGCGAGTGGTTGACCCCTGAGGTCCTGGAAGCGCAAATGACTTATTGGAAGCGGCAGCTTGGCGGCAACCTACCCGTGCTCGAGTTGCCGACCGATCGGCCGCGACCAGCGGTGCAGACTCACCGTGGCGCGATCCAGGACCTCAGGCTCTCAACTGAACTCTCCGAGCGTTTGAAAGCGATGACGCGCAAAGAAGGCATCTCGCTTTTCATGCTCATACTGGCCGCTTTCAAAACTCTCCTGTTCCGTTACAGCGGGCAGGACGACATCACCATCGGCACGCCTATCGCCGGCAGAGGTCACGTCGAAACCGAAAAGCTTATCGGATTCTTTGTCAACACTCTGGTCCTGCGCACAGACCTTTCGGGTAATCCGAGTTTTCGCGCGCTGCTGCAACATGTGCGGGAAGTTGTTCTGGACGCGCACAAGCACCAGCACATTCCGTTTGAAAAACTGGTGGATGAGCTGCACGTCGAACGCACACTCAGCTACTCGCCGCTCTTTCAGGTTTGGTTCTTTCTGGAGAACGCAGGACCGGAAGGACTGCAACTGCCCGGACTCAGGTTGAGCGGGTTAGGCGGTGGTAACAAGACAGCGAAATTCGATTTGACGTTGGGTGCGGTTGAGAGCGCGCAGCATATTACGTTCTCACTTGAGTACAACACGGACTTGTTTGATGAGGCGACGATCCGGCGCATGCTGTCGCACTTTGAGAACCTGCTACAGGCAATCGTCTCGCAACCCGATCGGTCTCTCTTAGACCTGCCGCTGCTGTCTGACGAAGAGTCGCGCCATCTGATCAGCGACTTCAACCCGCAAGCTCCATCTTTGCCGCCTGCGGTTTGTATGCATGAGCTTTTCGAAGCGCACGCTGCTCAATCGCCCGAGTCTCCGGCAATTTCCTTCGACGGCTTCCATCTCCCCTATGGAAAAGTTAACGAGCGGGCTAATCGTGTTGCGCATCATCTGCGCAGCCTCGGTGTTGGACCGGAACAACGCGTCGCGGTGATGTTAGACCGCACGCCTGATCTGGTAATCGCCATCCTGGGCATCCTCAAAGCCGGTGCTGCTTATCTGCCGCTCGATCCTTCTTATCCACAGGAGCGGCTCGCGTTCATGCTCCAGGACGCCGGCGCGCAGGTCGTAGTCACTGAGCAAGCATTGGTTGACAGGTGGCTGTTGGATTCACAAGCGACATTGGTCTGTCTCGACGATCAAGTGATAGCGACTGCCGCAAACACAAACCTCGCAGAGGTCGGTGTGAAGCCCGAGAACGCAGCTTACGTGATCTACACCTCGGGCTCGACGGGACGTCCGAAGGGTGTGGTGGTCACGCATGAGAACGTTTGGCGATTGATGGAAGTGACGCGGGACGACTTCCAGTTCGATTCGTCAGATGTGTGGACGTTGTTTCATTCAGTGTCGTTCGACTTTTCGGTGTGGGAGTTGTGGGGACCATTGGCGTTCGGCGGACGTTTGGTGGTGGTGCCGTACTGGGTGAGCCGTGAGCCGGAGTCGTTCTATGAACTGTTGAAGGAAGAAAAGGTGACGGTGTTGAACCAGACGCCGTCAGCGTTCCGGCAGTTGATGAAGGTTGATGAAGAGGTAGGCGGTGAGTTGGCGCTGCGCGCGGTCGTCTTCGGTGGCGAAGCATTGGAGATGAGCACGCTGCGGGGTTGGTTTGAGCGGCACGGAGACGAGCGCCCACGTTTGGTGAACATGTACGGGATCACGGAGACGACGGTGCACGTGACCTACCGCGAGTTGAGCGCGCGAGACACAGAGGGTGGGAGTGTGATTGGCGGCGCATTGAAGGATCTGGAAGTGTACGTATTGGACCAGCAGATGCACGCAGTGCCCGAAGGTGTAACTGGCGAGATGTACGTCGGCGGTGGTGGCGTGGCGCGCGGCTACTTAGGAAGGGCGGAGTTAACTGCGCAACGGTTTGTGCCACATCCGTATAGCGAACGAGCGGGAGCGCGGTTGTACCGCACGGGAGACCTTGCACGCAGGCGCGCGGATGGAGAGTTGGAGTATGTGGGCCGCATTGATGATCAGGTGAAGATCCGCGGCTTCCGCATCGAGCTCGGCGAGATCGCGAATGCGTTGCGAGAGCAAGAGGTAGTGAAAGAGTGTGTGGTGCTGGTGGTGACCGATGACGGCGGCGCGCGCGAAAAGCGGATCGTAGCCTTTGTTGTGCCCGTTGAGGGAGAGAGCGAAGTCAGCGCGAGCGAACTGCGATCAGAACTGAAGAACAGGCTGCCTGACTACATGATCCCGGCGACGATCGTGATCATGGATGAGATGCCGTTGACGTCGAACGGCAAGGTGGACAAGCGAAGATTGCTGGAGGCGGAAAAGGGAAGTCGCGGAGCGGATGAAAAGAGTTATGTCGCGCCACGCACGCCCGTCGAAGAGATCATCGCCGGCATCTGGCAGCAGGTGTTGAAAGTCGAACGCGTTGGCGTGCACGACAACTTCTTCGAGCTCGGCGGCGATTCAGTGCTCAGCATTCAAGTTGCTGCACGCGCGAATCAAGCGAATTTAGTTTTCACCACGAAACAGCTTTTCCTCCACCAGACCATCGCTGAACTCGCGACCGTCGTGGTTGAAAAAGATGCGGAAGAAGCAATTGAAAATCCCGGCCGTGCAAGACAGGACGGAGAACCTTACACGCCTTCTGACTTTCCGCTCGCCAACCTGAGTCAGAAAAAACTCGACAAGCTCGTCTCAGCAGACATGCGCGTCGAAGACATCTATCCGCTCTCGCCGATGCAGCAGGGAATGCTTTTCTCCAGCGCGTTGTCGCCTGAAGCGGGAGCGTATGTAACCCAGACCATCTGCGCGCTGCCCGGCGGTTTCGACAGCACGGCGTTCAGGCAAGCGTGCCAGAAGGTGATCGAGCGACACAGCATCCTGCGCACTTCATTCGCGTGGGAAGGTCTGGAGCAACCGTTGCAGATCGTCCATGCGACTGTCGAGCTGCCGTGGGACGAGCACGACTGGCGCGAGCTTCCGGCGGCGGAGCAGCAAGCGCGTCTGCAAGCTTTTCTGAGTGAAGATCAGCAGCTCGGTTTTGAACTGACGAAAGCGCCGTTGATGCGTTTCGCACTCTTCCACACAGGCGATGATGCATGCCAGCTAGTCTGGACGTCGCATCACATCCTGCTTGACGGTTGGTCCAGCCCGTTAGTGCTCAAGGAAGTTTTCGATTTCTATGCCGCGTCACGCCGTGGCGAAGATCTCGAAATGAAACAGCCGCGCCCGTTCCGCGACTACATCGCGTGGCTGCAGGAGCAAGACCTCGCGAAGGCCGAAACGTTCTGGCGTGAGACCCTCCAGGGCTTCCACTCACCGACACGATTCATTACGGAAGAGATGTCTTCGGCCGCGAACGGCAAAGAGGCCGCGTTTGTCGAGACGCGCATCGCGATACCGCAAGCTTCCGCATCCGCTCTGCCGGGTCTCGCACGGCAACACCAGTTGACCTTGAACACGATCATTCAGGGCGTGTGGGCGCTCGTGATCAGTCACTACAGTGGCGACAACGATGTTGTCTTCGGATCGACTGTTTCCGGACGTCCGGCGGAACTGTCCGGCGTCGAGACGATGGTAGGTCTGTTTATCAACACGCTGCCCGTGCGCGTCAGGTTGCAGGATGATGAATCGCTGGTGACGTGGTTGCAGCGGCTGCAACGCGAGCAGGCGGAGATGCGGCAGTTTGATCACAACCCGCTCGTGCAGTTGCAGGGCTGGAGCGACGTGCCGCGCGGGCAGTCGTTGTTCGAAAGCAACATCGTGTTCTTCAACCTGCCTGAAGAAGCCTCAACACGCGATCCGAAAGACGCCGCGCCGAAGTCGCAAGCGTTGGCCGTGCGTGACCTGAACGTGCAATCGAAAACTCCGACCGACATTCCCGTCACGCTCAAAGCAATTCCCGGGACGAACAGTCTGCAACTGGAAATGCTTTACAACAACCAGCGCATTGATGCCGCCGGCGTCGAGCGCATCCTGAAATCCTGCCAGGCTGTTATCGAACGCATCCTGGCCCAACCGCAGAGCGATCTGCAGAGCCTGAAAAATATGCTCCAGGAAATGGAAATCACCTTACGTCACACGGAAAAAAGTAAGCGCAAAGAGTTTGATCTGAAGCGACTGAAGAGTCTGAAACCGAAGACTGTCAGTGTCTCGCGCGAGCAACTCATCAAGACAGACTTTCTCGAGCCCGGCGCGACGCTGCCGCTCGTCGTTCAACCGAATAACGGCGATATCGATCTCACCGGTTGGGCGAAGAACAATCGAGAGTTTATTGAAACGAACCTGCTTAAGCATGGCGGGATTCTGTTTCGCGGGTTTGATATCGACGGCATCGACAGCTTCGACGCGTTCACGAAGGCCATCTCGCCCGAGCAGTTGGAGTACATGGACCAGCACACGCCGCGCACGCGCCTGGCTGGAAAGATTTACACCTCGACTGAGTATCCGGCGGAGCACGTAGTTCCGTTCCATAGCGAGAACTCGAAGAACCACGTGTGGCCGTTGAAGATCTGGTTCTACTGCATGAAGGCTGCGGAGCGGGGTGGTGAGACGCCGATTGCTGATAACGCGAAGGTGTTTGAGCTGTTGTCGCCTGCTATTCGCGATCGGTTTGTGGAGAAGAAGGTGATGTACGTGCGCAACTTCGGCGAAGGCGTGGGGTTGCCGTGGCAGACGGTGTTTCAAACTACGGAGCGCGCGGAAGTTGAAGCGTACTGTCGTGAAGCGGGGATGGAGTTTGAATGGAAGGACGAGAACCGGCTGCGGATGCGGCACGTGTGTCAGTCGGTGGCGCGGCATCCGGTAACGAAGAAGATGTTGTGGTTCAACCAGGCGCACCTGTTCCACATCTCGAGCCTCGAGGCGTCGGCGCGCGAATCGCTGCTCTCGATATTTAAGGAGCACGAGCTGCCGAGCAATGCCTACTACGGGGACGGCTCGCCGATCGAAGATTCGGTCATCGAAGAGATTCGAGCAGCATTCAAACAAGCCTCGGTCGCCTTCCCCTGGCAGTCACGCGACATCCTGATGCTCGACAACATGTGGATCGCCCACGGCCGCACCCCCTACTCGGGCTCCCGCAAAGTGGTGGTCGCCATGGCCGAGTCCTTCAGCAACGCGCAGCTTTAGTTCAGCAGTTCACTCGCTTATCAGAGAAGTCATGTACACCAAGTATCGTTGCGGCTTCTAAAGACGTATTGTTGGCGAAAGCTTTGCCTCAAAAGTCGGAAATCGCTGAGAAATCG
>DASVGE010000231.1:0-11124 GCA_036379695.1 Pyrinomonadaceae bacterium | reverse complement strand
AACGTGAGCCTCCACGGGACAAGCCCGTGGCATCCAAGCGTGATTTTTGTAGCTGGCTTGTAGCTGCGAACGTAAGCCTCCACGGGACAAGCCCGTGGCATCCCAGCGAGATTTTTGTAGTGGGCTTGTAGCGGCGAACGTGAGCCTCCACGGACCAGCCCGTGGCATCCAAGCGTGATTTTTGTAGTGGGCTTGTAGCAGCGAACGTGAGCCTCCACGGGACCAGCCCGTGGCATCCGAGCGTGATTTTTGTAGTGGGCTTGTAGTTGCGAACGTGAGCCTCCACGGGACAAGCCCGTGGCATCCGAGCGTGATTTTTGTAGTGGGGATGTAGCGGCGAACGTGAGCCTCCACGGGACAAGCCCGTGGCATCCGAGCGTGATTTTCGTAGTTGGCTTGTAGCGGCGAACGTGAGACTCCACGGGACAAGCCCGTGGCATCTCTAAACCCCACAGCCTTAACGTGAGTCCGAAGTCACAGCGTTCGGCGCGTCGAGGTATTTCTTGAGCCAGGCGTAGACTTCCTGGTACCAGTAGCGGCTGTTCTCACCTTTCAATATCCAGTGGTTTTCGTCGGGCCAGACGATCAGGCGGCTGGGGACGCGCTGGCGTTGCAGGACGCTCCAGTTTTCCAGAGTTTGATTTAGCGGCACGCGGAAGTCGTTCTCGCCAACTGACAACAGAATCGGCGTCCGGAAGTTCTTCGCAAACCGAATCGGATTCTGCTCGCGCCATACCGGTCCCTGTTCCCAAACTGGACCACCACTATTAACCTCACGATGATAGATCGTATCGCTCGTGCCCCACTGAGACTCGAGATTGATCAAACCCGCATGACTGATCAACGCCTTGTAGCGAGTCGTAGTCGCCTGCATCCAGTTTGCCATGTGGCCGCCGTAGCTCGCGCCGGCCGCAGCCTGACGCGTTCCATCGATAAACGGATAAAGCCTGATCGCCTCATCAGCACCTTCATTGATCTCGTTGCCCGGTCCTTTAAAAGGATCACCCTGAATACTCTGCGCAAACGCCTCACCAAACCCGGTCGAACCCGAATAGTTTGTCAGCAACACCACATACCCCGGTCGCGAGAGCATGAAATAGTTCCAGCGCAGTCCCCAGTTGTCGCGCCACATGCTGTGTGGCCCACCATGCATCACGACAAACAGTGGATACTTCTTGCGCTCATCAAAATTCGGCGGCAAAGCGATCATGTTGTGAATGCGTTTGCCTGCTTTGCTCGTAAACCAGAAGTGACGCAGCGGTTGCCAATCAATCTTTGCAACCTGCTCGGCGTTGAACGACGTGAGCGGCTGCTGAGTTTTGCTGTTGAGATCCAGCCGAAACACTTCCGGCGGATTGGTTGCGCTTTCCCAGCTTGCGATCAGGATGGTTGACGACGCCTTTGACGGGATTCGCAGGTTTGTGTAAACGCCGCGCATCATGTCCATTGCAAGCCGAACGTCACCGCCGTTGGCCGGCATCGTGTAGAGCTTCTCGTTACCTGCTTCTTCCGCTGTTAGATAAACCGATTTGCTGTCAGGCGTGAGTGCAAAACTGCCGACCGAACGGTCAAACTTCGTCGTCAGGATTTCAGGTTGGCCCGGATTCGGCCAGCTGAACTTCGCCAATCGATCGAGGTGATAAGTTTTATCGTCGGTTTGGATCTCGGTAAGAGCATAGAGCGCCTTGCCATCAGGTCGAAAAGTCGGACGTGTAAAGTCGTCGCCACTCGTCGTCAGCCGAACTGGCTCGCCGCCGTTCGCGGATACTTTGAAGAGCGACATGTTTGTGTCGGCATAAGCAGCGGCATCCCGGTTGGTGGTCGCCACGAAAATGATTGCATCACCCTCAGGCGTCCACACCGCGTCAAGTTCGTCGCCGGAGTCAGTAAGACGACCGCCAAACCCGCGCTCGCTAACCAGCTTTGTTCCCGCAAGCAGATCCTTGGCCTTCGCGCCGGGCTGCAACGCTTGCACAAAGACGTGTGCCTGCGTGTCTTCAAGCCACTTGTCCCAGTTGCGAATCGGAAACTTCTCGTAAACACGCACGCGATACTTCTGCGCTTTGCGTTCAGCAGCAACACGCTTGTTTGCCTCGTCGTCAGCAGCGCCCGGATAAACCGTACTCGTAAAGAGCAGCGCCTTACCGTCCGGTCGCCACTGCGGCAAACGCACGCCGGTCGAAAGGGAAGTGACACGTACTGCCTCGCCGCCATCCGCGACGTCCAACACGTACAACTGGTTCACTTCGTCGCCTTCACGCTTCGCTGAAAAAGCGATCTGACGACTGTCAGGGCTCCATGCGACGCCACTCTCGCCGCCCTTAGTGAACGTCAAACGTCTCGGCCGCGCACTGCCGTCAGCAGGAACGATCCACAGATCCGAAACCTGATCCTTTTCGTCATAAGCCGGCTCGACGAGCGAAAAGACGACCCACTTGCCATCAGGACTCGGCACAGGCGGTCCAACTCGCTTCAACATCCACATCGCTTCGTGCGTCAGTGGAACTTTTTGTTGCGTTGTTTGTGCGCTAACGCACAGTCGCGCGCTCGAGATGAAAGCAATAAGTATGAGTAAAGACCCGAAGCTGTACCGGTAGGGACGTTTTGCAAACATAACTTTTCTCCTGCGAAGCGTAATGGTTGGCGGGGAAATCATACCAGCCGCAACAAAGCACAAAAAGTGCAAAACATTACTGAGGACATTTGTGCATTTCGTGATGTTTTGTAGCTAGGGTGATCTCGGAGCAAGGGGGGCAAGCACATATGATGACGGTTGGAACCGAACGCCGCACTGTTAACAGGAGAACCGAAGACATCTATCGCAAAGCTGTCGAGGACATTCGAGATTTTGCAATCTTCATGATCGACGTCGACGGCATCGTCACTACCTGGAACATCGGCGGGCAGCTCATACTCGGTTACTCCGGAGAAGAGATTATCGGCAAAGACGGCGCCAAGCTGTTCACTACCGAAGACCGCGCGAAAAACGTTCCCCTAAAAGAAATGGAGACTGCGGCGACGATGGGACGTGCTGAAGACGAGCGTTGGCACGTGCGCCGTGACGGATCACGTTTCTGGGCCAGCGGTGTGATGACGCCCGTCCGCGATCCCGATGGCAAAGTAATCGGTTTTTCAAAGGTCATGCGCGACATGACCGAGCGCAACAAGTTAACCGAAGAGCGGGATCGTTTCTTCGCGCTCTCGATGGACATGTTGAGCATTGTTCATCTCGACGGGCGGTTTCAGCGAATAAATCCGGCGTTCCAGCAGGTGTTGGGGTTCTCAGAAGAAGACCTGCTGGCTATGTCTTTATTTGAGTTGGTCCATCCGGACGATCGTCCTCGAACCGAGAGTGGGTACGCGAATCTTGCCACTGGAGAGCCAATCAAGTGGATGGAGAACCGCTTGCGAACCAGCGACGGCACATATAAGTGGGTGGCATGGAGTTATTTTCCCGTGCCGGAGGAAGGGCTGGCGTTTGCAGTTGGCCGCGACATGACCGAGCTGCGCCAGATGCACGAAGTGTTACGGCTGCGCGCGGAGGAACTGGAAGACGCTAATCGCGTTAAAGATGAATTTCTTGCGACCATGTCACACGAACTGCGAACCCCTTTGACGTCGATCATGGGCTGGTCGCGCCTGCTGGGTTCAAACCGGCTGAGCGAGCATGAAAAAGAACGTGCAGTTCAGGTTATTCAGCGCAATGCGGAAGCGCAGTCGAAGTTGATCGAAGATTTGTTGGACGTCTCGCGCATTATCACAGGCAAACTCAGAATCGAAGTGCAGCCGGTTTCATTCGCTTCCGTTACAGAGAGCGTCATCAACTCTTTGCGTCCGGCGATCGATGCGAAGCGGTTGCACCTCGAGAAGACGATCGATCCGGCTGCCGGTCCGATCCTTGGCGATCCTGCTCGTCTGCAACAAATCGTCACGAACCTGCTCTCGAATGCAATCAAATTCACACCGAGTGGCGGACGGATTGACGTTCGCTTAGAGCGCCCCGACTCACACGTTCGGCTGGACATAAAAGATAGCGGAGTCGGAATCGCTGCGGAGCACTTGCCGTATATTTTCGAACGCTTTCGGCAAGTCGATTCCTCAAACGTGCGGGCGCACGGCGGTCTCGGACTGGGACTGGCAATCGTGGATTACCTGGTGCGCCAACAAGCCGGAACGGTTTGCGCTGCGAGTGAAGGAGTCGGAAAAGGCGCAACGTTTACGGTGGAATTTCCATTGACGTCGTCTGAAATAATTCGTAGCGAGCCCAGCGCCGTCCCCTTGTTCCCGGATGATGCGAAGGCGTTGTTGGGGGATGCAGAGGCTTTAGTAGAGGCGAAACTAAAGCATCGCAGGATTCTCTTGATCGAAGACGATCTCGACACGCAGGAGTTGCTCAAAACAGTCCTGGGACGGCATGGCGCCGACGTCACGGCTGTCAGTTCCAGCGCCAGCGCGTTGGAAGAGATCGAGCGAGCGAAACCTGATGTCATCATTAGTGACATTGGCATGGCCGGAGAAAACGGCTACGAGCTCATCAGGAAGATCCGATCTTTGGGTCCGGAAGCAGGTGGTCACATTCCGGCGGTTGCGTTAACTGCATATGCCGGCGCTGCGGATCGCCGTCGAGCGTTGCTGGCCGGATTTCAAACACATTTGGGGAAACCTGTTGATCCGGATGACCTGCTGGCTGTCATTCTGAGTCTGACTTTTCAACAGAAAAACAATGACGAGCAGCCGAAAAATTGCTGAAACTGTTCAGAACATATTTCGGCAACTTCACGTAAGCTAAAGACATCGTAACGGGCCGCCTAATTACGGTGTCTAGCTTGTTGTGGAGGACGGTTGTTTGGGTTTTTCGAACATATTTGCTCGTTTTCAGAAAGCCGCGCTTTTGCTCGGCTTTGTTGTGATTGGGTTTGCATCTGTGCCCGCGAACGCCCAGGACGTTAAAGCTGAGCTCAAGACGAATCTCGGCGAGCTTTCCACTCTTTACAAAAACGAAGTTGAACGGCTGGAGAAACGGCAGCAGCAGTCGAAAGACCTCTACAACGACGGGCTTATCTCGCGCATAGAGTTTGAGAATGGCGAGAAGGCGCTGGCTGAAGCACGCGCCAAAGTCGAACAAGTTGCCAAAGAGATTGCATTGGCGAATGCGCCCGTGATTGCGGCTGAGGACATTGTGTCCGGTATTGCTGCGTCTGTGGCGGTGTGGACGACAGGGAACAGCAAGATTGACAGTCTCATTCGTTTGTACGGACAGCAGTATGGTGTCGATCCTTATTTGATCTACTGCACGATGTCGCAGGAGTCGAGTTTCAATGTTGGTGCGACGAGTCCGAAGGGAGCGATGGGATTGATGCAGCTCATGCCCGGTACTGCGGCGCGCTATGGAGTAACGAATCCTTACGACGTCGCGCAGAGTATCAAGGGCGGCACGCGTTACTTGAAAGATCTGCTGAAGATGTTCAACGGTCGTGTGGATCTGGCACTGGCAGGCTACAACGCCGGTGAGGGTGCGGTTATGAAGTACGGCAACACGATTCCGCCGTACACCGAGACACGCAACTACGTACGTTTGATCCTGAAGCGCTACAACACCCGAAAGCAAACATAAAACCATCCACAGATTAAGCAGATGGCTTAAAAAAAATCTGTGTAATCTGTGGATGGTTTTTAGATCTCCATCAGATCCTTCCCGACGATAACCTCACCTTTAAAGTGCTTACGTACACCTTCGGACCACTGCTCGTCTGTGATCGTAGCATCATCACCGGGCACGAAGTGTGTCAACACCAGCGTCTTCACGCCCGCTTGCGCCGCAACCTTGCCAACGTCTTCCGGTAGCGTATGAGCGGCCATCAGGTGTTCGCGCAGTCTCTTTGCATTCGGCAGACGTTTGAGTAGCGCTTCGATGCCGGGCAGATACATCACTTCGTGCACCAGCACATCAGCGCCTTTCGCGAACTCAGCGAGCTCGGGCGAGTACGCCGTGTCGCCGGAAATCACCACTGAGCGATCCTTCGCGTCGAAGCGATAAGCGTAAGCTTCCTTGATCGGCGGATGCGGCACCAGACGCGCGCTCACCTTCACGTCATCATTCACCAACACAACGCCGGGCTTAATTTCATGCGAGGTAACCAGCTTGCGCGGATCAGTGCGGCCTTCATCAACGATGCGCGTGTCGATATCGAACTTCAGGTAATCAAAGAAATTCTCCGCCATCTTCGCCAGCCCCGGTGGCCCATACGCATCGATGTGCGCCGGCAGACCCGTGATCCACGTGTTGTAAAGCAGTGGGCCAAACTCGAGATTGTGATCGGAGTGATGATGCGTAATGAAGATGTACTTCAATCTGTCAAGCGCGACACCCTTGGTTATCAACTGCTTCGTAACGCCATAACCGCAGTCGACAAGATACGGAACATCATTGATCAGGATCAGCGTCGACGGATTACTACGCCCGGCCTCACCAACCCGTGGCCCACCCTTCGTGCCCAATAGCACGACTCGCGTCGACTTCTTCTGTCCGAATCCGACATGCCCCATAAGCCCATGTGTGATGATAAATCCGGCGGCGGTAGTTAGAAACTGTCTACGAGTTGTTTGCATGATTCAGCTGGCAAACTTGCAGGGAGCAGGTTTGCGAGCTGAATCTATGCATAACGTCCTCGTGAGTCAAGGCCCGGCAAATCAACCCGCAACGTCCGGCTCGAATTGCTCTACGTACTGTCGCGACGAAGCGCTCATTACGGAACCATAAAAAACGTTACAGGCAAATACGGTTGCCACATACTTGACGATAACCCACACGTCGTCTGAGTCAAATACAAACTGTAAAGAACTCAGATTTCCCGTCATAACGCATCTCAGGCCGACCGCGAGAAGAAAGGATAGTCCCCATCCGTAGAGCGCGGTAAGTCCGATAACCTGCCAGACCAGAAACGGCGATCTGAGACGAGTTGCCAGATAACGATGGACCAGGAGCGCGGCTACGACTGACAGTATTATGTGCCAGACAGAAAGAGGTATCCACGAAAGATCTTCAACTCTTCCGTATTCACTGTAATTGCTTTCCTGGAGCCTTGATAAGTAGGCGTAGTAGGTATCGATGCGAGCGATGAGGAGAGTTACGCTGCACGATAACAGTCCCGCGGCCACACCGAGTATTCCGATGCTGACATCTTCTCTTAGTTTACTCACAGCGATCTCCTTTCAGCGTGCAGATCGTTTAGACTCTTGAAAGAAGATTTTGTTCCATCACCGCTTTTTCTATGGCTGAGCGACCGAAACTAGTAAAGATCGATCCCGAGATGCAGCGTTGGTGCGCGCTGCTGGGCGAGGAAATCTCCGCATGGCCGGATGTCAGCGCAAAGCCGATGTTCGGCCTGACCGCGTTCTATCATGGCGAAAGTATCTTTGCCGCTCTCCCTCGGACACGAGCGGCAGGCACAGCACGGTCGATAATCATCAAATTACCCGGCGTTAGCGATAGGCGACTAAATCCGGCGAGTGGACCAGGCAGCGGCTGGGTAGCATTCGAACTCGAGTCGTCGAACGACATTAACGAAGCATTGCTATGGCTCGAACGCGCCTATGAGAAGAATCCCGGATGAAGAATCTTTATTAAGTGCCACTCCTTTTCGCCAAACTGTTGTTGCGGAACCTTTCTTGTCCCCAGTTGCTCGTCGGCAGGGTGTAATAGTGCAGCGACAGGCCATCCATGTGCCTGGCCGCCTGGGCCATCATCACTTCGGTCCAGTTGTAGTTGTCGTCGTGAGAGCCGGGTCCGACTCGTGCTCGTAGAACTAAAGAAGTAGGGCCACAGATTCACGCGGATTAAGGACGGATCCGTCTGTAAATCCGTGTCATCTGTGGTCTCAACTCGGACCAGTTAAGTTGCCCGAGACAGTCGGTGAGAGGAGGCGAGCGATGAGTTGGTGCATGCGGTCGAGATCGAGGGGTTTGGTTAGATAACCGGAAACGCCTACGTCGTATGCAGCGCGTTGAAAGCCTTCGGTGCCGAATGCCGTAATCGCTACCACAGGTACATCTCGCAAGGCATCACTTTCGCGGATCCGGCGCGTTGCGCCCAGCCCATCCAAAGTAGGCAAGTTGATATCCATCAAAATCAGATTGGGCATCGTCTGTGTCGCAATGGTAATCGCGTCTTCACCATTGCCGGCTGTTACCACTCTGTAACCTTGTTGCTGCAGAAACAAACTGATCATTGCCACGTTATCGGCTGAATCGTCGACCACGAGGATCAGAAATTTAGGTTCGACTGGTTGACCCTTGTTCGGGACCTTATCTTTATTGAATGTCGGGAGCCCCGAAGTGGCTAACGGGTCTTTGTTTGTCATATGCGATGATTATAGCGAGCATTGCGGTGGTTTGTTAAAACGAGCAAACAACTGTATGTAATCTGTGTAATCTGTGGAACAATAATTTCATGGACACGAAGTTTCATCCGGCCGTCGCGGCAGTCAAATCAGACGATCTCGAAACGTTCAAAGCACTTATCGCCTCAGATCCTTCTCTCGCAACGGCGCGCTCATCCAGAAGTCATCCAACATTGCTGCAATGCGTGGTCTTGGAAGGCAAGGACAAACCGCACAACGTAGCGATGGCCGAAGTGTTGATTGATGCCGGCGCTGAGATTAACGAACCGCTTATAGCTGCCGCGAGCATCAACAACCGCGCAGTAGCGGAACTCTTGCTCGATCGCGGCGCGGCGATCGATGGCACAGGCGGTTGGTCACCGTTAGAAGAAGCTCTCTACTGGAACAACCGCGACGTGATGGCGTTGTTACTCGAGCGTGGCGCGAAGGTTCAGAACCTGCGAATCGCCGCCGGACTCGGTCGAACAGATCTGATCGAAAAGTATTTCAACGCAGATGGAAGTTTGAAACCTGAAGCAGGCAAGATTAACTGGCCGTGGCGTGACCTCGAAGCGATCGCGCAGTCGAATCAGGATGCCGCCGGCAAGCAGTCACTTTCAGATCGCGTCAACGCGTGGTCTCAGGATCAACAGGGAATCATCAACAACGCTTTCGTCTACGCCTGCATGCACGGCCACATCGACGCCGCACAATTACTGCTGAACAAAGGCGCCGAGATCAATGCCATTCCCGGTGGCTTTGATTACGCCGGCACGGGCCTACATTACGCCGCGTTCAATGGACACCGCGCGATGGTCGAATTCCTCCTGAACCATGGCGCCGATCGAAACGTAAAGGACACCAAGGTCGGCTCAACCGCATCCGGCTGGGCCGACTACGGCGGCCACCCTGAACTTTGCGACCTATTAAGTTAAGCCACAAAAAGGCACATAACGGACTGAAGACGTCATACGTAATCTACATCACGGGAAAACTCATTATGACAAAGCAGCTCTTAACAACATCCAGGATGATTCTTTGCACAGCGATCATTCTGTTCATCTACCCACACGTTGCACTGGCCCAGGATCATGCGGCGAAGATACAGGAGGTGTTGGCGCTGGCGCATAAGTACAGGCAATTTAATGGGGCGGCGCTCGTCGCGGAGAATGGGAAGGTGGTTTATAGGGGCGCGTTTGGGATGGCGAATATTGAGTGGGGTATCCCAAATTCGCCGGATACGAAGTTTCGGTTGGGATCGATAACCAAGCAGTTCACCGCGATGCTGATCTTGCAACTGGTCGAGCAGGGGAAGATCAAGCTCGAGGGGAAGGTGTCGGATTACTTGCCCGATTACCGGAAGGACATCGGCGAGAAGGTGACGGTGCATCACCTGCTCACGCACACGTCAGGCATTCCGAGTTACACCAGCCAGCCTGGTTTCTTCGAAAACGTGAGCCGGAATCCCTACAAGGTTGGCGACTTTGTGAAGCAGTATGCGAGCGGCAATCTCGACTTTGAGCCGGGATCGAAGTACACCTACAACAACTCCGGTTACTTTCTCCTCGGAGCGATCATCGAACAAGTCACCGGAAAATCTTACGAGCAGGTGTTGAAGGAGAACATTCTCGATCCCGCCGGCATGAAGAACACCGGCTACGATCGTCACAACACCATCATTCCCAAACGCGCCACCGGTTACAGCAAGACCGCCGACGGTTACACCAACGCACCCTATCTCGACATGTCGATCCCTTACGCCGCGGGTTCGATGTACTCAACTGTCGAAGACTTATACCTCTGGGACCAGGCGCTCTACACCGACAAACTCATCTCTGCGCAATCGAAGGAGCTGATGTACAAGCCGTTTCTGCGCGACTACGCGTACGGATGGATAGTCAGAAACGCATCGTTCAAGGTGAACGATCAGGCCGTGCAAGTGATCGGACATGGCGGCGGCATCAACGGTTTCACTACCACCATCATGCGTTATCCGAAGGAAAAGAACCTGATCGTGATACTCGACAACACGGGCACCACCTATCTCGATCGCCTGAGTGATTCGATTGCAAAGATCCTCTACAACCAACCGTACGAGCCACCCAGGATCTCAATTGCGGAAACGCTGGACAAGACGATCAGAGAGAAGGGAATCGCCGCCGGAATTGCTCAGTATCGCGACCTGAAAGCCAAGCAGACCGCGACGTACAACTTCGACGAGCCGGAGTTGAACACACTCGGCTACCGGTTGCTGCGAACCGGTAAACCCAGGGAGTCGATCGAAATCTTTAAACTCAACGTCGAGGCCTACCCGCAGGGCTTCAACACTTACGACAGTCTCGGCGAAGCTTACATGACCGTTAACGAGCGCGACCTTGCTATACAAAACTACAAGAAGTCGCTCGAGCTGAATCCGAATAACACCGACGCTGTGGAGGCACTGAAGAAACTCGAAAAGGCGCCATGAATCCGCTACTCGTATCGCAGTGCCTTGTTCCATTTCGTCTCGACGAATTAACGCGCGCCAGTCGATAGGGACGGGGTTTATCGCCGCGTCCTATCGACTGTCAACAGGAGGGTTGAGGACAACGCCATCCACACCCTACGCAGATTCACTTTTGTAAATCTGTGTTTTCTGCGCCATCGGCGAATAAAACTGATCTTGCTCGGTCGAACCGGTGAGGGCCGTCGTCGAGGAATTTCCACCGGCTATCACTTGCGCGACGGCGTCGAAATAGCCGGTGCC
>DASVGE010000230.1:0-36365 GCA_036379695.1 Pyrinomonadaceae bacterium | reverse complement strand
GAAAGATTTCGCGCCTTTCAAACAAACTTTCGCGCCATCGCGGAAGTTCTCGAAAAGGCAAATGAGCCCGACCCCAACGGCATTCTTGTCGACCTTGGCGTCTCTTCATTGCAGTTTGATTCACCCGAGCGTGGGTTTAGTTTTCGTTTCGATGCTCCTTTAGATATGCGGATGGACCCGACCACCGGAACAACCGCAGCCGATCTTCTACAACAACTTCCCGAATCGGAAATTGCCAGAATCATTTTCGAATACGGCGAAGAACGACACTCACGACGCATCGCCCGTCGCATCGTGGAACGTCGCGAACAAGGGAAGCCGATAACGACCACCACGGAGTTAGCCGACCTTGTGCGACTCGCTGCCGGCGGCCACAAGCGGAACCAGATACACCCGGCGACACGCACGTTCCAGGCTCTGCGTATCGCCGTTAATCACGAACTCGAAGGGCTGGGAGAGTTTGTCGAATCAGCAGTTGATCTTTTAATCCCCCAAGGACGATTTGTTGGCATCAGTTTTCACTCGCTCGAGGATCGCGTTCTCAAACGCGAGTTGAGAAGACTTTCGGGACACTGTGAGTGTCCGCCGCGCTTGCCGGTTTGCGAGTGTGGCGCGCGCAAGACAGTGGAAGTGTTGACGCGGCGTCCGGTGGTCCCAGGTTCGCGCGAGATTGACGAGAATCCGCGCGCGCGAAGTGCGAAGCTGCGAGCAGTTCAAAAGCTCGATGAAGAAACATCATGAAGAGATTTCCTGAGCATCAACAAAACGCAAAGATTCGCCGCAGTCGCGACACGACCGCGTTATCGCGACTCGCGCTGCTGTTGTTCTGTGGCCTGGTACTGGCGGGCGGATTTGTGTTCGCCGCTCAACAACATTTCGCTGCTGTGCAGTATGGCTACGAGCACGAGAGCTTACGCAACGAGCGCAAGCGACTCATTGAAGAGAACCAGCGACTCGCGCTCGAGAAAGAACGCGCCACCGCGCCGGACAAACTCGAACCCGCGGCACGTCGACTGGGATTGAAACCGGCACGGCCCGGGCAGATCGGAAATCAGCCACAGCTTGACACGGATAAACACGATTCAGAGCACTCTTTCTGATCTGTGTGATCCGTGTAATCCGTGGCTAAATAAAGCGTCCTCATCACGCTACGTTAGGGGGATCAAGTAGGTGATGTTGGCACGCCTCGTTGCCCGATCAAAATCCAGACCTGATGTCTCGCCAGGCCGCGCGCTTTTCGTCGCGGCTTTTATTGGCTTCTGGATGTTTGTGGTTTGTGCCCGGCTGGTCTACCTCCAGTTCTCGCAACACGAAGAGCTCGCCACTCGCGCTCGCCAACAACAGGAGACTGCAATCGAGACCAGCCCGCAACGCGGTGAACTTCTCGATCGACAAGGCCGCCAGCTTGCGCGCAGCGTGCAGACAGTTTCGCTGTTCCTCGATCCCGATGGACTCGACACAGACACGTTGGATCGTAATGCGCAGCAACTGGCCAAGGCGCTCGGTCTGAAGCAGGCTGAACTGACGAAAGAGTTTCGCGAAGCTCACGCAGCGAAACGACGGTTCATCTGGATTGCACGACGTCTTGATGCCGCTCATGCCGAGAAGATCGTCGCGATGAACCTTCCCGGTTTGCAAACACGCCTCGAGCCGAAACGTTATTACCCGAATGGTCCACTCGCGGCGCACGTGCTGGGTTACGTCGGCCTCGATGGTCAAGGCCTGGGCGGCGTCGAACAGTTTTACAACGCCAAGATCTCGGGCGAGCCCGGTCGCCTGTTCCTCGAAAAAGACGCCAACGGCAAACCGTACGAGAGTTATGAGATCGCTTCGAAGCCAGGCCAGACAGTCGTACTGACGATCGATCAGACGATTCAGTACATGGCTGAGCAATCACTACTCGCGGCAGTGCAGCGTTCGCGCGCAAAGTCAGGCAGCGTGATCGTGCTCGATCCACGCAGCGGAGAGATCCTCGCGCTCGCCAACGCGCCGACGTTCGATCCGAACAAAGTAGCCGAGGCCAAACCGGAAACCAGATCGAACTGGGCGCTACAAAACATTTACGAACCGGGATCGACTTTCAAAATCGTCGCCTTCTCAGCGGCGATCGAGAACAACCTCGTCGAGGTTGACGATCGGATCGATTGCCAGATGGGCGCGATCACCGTCGCTGGTCGTGTGATTCGCGATCATCATCCGTTCGGTTCGTTGACCATCAAGGAAGCACTCGAGAAGTCGAGCAATGTCGGCGCGATCAAGTTGGGTCTGCGGGTCGGCGACGAAACGATGTACGACTACATCAAGCGTTTCGGGTTTGGCGCCAGGACCGGAATCGAACTGCCGGGCGAGACGTCGGGCCTGCTGAGAAAAGTTGAACGCTGGCAGCCGTCGTCGATCGGTTCAATCGCGATCGGTCAGGAAGTCGGCGTGACGCCGGTGCAGATGGTGTCGGCGTTTGGCGCCCTCGCAAACGACGGCGTCAGAGTCGCACCACATTTGATTCGCGAAGTGCGCAACGCTGAAGGCGCGGTTGTATATCGCGCTCAACCCGAACAACGCAGAGTGATCAGCGCCGAGACGGCGATCGCGTTGCGCGGCATGCTTGAAGGAGTGACGTTACACGGAACTGCCAAGAAAGCGCAGCTCGACGGTTATTCGGCCGCAGGCAAGACCGGCACGGCGCAAAAGATCGATCCGAAAACAAAAGCGTATTCGGCGACGAAGTTCGTCGGATCCTTTGTCGGCTTTGCTCCGGTGAGCAATCCGCAGGTCGTGATCATCGTCGTGATCGACGAACCCGCCGGCGCTTATCACGGAGGCGACGTCGCCGCGCCGATCTTTCGTGAAGTCGCCGAACAGATCATGCCGAACCTCGGCATCATGCCTGACATTCAAACGAATTCGGTGCCTGAGTTGGTCGCGCAGGCTAACGAGGATCCGGAACGGGCAGCACGGATGCGAGAGGAGCAGGCGCAGTCGGAGCAGCAGCGGCAAGCCACAATGCCAACCGTGGATAGCAACGGGGGCCGGGGCGGAGAAGTTGTCTACGCTGTGGCAAATAAGAAAGCGATGCTGATGCCCGATTTGCGTGGACGCAGCGTTCGAGATGTCGCCAGGACTTGCGCTCAACTCGGCTTGCAGGTTGAAGCGCGTGGGGAAGGGAGAGTTTTGAAGCAGAACCCTTCGGCCGGAACGGAAGTGAGCACGGGGCAGCTTATCTACGTCGATTTTGGGAGGTTGAAGTAACAACCCAACATGAAGATCCCGGCAACAGATGAAGAAACTCTGGAAGATGACGTAAACTACGGCATTGCTGACTGCAGAAGACGACTACGCAGCCAGCGTTCAACCCTCCGGGCGCAACATCCCCCAAAAGATGGCTCGAACGTTGACGTGCATCCCGCGGCTGGCCGTGTTGGAAGCTATGCCGAAGTGGAGCTGGAAGAGGCCGTAATCACGTGAAGCTTGGCGAGGCAGCAGGTTTGATGGGCGCGAATGCGACGAGCGTCAGCGCCGAGATGTTTGACAAACAGATTAGAGATTATTCCATCGACTCGCGTTCGGTAGGCGCGGGCGAACTGTTCTTTGCGTTATCGCAACAGGATTACGCCCGCGCCGGTTTTAACGGCGAGTTTGTCGATGCACATCGATTTATCCGCGACGCGTTCGAACGCGGTGCGATTGCGGCGGTAGCACGCGCGGATCGTGTCAGTGGTGATGCTTATCTCGAAAGCGTGAAGGATCGTTTGCTGTTGGTTGACGATGCGATCGCTGCTTTGCAACTGCTCGCGCACCGTGTGTACACGGCGTGGGGAAAACCAGTGGTCGCGATCACGGGCAGCGCGGGGAAAACGACGGCGAAAGAGTTGACGGCGCACGTTCTGAAGAGCGCGGGTTATCGCGTGCTGAAGAGTGAGCGCAATTACAACAACGGTTTGGGACTGCCGCTCTCGGTGCTGCGCATGGTGAGTGAGGATCGTTCGCCGGACCAATTCGATCTGGCGGTTTTGGAGATGGGAATGTCGTCGCCGACACACGAGATTCAGCGGCTCTGCAAGATCACGCCGCCGGATGTCGCGGTTGAACTGATGGTGGCGCCGGTACATCTCGAGTACCTCGGCACGATCGAGAACATCGCGGCGGCGAAGGCGGAGTTGATCGAAGGACTGAAGCCCGAGGGGACCGCAATTCTCAACGCAGATGATGTTTTGGTGATGAACATGCGCGAGAAGCACCAGGGGCGCACGTTGACGTTTGGTATCGACAACGCCGCGGATGTCTCCGCAGTTGAGATCAATACGCAGTCGCTCGGACGGATCGACTTTCGTTTGCGCACGCCATTGGGCGAAGCGCAGGCATCACTCGCGATGAGTGGGCGTCACAACCTGAGCAATGCGTTGGCGGCGTCGGCCGTTGGGACGGCGTTTTCGTTAAGTGCGGAAGAGATTGCGCGCGCGCTGAGTTCGGCGCAACCGCCGAAGATGCGCGGCGAGGTTTTCGACTTTGCGATGGGCTTCACGGTGATTGACGACTCGTACAACTCCAATCCACGTTCGTTGCTGAACATGGTGCGGACGATGGCGGAAGCAGGTCGTGGGCGTAAGCGACTGGTGGTGATCGCCGGAGAGATGCTCGAACTGGGGCCTGATGAAGTCGCGTTGCACCGCGAAGCCGGCAGGGAGATCGCGAGCTACGGGATTGACGTGGTTTGGGGAGTGCGCGGTTTGGCTCGAGAGATCGTCGCAGGAGCGAAAGAGGCAGGGCTGTCGGCAGGAAGGTTTTTCAACGCGTCGGATGAGGCAGCGCCGGAGTTGATTAAGGAAGTCAAAGAGGGCGATCTGATTTTGGTGAAGGGCTCGCGCGGCGTGGCGACGGACAAGATCGTGAAAGCGTTGCGGGAGCAGTTTCCGTTGGCGGGAGAAAGTTAATCCACAGATTACACAGATAACGCGGATTGAAATCTGTGAAATCTGTGGATAGCAATCGACAATCACATGATCTACTACTTCCTTTACGAGCTCCTTTTCACCCACTTCAAGGATAAGGATTGGTATCTCGTAAAGGCCCTCAACGTTTTTCAGTACGTCACGTTTCGCACCGCGTACGCGACGATCACGGCGCTGCTGATATCGCTCTTCTTCGGCGGCAAGCTGATCGAAGCGTTGAAAGAATGGAACGTGGGCCAGCAGATTCGCGAGGAAGGCCCGCAGGCGCACCAGGTCAAACGCGGTACGCCGACGATGGGTGGCGTGCTGATCGTAGGCTCCGTTTTGATCTCGACATTGCTGTGGGCGCGACTCTCGAGCGTTTACGTTTGGACGGCGATGATCGCGACGTTGCTCTTCGCTGCGATCGGTTTTGTCGACGACTACTCGAAGATGGCAAAGAAGCGCAGCCTGGGATTAACCGGGCGGCAGAAGTTACTGGCGCAGTTGCTGGTGGCGGTATGTGTTTGGGCCGTGCTTTTCGGGGCCGTCAAGTTTCTGGGCGGGACTGGTTATTCGTGGAATATCAGTATCCCGTTTTTCAAAGCCACCGCCGATCCGTCTCCGTTCGGAGTCAGTTATATCGGTCCTTATTTATACCTGATCCTGATCGCGGTGGTGCTGTTGGGATCTTCCAACGCAGTGAACCTGACGGATGGTTTGGATGGGCTGGCGATCAGCATCACGTTCATCGCGATGAGTGCGTTGACTGGTTTCACTTATCTCAGCAGCGACGCGCGCTGGGCCGGATATCTTGATTTGACACACCGGCCGGAAGCGGCAGAGTTGACGATCTTTTGTGGCGCGATGGCGGGGGCGAGCCTCGGCTTTCTCTGGTACAACGCGCCGCCTGCGCAGGTCTTCATGGGCGACGTCGGCAGCCTCGCGATTGGCGGGGCGATGGGAACGGTGGCGGTGCTGACGAAGCAGGAGTTTATGTTGTTGATGGTGGGTGGGGTGTTTGTGATTGAAGCGCTGTCGGTGATGTTGCAGGTCGGTGTTTTCAAGATGACCAGACGAACGACGGGAACCGGGCGGCGCCTGTTTAAGATGACACCGCTACACCATCATTTCGAAATGCAGGATTGGAAAGAGTCGAAGATTGTGTTTCGGTTTTTGATTCTGGCGATCCTATTCGCGTTACTAAGTTTATCGACGCTGAAATTACGCTAGCTGGTTTGTGTTGTTTGTGCTTCTTCGTGGCAAAAAAGTTTTGATAATCGGGGCGGCGCGGAGCGGGATTGCGGCGGCGAGATTTTTGATTGCGCACGGCGCGGTCGTTGCGCTTACGGATCAGAAGCCGCTTGAGAAGTGGACGCCTGAGGCTCTGGCGCTGAAAGAGTCCGGTGTTGGTTTGTTACCGGGGGAAGCGCCGAGCTGGTTGCTCGATCAACTCGATCTCGTTGTTGTTAGCCCGGGTGTTCCGGCGACCATCATTCCGATTCGTTATGCGGAACGCGCAGGCGCTGAGGTCATTGGCGAGGTTGAGCTCGCCGCTCGTTATTTGAAAGGACATATCGTTGCCATCACCGGCAGTAACGGAAAAACGACCACGACGTCGCTCATCGGTGAACTGCTGCGCGATGCAGGATTGACGGTGCAGGTCGGCGGAAACATCGGCAAGGCGTTGATCTCGATGGTTGAGAGTTCGCGTGATGACGGTTGGACCGTCGCGGAGCTTTCGAGTTTTCAGTTGGAGACGATCAACACGTTTCATCCGTCGATTGCGATCGTTTTGAACGTGACGCCGAATCACATGGATCGTTACGAGACGTTCAATGACTACGCCGCCGCGAAGCACCGGATCTTTATGAACCAGACGGCGGAAGATGTGGCAGTGCTCAATGCTGACGATCCGACGGTTGCGTCGTGGGCGAGTGGCTTGCGAGCGAAGGTGTTGAGCTTCAGCGTCAGGAAGGAAGTCGATAACGGAGTTTTCCTGCGCGGACGTGAGTTGGTTTTTCGTGGCAGCGAAGGTGAGCAGGTGTTGCTGAATGTCGATGAGATGAAGTTGCGCGGACTGCACAACGTAGAGAACGTGGCGGCAGCATTCGCAGCGGGAATCGCGGCAGGTGCTGGAATCGAGTCGATGAACGCGACTGCGAAACGTTTCGACCCGGTAGAGCACCGGCTCGAGTTTGTTGCGGAGATCGAAGGCGTGAAGTTTTACAACGACTCGAAAGCAACGAGCGTCGACGCAACGTTGAAAGCACTTGAAGCGTTTGCGCAAGAGGCTGGCAAGGTGGTGCTGATTCTCGGTGGCAGAGGGAAGAAAGCACCTTACGCGCCGCTGGAACCGTTGATTCGAGCGAAAGTCAGAAAGCTTGTGCTGATCGGTGAAGACGCGGACACGATCGCAAACGAACTGGGAAGCAGCGCGCCATTCGAGCGCGCGTCGGACATGAAAGACGCGGTCGCGCGTTCATTCAACGCTGCTGAAAAAGGTGACGTCGTATTGCTCGCTCCGGCATGTGCGAGCTTCGACATGTTTGAAAGTTTCGAACACCGTGGAAAGGTGTTCAAGGAAGAAGTATTAGCGCTTCGTTGAGGTGAGCGCCTCCTTGGAGTGCGGTGCCTTGGCACCGCTTTGGCCTCGATCAAGCGCTATTCAATAACAAAGCGGCGGCAAGCCGCCGCACTCCAAGGAGGCGCCCAAAGGTGTAATGGCTCGGAAACTCGCTCCAGATAAATGGCTGTTCGCGGCGACCGTTGGACTCGCGCTGTTTGGCGTGGTGATGGTCTACAGCGCGTCAGCCGTTATCGCGCAAAAGGAGAACGGCAACCAGTTTCATTACGTGATCAAGCAGGGCGTCTGGGTGGCGATCGGCTTCATCGCAATGCTGCTGGCGATGCAGTTCAACTATCAACTACTGAAGAGCCGTCGCGTCGTCTACGCAATGTTGATTCTCTGCACCATCGGTTTACTTGCGGTGTTTGGTTTCACCAGCTCGAACGGCGCGCATCGCTGGCTGAAGTTTGGCGCTTTCTCGATCCAGCCATCAGAGACGTCAAAACTCGCACTGATAATTTTCCTCGCCTACTTCCTCGAGAAGCGGGCGGGCGAAGAAGGAGATTTCTGGCGCACGTTTCTTCCCTGCGGCATCGTTACCGCCTGGCTTGCTGCGCTGGTCGTGATCGAGCCTGACCTGGGCACTGCGATGATGCTGATGTTCATCTTCGTAGTCGTTATCTACACGGCTGGAGCGCGTGTACTTCACCTGGGGCTGGCCGCTGCGCCCGCTTTAGTGGTTGGTGCAGGCTTGTTGATCTTTGTGCCGTGGCGATTGAAACGCCTGATCACGTTCATCGATCCGTGGGCCGATCCGCTGGGCGCCGGCTTTCAGGTGGTGCAATCGCTGATCGCGATCGGATCGGGTGGCATCAACGGCATCGGCTTCGCGCAAGGCAAACAGAAGATGCTGTTTCTTCCGTTTGCGCACTCCGATTTTATCTTCGCTGTCGTCGGCGAAGAGTTGGGGTTGGTGGGTTCGCTGGCTGTCGTGGCGGTCTTTGCACTTTTTCTGTGGCGCGGCGTGCGCACAGCGTTGCTCGCGCCTGACCGTTTCGGAATGTTGTTGAGTTTGGGAATCGTGAGCAGCATCGTCGCGCAGGCGCTCTTTAATATTAGTGTGGTGCTGTCGCTGGTGCCGACGAAGGGAATCCCGCTGCCGTTCATTTCGTACGGCGGCTCGTCGCTGGTGCCGACACTCGCAGCAGTCGGGGTTCTGCTCAACGTTTCGCAGCACGCGAGCGGAAACATTGCCGATTTTCGATTGCCGATTGCCAATTTGAGCAAGCAGTATGAACAGCGGTTGGATCGGCAACCGGCAAGCAATTGGCAATGAAGGTGATGATCGCAGCCGGTGGCACTGGCGGACACATATATCCGGGGATCGCGGTGGCCCAAGAGATCATGCGGCGCGATGCGAGTTCGAAGGTTCACTTTGTCGGCACCGCGCGCGGACTGGAAACACGACTGGTGCCGCAGGCAGGTTTTGAGTTGTCGCTCATTGAAAGTGCCGGGTTGAAGAATGTGAGTCTCGGTGCGCGTGTGAAGGGTGTTGCGGTGTTGCCGCGGAGTTTTATTTCGGCGCGGAAGCTGATGAAGCAGTTTCAGCCGGACGTGGTTGTCGGAGCGGGAGGTTATGTTTCTGGTCCGGTGGTGTTGACGGCGGCGCTCACGAAACGTCCGACGCTAGTGATGGAATCAAATGCGTTGCCGGGTTGGACCAACCGCGTGCTGGCCCGCTTTGTCGATCGTGCGGCGGTCTCGTTCGAGCAGGCGCTGCCTTACTTTCGCGGGAAGGCGAAGGTGACCGGAAATCCCGTGCGGCGCGAGTTTTTTGAAATACCGGCAAAGCAGCGGGAGGCGGGAAAGTTTTCGTTGCTGGTGTTTGGTGGTTCGCAGGGTGCACGGGCAATCAATGAAGCGATGATGGCCGCGTTGCCGAGATTGAAAGCGCTTCCGATCGAGTTGCGGATCAAGCACCAGACCGGGCCCGCGGATCTGGAAAAGGTCAAAGCTGCTTACACGGCGGCGGGTTGGGGCGAGCGTGCTGACGTTCGCAGTTACATTGACAACATGATGGCAGATTTCGCCGCCGCCGATCTGGTGCTCTGTCGTGCAGGCGCGACGACGACGGCGGAACTGATCGCGGCCGGCAAAGCCTCGATCATGGTGCCGTTCCCGTATGCCGCCGACGATCACCAGCGCAAGAACGCGGAAGCGTTGCAGGCTGGCGGCGCGTCGCGAATGATCCTGCAGCAGGACCTGAGCGCCGACAGGCTGGCCGCCGAGATTGAGAAATTGGTCCAAGCGCCGGAAGATTTGAATCGCATGGAAGAAGCAAGCAGAAAGTTAGCGCATGGTGATGCAGCCGCCGCGGCGGTGGATATGATTGAAGAGCTTAGCCACAAAAAGGCACAAAAGGCACAAAAGTGAACAAGGAACAACCTATTAGCTTTGCGCGCGTAAACAGAAGATCTTTCTTGTGACTTATGTGCCTTTTTGTGGCTAAAAAATAAGCAATGTTTCGCAGAATCCAACACGTCCATTTCGTAGGCATCGGTGGCATCGGCATGTCCGGCATCGCTGAGGTGCTCGTCAATCTCGGCTTTCGCGTTTCCGGATCGGACATGAAGCGCTCCAACGTCACCGATCGCTTGCAGCACATGGGGGTGGAGTTCTTTGAAGGTCACGCCGCTGAACATGTCGGCCAGCCGCACGTTGTCGTTTGCTCGACCGCTGTTCGCAACGACAACCCTGAAGTTATCGAAGCAAGCCGGCGCTCGATTCCGGTTATCCCGCGTGCGGAAATGCTCGCCGAGTTGATGCGACTCAAGCCACACACAGTCGCCGTCGCCGGTTCACACGGCAAGACCACGACCACTTCGATGGTGGCGACGGTGTTGGGCCATGCCGGACTCGATCCGACGATGGTTGTCGGCGGCGTCGTTGGAGCGTTTGGATCGAACGCGCACCTGGGTACGAGCGACCTGATGGTGGTTGAAGCTGATGAGAGCGATCGATCGTTCCTGATGTTAACGCCGACCATCGCCGTCGTGACCAACATCGATCGCGAGCACATGGACTACTACCACGACATGGACGACGTGCGTGCCTGTTTCGCGAGTTTTGTAAACAAGGTGCCGTTCTACGGTTCGTCGGTCTTGTGCCTGGACGATCCAAACGTGCAGGCCATCATCCCGCTGCTCGAGCGCCGTCGCCTGACGTACGGCTTCAGCGCGCAAGCGGACGTTTCGGCCCACGGCATCCGGCACGACAACAACTTTGGCTCGTCGTTCATGGTGTGGCGTGGGACAGACGTCATGGGTGAAATGGTCCTGCGCGTGCCGGGTTTGCACAACGTCTACAACGCGCTCGCGGCGATCGCGGTTGGATTTGAGTTGGAGGTGTCGTTCGAGAAGATCGTCGAAGGGTTGCACAGCTTCACGGGCGCCGGTCGCAGGTTCCAGTCGAAAGGCGAAGTCGATGGCGTGCTCGTGGTTGACGATTACGGACATCACCCAACGGAGATTCGCGCCACGCTCGCGGCGGCAAAACTCGGCTCGGGCGGCAGGCGCATCGTGGTGTTGTTTCAGCCACACCGTTACACGCGGACGCACGATCTGATGCAGGAGTTTGCGCGTTCATTCAACAACGCCGACGTACTCTTCATCACGGACATTTACGCGGCGAGCGAGGATCCGATCGAAGGCGTCACGGCCGAAGCATTGACGACTGCCATCAAGCGTTTTGGTCACAAGGATGTCAACTACGTTGGGCCGCTCGAAAACGCTGCCCCCGCATTGCTCGCGACCATACAACCGGGCGATCTCGTGCTGACACTTGGCGCCGGGACCGTGAGTCGCGTGAGCGAACAACTGGTGAGTTTGTTGAAAGAAAAATCATTAGCCGCAGATAAACGCGGATAAAGCGCAGATCTGCGTTTATCTGCGGCTCAAAAAAGCGTGTTGGAAGAAGAGAACAAACTGGCAGAACGCGATCGAGCGGTTGAAGAGATTGCCGCGCGGCTCGGAGTGCGTGCGGAGCGTGGGAAACGTTTTGCCGAGTTGACGAGTTTGCGTGTCGGCGGCGCGATCGACTGGGTCATCGCACCCGACACCGAAGAGCAAGCAGCAGCGATCGTGTACGAGTTGGACCAGGCAGGCATCGGTTGGCGGCCACTCGGTTCCGGCAGCAACGTCCTCGCGGATGATGGCGATCACCACTACGTGGTTCTCAACCTGAGCAATATGAAAGGCGAAGTCCACATCGACGGCGAACGAGTTTCGGTCAGCGCGGGTTATTCGCTGCCGCGACTCTGCATCGACGTCGCGCGTGCCGGGTTGTCGGGAATCGAAGGCCTCGGCGGCATTCCGGGCACCATCGGTGGCGCGCTCTGGATGAATGCCGGCGCGTACGGTCACGAAATCGGAACGGTTACTGAAAGTGTGCGTGTCGCGCATGAAGGCAAGGTGGTTGATATAGCAGGCACGAGTATTCAGTGGAACTACCGTCACACTTCATTTAGTGAAGGCGAGCTGTTGCTGGGCGCGACTTTGCGTCTGACGCCGGATGATCCGGAACGCATCAAGGCACGCATGGACGAAGTGAAGAGCAAACGACTCGCGACGCAGCCACACGGCGCGCGTTCCGCTGGCTGTTTCTTCAAGAATCCGCCGGCGAGCACGATCGGCACCGGGAAGATCATCGACGACATGGGAATGAAGGGACAACGTCGTGGCAGCGCGGTGGTTTCGCCGGTACACGCAAACTTCATCGTTACGGAAGGTGAGGACGCACGCGCCGAAGACGCACTCGCGCTGGCCGAAGAGATTCGCGAAAGAGTGCGCCGCGATCACGGCATCGAGTTGGAATACGAGGTTGAGTTGTGGCGAGCGAATGAGCCGCAGATTGATGCGGATCAGAGTGGAAAGGAGGGGTAAGCGATGCGGGAAGCGATTGTTGCGCAAAAGGTTGGTAATCGGAGTGGGATTGGTAAGGGGCGCTCGGGCGTGGGCCAGCGTCCGGCCAAGCGTGGATCGAACGAACCGATCTCTGCGAGGCTCAAATCACTGTTGGGTTACGTGCCACTCGCGCTGCGGATCGGCGTGTTCGCGATCATCGGACTGATCGCGTTTGTTGGTTACCGCGCGGCTGCATCAGCGAGCTTCTTTCAGATCCGTACGGTTGAGACGCGTGGCGCGTCGCGCGCTTCCGTTGATGACATCAAGGCGGTTGTGCGTCGCGACGTGAGTGAAACGGGAGTCTGGCGAGCCGATCTGGATCAACTCAGCAAGCATCTCGAACGACTGCCATGGGTACGCACGGCGGTGGTCACGCGTGTGTTGCCCGATGGCATTCGCGTTCGCATCACGGAACGTGAGCCGAAGGTGGTGGTGCGCACCGCTGCCGGCAGGTTCATCTGGGTCGACGACGACGCGGTTTATCTCGGTGAGATGGCCCCGACGGATCAGATGCCCACGTTCTTCCTGCGCGGATGGAACGAAGATGATTCAAACGCGGCACAAGCTGAGAACCGCGACCGTGTCCGCAAGTTCCTCGAGTTGGAACGCGACTGGAGCGCGCAGGGAGTATCGGAGCGTGTGAGCGAAGTAAACCTGCTCGATCTGCGCGATGTGCGTGTGCAGCTGGCGGGCGACGATTCGCAGATCGAAATTCGACTCGGCTCGCAGGATCAAAGCACGCGACTCGGCAAGGCACTAACGGTTCTTGACGCTCAGCGCCAGACTGCGCGCGGGCCACTCATCAGTTACATAGATCTGACGCAGGGTAAACGAGCGATCGTTGGGTTGGTCACAGGAAACCACACTATTGCTGAAGGGAAGAATGAATAATCCACAGATTACACAGATTAAATAAATCATTCTGCGTAATCTGCGGATAAGCATCCCGACATGGCTAAGCGCACACAACACACGATCGGTCTCGACATCGGGACGAGTAAGGTGACGTGTATTGCTGGTGAACCTGGTGAAGGCGGACTGCTTGAAGTTGTTGGTATCGGAGAAGCCGAAGCTCGCGGTCTTCGCAAAGGCGTCATCGTTAATCCGGACGCCGCAGTCGACGCGATCAAGAAGGCCGTCGAAGATGCCGAGCGCATGAGTGGACTCGAAGCGGAGGAAGTAACGATCAACCTGGCAGGCTCTCACATACTCGGCTTCAACGGTCAGGCGATCGTTGCCGTCTCCGGTCGCGATCGAGAGATCGTCGCGGAAGACGTGCGGCGCGCGATCGATTCCGCGTGCGCAATTCAACTTCCAGCCGGCCGCGAGATCGTCGATCGACTGCCGCAGGAGTTCATCGTCGACGACCAGGACGGCATCAACGATCCGGTAGGAATGATCGGCGCGCGCCTCGCAGTGAAGGTACACATCGTCACCAGTCCCGTCACTGCTCGGCAGAACGCTATCAACGCCGTGAACCGCGCCGGACTCGTCGTCGCCGACATGGTTCTGGAGCAACTCGCAGCCGCCGAGGCGTCGCTAACTGAAGATGACAAAGAGTTTGGAGCGGCGCTTGTCGACGTGGGCGCGGAAACGACGGGCCTGATCATCTACCAGCGCGGTGCGGTGCAGCACACTGCGGTCTTTCCGCTCGGTGGCTCGCACTTTACCAACGACATCGCCTTCGGCCTGCGCACCCCGATACCGGAAGCCGAGAAGATCAAGCGAACTGTCGGCTGCGCTTGCAGCAGTTCTTTGAGTGAGATGGAACGAGGTGAACTCGTCGACGTGCCTTCAGTCGGAGGCCGCCCGCCACGTCAACTATCACGACAGATCCTCTGCGACATTCTTCAACCTCGCGCCGAGGAGGTGTTGATGCACGTCGCCGACGAGATCAAAGACGCGGGTTGGGAACGACAACTCTCGAGTGGCGTCGTGCTGACCGGCGGCGGTGCGTTACTACACGGCATGACTGAGATCGCAGAACAGGTTTTTGATGCGCCGGTGCGTATCGGCTATCCCGAAAGAGATCGCTTCGGTGGTTTGATCGAAGATATCCAGAGCCCAGCGTGGACTGCCGCCGCAGGTCTGGCACTGCTCGCACATCGCACACAGGCAGCGGAGATTCGAACAGGCGTGAGCCGGCGTGGATCTACAGGCAAGCTAACCCACTTTGTATCACGTTTTAAAAATAGATTCGGTAGTATTTTCTGACAAGTTGTTGTATGCTTGCGCCCCGGTTGCACAAGATATTGTCCGCCAGATATCGAGGCCGATGGCTCAAGAACCCCAACATAGAAGGAAGAGGCCTTGGACGCCATCCCGATTTGGGAGAGAGGAACTAACTATGACACCGGACACTCGTCAACCGGGAGCAGGCATTAATATTTTCATTGATGATGATCCGCCACTCACCGGAGCGCGGATAAAAGTGATCGGCATCGGAGGCGGTGGCAGCAATGCCGTCAACCGCATGATCGAAGCCGGCATTGAAGGTATCGAGTTCCTCGTCGCCAACACAGATTTGCAGGCGCTGAAGCGTTCGCGCGCGCCCATCAAGATTCAGCTCGGCAGCCGCCTGACAAAAGGGCTCGGCGCGGGCGCGGATCCCGGCGTCGGTCGCGAAGCAGCTCTCGAAGACACTGACAAGATCATCGAAGTGCTCGAAGGCGCCGACATGGTTTTTGTCACTACCGGTCTCGGTGGTGGTACCGGCACTGGAGCCGCGCCGATCATCGCTTCACTCGCAACCGAGCTCGATGCGTTGACAGTCGCAGTTGTGACGAAGCCGTTCCACTTCGAAGGACGCCGTCGCATGCAGCAGGCCGATCAGGGACTGCGAGAGTTGCGCGAGTGTGTCGACACAGTGATCACGATTCCCAACGAGCGACTGCTGCACACCGTCGAGCGCGGAGTCTCTCTTGCCGACTCGTTCAAAGTTGCCGACGACGTGTTGCGACAAGCGGTGCAGGGTATCAGCGATCTGATCACCGTGCCCGGTTTGATCAATCTCGACTTCGCTGACGTGAAGTCGATCATGCAGGGAATGGGAATGGCTTTGATGGGTGCTGGACGAGCCACCGGTGAGAACCGCGCCATCGAAGCGACTCAGCAAGCGATCTCGTCGCCGCTTTTGGAAGAAGCGACGATCCAGGGCGCCAAGGGTGTTTTGATCAACATCACCGGCGGACCCGACCTCACGTTGTTTGAAGTGAATGCGGCATCGTCAATCATTCGCGAGTCTGCTGACGACGATGCCAACATTATTTTTGGTGCAGTGATCGATGAAACAATCACGGACGAAATGAAGATCACTGTCATCGCGACAGGATTTGACAGAGAGGCCACATCAGTTGCGTCTGCCGCTGCGACAACAGCGATTCCCGCGCCGCCACCACGTTTCGTAGCCCGGCCGGCCGACGATCTCCCGAGGCCCATGATGTCAAATCCACGCGTTGACGATCTCGACGTCCCGACGTTCATTCGCAAGAAAGCCGACTAGAAATACAGCCACAGATGAACGCAGATAAACGCGGATCTGCAAATCTGCGTTCATCTGCGTTCATCTGTGGGTACTAACTTAACTTGCATCGTTTCTTGCATGTAAATCTTTGAAAAACTCATGGTTTTCTCCTTTGCATTTTCTGCACTTGTTGTGTAGCATACGCACATTCCTTGCAGGAAATTCCATTACGGGTAATGTTCGTTTCCTCTCCTCGGATGGGCCGCCGCCTGCGAGAGCTTTGACACTGATCTGAACATCTAAGCCCTGTGTCCTATAAAGTCGGTAGTTCCCGAGCGGGTGGAAACCCGTCATAGATTTTTGGAGGTAATAATCACGTGAATCGTAAACTCATCAGAACCACACTTGCGGAAGTGAAAGGCAAAGCCCGAGAAGTTCCGCAGCCCAGAGAGCGTTCGAATGGGAGTTCCCGCGCCTCAAACGAAAGCAGAGAACCGCGGTCGACGCAACAGCATGCGCCGGTCCAGGTCAAGAAAAGAGTTCCGCCTCCCAACGAAACAAACGCGGAGATCTTTTATTACAAGAAACAGATCGATGCTCACACTTTGATGGTCATTGTTCTATTGGACGGCGAAGAGATTGAAGGCACGATCGAGTGGTATGATCGCGGTGCTCTCAAGGTCAACCGCAAAGGTGCACCCAATCTTCTGGTTCTCAAACGGAACATTAAGTACATCTACAAGGCCGACGAGCGTGTTGAGAAATCCGAGAAAGCCAACGCCTAAGGAAAACTCAATAGCGAAATGTGCAGCCTCGCCATGAGTTTCTCGCTGAAACAGTGCGTCGCCTCAAGCAATGCGACACTCAGAACAAAGCCCAACGAACCCGGGACCTCGACCCAGGCGAGTGTTGCCGCGCATCGGCATCACGATGGGAGACCCTGCCGGGATTGGGCCTGAAGTTGTTCTCAAAGCGGTTGCGGAAGATGAAATCAAACGAGTTTGCGTGCCCGTAATCATCGGCGACGCTCAGTTGCTGGCTCACACGGCACGCACACTCGATCTGCAATCCGGCTACGACATCGTTCGCGTTGGAGAAGACTTTCCGGATCAGTTTTCTGAGCCCGTCATCTATCATCTCGACAACATCAGCGGTTTTATCGAGCCCGGGATTGAGTCGGGCGCTGCCGGTAAAGCTGCGGGCGGTTATATTGAAGCCGCGGTGGAGTTGTGCGCGGCGGGTAGCATCGACGCGATTGCCACTGCTCCTATCAATAAGCGCGCGCTGTTTCTCGGCGGTTATAGTTTTCCTGGACACACTGAGTTTCTCGCTCATCTCACCGGCGCCGAGGAGTACGCGATGGCGTTTGTCGCCGCGAACCTGCGCATCGTGTTGCTGTCGACGCATGTTCCGTTGTCTGAAGCGATCAGGATGGTCGAACGCGATCGCGTGATGAAGGTCATCAGCCTGACTCATCGTGAACTTCAGCGCTGGGGCATCGAGCGTCCGCGGCTGGCGGTGGCGGCGCTGAATCCGCACGGGGCTGAGGGGGGCTTGTTCGGAGTTGAAGAGGCTTCGGAGATCATGCCGGCCATCGAAGCGTCGCGCCGGGAGGATGATATAAATGTGCAGGGGCCGTTCTCGGCGGACACCGTTTTTCTGCGTGCCTCGCGTGGGGAATTCGATGCCGTAGTGGCGTGTTATCACGACCAGGCGATGATTCCTGTGAAATGTTTGTCCTTCGGTGAGGCTGTTAATGTTACGCTGGGACTGCCGTTCATCCGGACTTCCGTCGATCACGGCACTGCTTTCGATATCGCGGGCAAGGGACTGGCGGAACATTCGAGCATGGTGGCGGCGATCAAACTGGCCGCGGAGCTCTCGACGCAAGCGGGCGAGAGTTGTCGCGCAGTCGAAGTCTAAAAACAGAGAACGCTCACATGGAAAATCACAACCTTACAGAAAACCGGCGCATGCTGGTCGCCGATGACGATCCGGCGATCCTGCGACTGATTGCTACCATTCTCGAGAAAGATAACTACAGTGTGGTGACCGCGCGCGATGGCCGCGAGGCTTACAAAATATTGCAAAGTGATCCTGATTTTACTGCCGCTATCCTCGACGTCGTCATGCCGCATATCTCCGGACCGGAATTGGTGCGCTACATGAAATCGGAAGATCGTTTGCGAGGAATTCCGGTGATGATGATGACTGCCGAGCAGGATCCAAAGCTCTCTTCTGACAGCTTTACCGCAGGTGCGTGTGTATTCCTGCCGAAGCCGTTCACAACTGCGCAATTACAGATCATGTTGCAGATGTTGATTGGCTCAAAGACTGCTGAGTAAATGAGACGCGATTTCGCAAAGCCATCCACAGATTCCACAGATTGTTTTCTGCGTAATCTGTGGATGGCTTTGTTGTTTGCCGTCGTGATCGTAAATCCCGTTCCGGCCCGCGCCGATCTCAGTCGCAACCAGGCTCGCAAAGTCATCCAGACCATGGCGGGATGGTCTCTGCCCGGCAGCGCCGTTCGCGTTCATTCAGTTGAATCGAACGGTAATGAGAGTGCGGAAGTTAGTGCTGAGATTCAGGCGATCTTTCGACTGCGAATGAGTGAAGGCCGCTGGCAGTTAAGCGAGATCAGAACTGGTCAGGATCGTTGGGAGCGGTTGGAAGTGATTGCGAACGCGGCGAAGGTTGAGCTGCCGGCAGGTGAGTGTGATGCGCCGTCGCAGTTTGCGCGTCGCAAGTCGGATACAGAGTTGACGACTAAACGTGCGCGTTGTCTGGTGGCGACGCTTTTGGGCGTTAAGCTTCCGTCTGATGACGTGCGGATCAAGGAAGTCTCGCCGTTTGGATTGTCGCTCGGATCGGAGTCGGCAGCGCTCGTTACGGCGCTCATTCAGGTTGACTTTCGTTTAGCGCGAGAGGCGCGCGGGTGGCGTGTGACCGAGTTCAAGAGCGGCTCGCGGGACTGGGTAAACGTAAGTAACGTTCCCATCGCTATCGATCAAGTCAAACGCGCCGCGGCAAGTGAAGACCTGTCGACGATTGCCAAAGCCCTTGGCGACTTCCGTCGCGACCGCGGCTACTTCGTCGTCTCCGATAAAGAATCAGTCCTGATCGATCACCTCAGCCCGCGCTACCTGTCACGCGTAATCCGCGTCGACCCCTGGCATCGTCCCTATCAATACGATGGCCAACAAGACCGCTACTCCCTCCGCTCCCTCGGCCCGGACGGCAAACCGAACACACCGGACGACGTCGTCGTGTCCGGTCCCTAACGCACTTTTTTGCCGGTCACCCATTTCGAGCCGGTACGTTTCATTTCTTCCCAAGCTTCTATGTGACGCTTCAATTCCGGGTGCTTCTTCCCATCAGCGATCAATGCCTCTCGTTCTGCCGAATCAAAGGGAATCGCCCTTGCACCCAGACACTCGTCCCAGATTCTGGCGATCATCGAGTTAGGTGACTCAACTCGTCCTGTCCTGATCTCAGCTGCGAAAAGAACTCCCTCGTTCTTTTTACCGAGTTCAATGGCTTCAAGAAAAGGTATCAGAGGGAAGGGTGAGTCAAGCATACCCGTCTGCGCTTCGAAGATCCGCCTACCACCCTCGTGTATTTCCTCCCAACCGGAAAATTCAGAACTCTCCATTTCAGGATTGAAATCGAATTCATGGCTCTGGCAAACAACGTGAGATGCTGTCGTCGGTCCCAGGAGCGTCATACCCTCGCTGGCCAAGACATTAACAAACTGCTCTGTCCAGTGTCTGAACTTCTCATCAAATTGAGCCCTAATAGTACGAACCAGCCTTCTTACACCGAGCCAAGGTAAAATCGCTTGACTCACTCCATCGGTTCGTTCCCTTAAGCTTGCCATAACAGACGAGCGAAGCGGAGAACGAGGTAAATCAAGAGATACTGCTCCATAGACGAGACATGATCCTGAGTTCAGCAGTGTGTAAAGCCATGGATCCAGGGGAACCATCCCCTCGGCTGTAGTGCACCACTGAAGAAGGCCGTGTGCAAACGGAGGCTCCTTATCGCTTCGGTGCTCGTAGTACAAGAACGAGCCTCGACTAAGCGGATGCCGAGTGAAGTCTGAAAGTGCCTCGGTTTGAGAAGTTGGCCCACAAACTAAAGCCTGTGCTATGAAGGACAAAAAGACATCTCGTGCCAACTCCTCAAGGAACGGAACAGTGTCTTGGGACAACTCGTATCGCTGCGCTGTGAGCGGCAAATTAGCCGCGCTGTCAAAGAATGGCAATGCAGGGGTGGCGAAGCTGTATATAATTTTCAGGCCAGTAAAAATCCCCATCTGTAAGGAAAATCGACGGTTCCGTCACTCTGATACCATTGCATGATATTGTCGGGTGATTTGCAAAAGTCCAAAACACTGCATCGAATCCCTCGGGATGGATGACGGACCATTCCGGCGGCAGCTTACTTCTGCGGACGGGACAAACGTATTCCTGGCGCAGCACTTCGGGCTCCGGTCCACGGACGACGCGCTTGTTGACCTCGGGCCAATCCCAGCAAAACCAATCGATCTTTCTTTGCGGTCCATTATAGTTCAGATACTCCTTCTCGAGTTCGAGCTCCGTTACCGAATCGCTGCTCAATTCAACTTCAATTGTTGTTCCAACAGGTAAGCCATCCACGCGTCGAATTTCCATAAGTTGGCTGGTGGCTGATGCTTCTAGCAAGTAGCCCATGGACTCTTCACCGGCATGCCGGGTCCACAGCTTGAAAGATGGTCCAAGTAGAAAGACAGCAAAAGCACCAATCCCAAAGCGGCCAGCGCGTACCACACGCGCCTGCCCCTCTTCATCGACGAACTCTTTCGCCCACTCGGCGCTCCTACGGAAGGAAGCACCTGCTCGCAGAAAGTAGTTCTGAATGGTGTCGCTCTTCATGCCGATTCCTCTGTCACGCACTCGGAGAAACCAGGTCCCGTTTTCTCGTTTGATAAATTCAATGAGGACATCACCATCCTGTTCAGGCAGATCGAGCGACTCGATGGGGATTCCATGGAGCTTGCACCACTCATCCAATTCGGAAACTGCATCCACAGCATTTTGCATCAGTTCACGAACGCCAACACTCGGCTGTTTTCCATATAGCGGCTCAACGAGGAGGGTGAGCAAGTTTGGGTCTGCGGTGAATCCAGTCTCATTAGGAACATATGGAAGGCTGTCGCGGAATGCCGGACTTTGCAGATTTGTATAGACCCGGCGTGTAACCAGGTTAAGCTCATTTAGTCCGAGTTCGGTCAGGGTGCCGTAGGTTTCATCCAACACCGCTGTGGAATGGTCCATTTCTGACTGCAATCCAGAGAGCAGATCTCGAAGTTGAAGGTACAATGACAGACTCACGTCGTTGCTCACCGTCACCATCTTCCCACGAGGATCATTGGCCGGACTGATGTGCTGCACAGCCCGATGTTTCTTCCACTCCTGCACCGAGATGGGGCTCTGAGGATTGCGGAGTTGGAGCAGGACGGCCGGAGCGCGCTGTCGATCAATCTGGAGGTAATCAGCGACTCTAAGAAGCGCCATCGGGTAGAGCACCGCCGTGCCCATCGGTCTCGGCGTTCCGGGATAAAGCGGACTCGCGTCAAGATACGCCTTGCACACTCGGAGCGACATCCAATGTGATCGTGCTGTTAGCCCAATCAGGTCGGCCAATCGCATGAGGACATGACCTTCTTCCTTGCCCATGGCAGGGAACTGGCCTTCGCCTGAGCCGACTGGCAGCCCCGGAAATCCGTAGATGGCGATCTCATGCGCAAGGCGAGCATGGTGTCTACGGATGAACTCTCCAACTATCAAACAGTGATTTCTTTCCCACTGTCCTGCATCGTCAGGTAGCTCATGAAACTTCCAGGTCCTCGCCGACTCCTCACCAATGATGTTTGTTAGTTGACGGTCACTGAATCGCCGCGCCTCGCGTACGTAGTCCTCCCACAACTCCCGCCAGGGCCGGTCGGCTGAGTGGCCTTCATGGCTTTCCTTGAACCACGGAAGTGGCTGGAACCTGGAACCTTCACTGATCAATTCCCGAAACCCATCCGGCCTGAGATGCATCGCGAAATCGTGCAGGAGTGTTCCGCCGATGATTACCACCGCATCAGCATCGCAGAGCAAGCGTGGATCCGAGTCCTTCCTGCTCTTTTCCCACACCTGCTTCGGAACCAGTTCCACCTCGGACTTCAACACACAGTTCACATGGTCAATTCCGTGGTCGGTGTAATCGGGAAAGAACGGAAGCTTGTTGTCGGCGAGTATTTCTCCCACTCGATCTGCAAAAGCGCGAATGGGGGCTTGGAGGTCGCTGTCTTCCAACAAATCCTTCAGGGGTTTGGGAAATTCAATTTTGGCCATAGTTATTTTGAGGTGGAGAATTCACTGGGCGTAGTAGCCGGGACGCGTGCGCGTTACCAGGTCCTTTCGATTGACGATCGAAACTTGGACCGGGCGCCAACTATTGTCGCGTGCAGCGTTTGTCGGTGTATATCCGAGGCTGTAGATCTTGCCGAGATCGTTGATTACCTGCTCGTACACGCCATTGAGGTCCGATAGTTTGCGAGCGTGGTAATAAGAGCCACCACTCTCCGAGGCGAGCAGGTTAAGCGTGCGACGCGCATTTTCATAGTCTACCAACCTGAATATGTAGCTCTCGGTCTCGAGGTAAATCGGGACGATGAGCGTATCGGTCTGGCGCACCTGTTCGAGCAGGTCGGCGAAAGTTGTCTGCGAGCCCTCCAGTGGATTTATAAAGGCGCTGTCCACGCCGTCGCTCATCAGTACCACGGCGCGGCGTCGTTCCAACGTCTTTGGTCCGATTACGTCGTCAAGGGCAAATTTGATTGCGTCCCAGATGCGTGATCCGCCCATGCCTTCCATGTCATTGACACTGGCCGCCAGTTTGGCGCGGTCCAGTGTCAACGGTGAGACGACGTTCGTCTCATCAGAAAAGGTGACGATTGCGAGCCTGTCCGCCGGACGCGCTGCCTCGATAAACCGCAATGTCGACTTCTTGATCAGATCACGTTTGTCCTTCGTGGATCCTGACAAGTCAATCAGCAATACCAGATCAAACGGTACGTCAGTCGAGGCGAAGTAAGTCACGGTCTGTTCCTGATCGTTTTCCAATACGCGAAAATCTTCCTTCGTCAGCGAACCGATAAACATCTTCGACTTGTTGTTGAAGACGCTGACGTTGAGACTGACGAGATTCGTTTCGGTTTTGATAACGTCGTCCGGATCGATGTCGGGCGAATCTAGTTGGGCCGAGTTGATGGTTTGTGTAAGCGACTCGGTTAGCTGCTTTGAAAGTTGGCTGCTGGGTGGCTGGCGTGCTTTGACGAGTGGCTTGCCGTAATTCTGTTGCAGGGCTCTGATGTACAGGTCGAGCTTCGGCAGGCCAAACTCGGCGCGCAACGCGTCGACCTTTGCCGGGTTTTCGATTGGATAAAGAACGAGAAATCCTTCGCTGGTGACGGCCTGCGTGCCGAAGAGTTGTTTCATGCCGGCGCTCACGCGAAGCCGATCGTAGAGTGCGGCGAAGTCGGATTTCTGACCTGGATCTTTCTTGATTACGGCGACGATGACCGGGAGTAAGTCGCGCTGAAGTTCGTACAGGCCGCTATTCTTCAGGATCAGGAACGCCGCGACTACGCCTTCACGATCGACCAGCGCGCTGGTGGGCCAGCCGGACGTCTTTAGCATCTCGCAGAGTTTGACAGTGTGAGATTCGAAAAGTTTCTGTAGTTTCTTCTGGTCTGACGCCTTCGCCTGATCGTTTGCAACCACTTCCAGCAGCAACTCGCGTTGCTTGCCGGCCAGTTTGAGCAGTTCTTCTTTGAGCTTCTTGTTGGGTTTAGCGGGCGCCGGAGCCTGAACACGCGCGAGCATCTGTGTCACGTCATCCGGGGTAAGACACGACTGCGCTTGGATAGGAAGGGAAGCACAGGCAAGCAGAACCATCGTGAGTAAAGCCAGCTTCATAAGAGAAAAATAAGCCGTTTCACGCAAAGGCGCAAAGAGCCGAGCACAAGACCCGCCCAACCCGCCCTAAAACAAACTCTTGACTGCCCCTTACCGCGGGTGTTAGGTTTCTTTGGGGCCTCTTCCTGAGGCCTGCTTCGTGACGACATGCCCGCGCCATCCGTGCATACGCACTAGGCCCCGCCGATGGTGCAATTCAGCTAAAGGGATTAGCTTTGCTAGCTGGACGCAAACTCCTACTTGCCGACGATTCGGCCACCATTCAGAAAGTTATCGACCTTACGTTCGCTGACGAAGGTGTGCGAGTCGTGGCGGTCGGCAGTGGCCGTGAGGCCATTGATCAGCTCCTGGAGGTTGAACCCGACATAGTCCTCGCAGACGTCTTCATGCCCTCTCCCAATGGTTACGAGGTCTGCGAATACGTCAAAACAAACGAGAAGCTGAAACATATACCCGTAGTGCTGCTCGTAGGCTCGTTTGAGCCGTTCGACGAAGCGGAGGCGCGCAGAGTTGGCGCGGATGACATATTGACCAAACCATTTTCATCGATACGACGACTGATCGACCGGGTGGGGGCCCTTGTGACAAGCCCACCGGCTGAGAAAGAGGGTCCAACTGCTGAACTTCCGAAGGTTGAAGAGCTGGAAGAAGAAGTGCTGATGGAGACCCATGACCTGGAAGTCGCTACGGCGGATACGTTGCCGCTCGAGGATGCGCTCAGAGAGTACGAACACGAGGTGGAACAGCCGGTTGCCGCAACGGAATCGTTACCACGTGAGGAGGCCATGACAACGGAAACACGAGACGATTCTCCAACCGATTCAGACGTGCTGTTGGACCTTGGTGAGTTTGAGCCAGTGCGGGCCGGTTCTCCTGACGACGACTTTGTCCTGGATCTCGACGATGAGCCGAGCGAGGTCGCCGAGCCTGCTTACGCGGCGACGCCGATGCGCGCGTTTGTCGAGCCGCAGGTGAAGGAAGCGGTGGCGACTGCGAGTGCGTCGTACGAGTCGACTTATCAGCCCGAGTTCCACTCTGCGTTTGCTGATACGCAAGAGGTTCCATATGCGTCTGAGGTACACGACGTCGCCGTAGTCGAACCTGAACCGGAGCCGGTGATCGCCACGCCCGAGCCGGCCGTTGTTTCGTCTGCTCCAATCACCGCCGATTCCTTATCACCGGAAATGATCGACGCCATCGCCCGCCGCGTTGTCGAGATGATGTCGGACAAAGTGGTCCGTGAGATTGCGTGGGAGGTTGTTCCAGATCTGGCGGAGCTGCTGATCAAGCAGCAGTTGGAAGAGAAAGCGAAGTAATACTTTCGATTTGCGTTTAACAGGGCAGGTGATCTTTCGCGGGTCACCTGCTTTTTTGTGACCTCAAGTTTCCACTCAGCTTATTTCAGGCATGCCTCTGCCGGCATGCCAGAAGCGAATGACTTCTATTGATAGTGTTTGATGATTAACTCGGTAGATGATTCGGTATGCCCTCACGATAATCTCGCGAATGGCTTTATCGCCAAACTCCGGCACCACGCGGCCTCGCGCCGGAAACTCACCTAAGCTCTTCGTGTGATGAATCAAGAATTTGCTAAATCGCAGAGCTTGATCCGGATCGTCGATTGAAATATATCGAACGATGTCCTGTAAGTCTGATCGTGCGGAACGTGAGAGTTTTACCTGATAATCCATGAGGGAAGTTCTTCTTCGACTTCTTCGATTGGGAAGCTGTCTCCATTATCAAGTTCAGATAAACCTTGCCGGACAGCAGCTATGAATTCCAGCTCTCGTGCAATGTCTTGAAGTGAGGCGTCATCTGGAATTCGTCGAAGTAAGTCTTGAACAATTTCTTTGTTCGTCATGCTTGCAGTTTGCACTTCATATGCGGTTTTTTCAAGTCCTCTCTTAACGAGCCCTATTTTGAACTTTCTCGGCTATCTGGCGTAGACTGTTGCTTTTCGTTTCAAATTGAGAAAAGCACAGAGTACGCATGGAGATCCCCAAACAATACGACCCCAAAGAGGCGGAGAAGAACCACTACGAATGGTGGGAGAAGAATGGTTTTTTTGCGCCGGAGATTAATAGAGATCCGAAGGCGCCGGTGTTCAGCATTGTCATTCCACCTCCAAACGTTACCGGCTCGTTGCACATGGGTCATGCGCTGCAGCACACGCTGATGGATGTGATGACGAGGCATAAGAGGATGCGCGGGTATCGCGCTCTCTGGTTGCCGGGGATGGACCACGCCGGTATTTCCACGCAGTTGATGGTCGCGCGCGCGCTGAAGAAGGAAGGTAAGTCGCGCCACGATCTCGGGCGCGAGAAGTTTGTCGAACGCGTTTGGCAGTGGAAACAGGAATCGGGCGGGCAGATCACCGTGCAGATGCGTCGCGAAGGCGCCTCGGTCGACTGGTCGCGCGATCAGTTTACGATGAGCGAGCAGCTTTCGAGTGTCGTACGCGAAGTGTTCGTGCGCTTGTACGACGAAGGCATGATCTATCGCGGTAACCGGATCGTTAACTGGTGCCCACAGGATCAGACCGTGCTCTCGGATCTCGAAGTCGACAAACTGCCGCAAGCCGGAAAACTTTATTACCTCCAGTATCCGATCAAAAACAGCGACCGCCGCATCACCGTCGCGACCACGCGGCCGGAAACGATGCTCGGCGATACGGCAGTCGCCGTAAATCCAAACGAAGAACGCTATCGCGATCTGGTGGGCCAAACCGTTCTTCTGCCACTCACCGACCGCGAGATTCCGATCCTTGCCGATGAATACGTCGATCCGGAGTTTGGCACCGGCGCGGTCAAGATCACGCCTGCTCACGATCCAAACGACTACGAGATGGGGCTGCGTCACAACCTGCCTCAGGTAGTCGTAATCGATCCGCACGCGAAGATGACGGCGGACGCCGGCGCCGGCTTCACCGGACTCGACCGCTACGAGGCGCGCGAGAAAGTCGTAGCCGACTTCGAAGCGCTCGGTCTGCTGGAGAAAGTGGTTGACTACGAGTTCTCGATCTCCAGGTGCGAGCGTTGCAAGACCGTCATTGAACCACTCATCTCGACACAGTGGTTTATGAAGATGGACCAACTGCGCGATCTCGCTCTCGATTTGATGGCGCGCGATCAGAAACCACGTTTCGTGCCGGAGACTTACAAGAAGGTATATACCGACTGGCTCGAGAACCTGCGCGACTGGACCATCTCGCGTCAACTGTGGTGGGGCCACCAGATCCCCGCCTGGTACACGCCTGACGGCCAGGTAATCGTCGCGAGGTCTAAAGAAGAGGCGAGCGAGAAGGCCGGCACGAACGAACTCACGCAGGACCCGGACGTGCTCGACACCTGGTTCTCCTCCGCGCTCTGGCCGTTCTCGACGCTCGGTTGGCCCAACGAAACCGAGGATCTAAAAACCTTTTACCCGACGTCAGTATTAGTAACAGCGCGCGACATCATCTTCCTCTGGGTATCGCGCATGGTGATGATGGGGTTGAAGTTTGTCGGGGAAAGACCATTTGAGGACGTTTTCATTACCGGAACCATCCTCGACGCACAGGGCCAGCGCATGTCGAAGACGAAGATGAACGGCGTAGATCCGATCGACGTGTTTGACAAGTTCGGAGTCGACGCAACGCGTCTCACCCTGGCCCAGATCGGCAGCACCGATATCCGTTGGAACGAGAAGCAGGTCGAGTCGTATCGCAACTTCGCCAACAAGATCTGGAATGCGGCACGGTTCTGTTTACTCAACTCGGAGGGCGCGGAAGTAAAACCGGAGATACTCGAGCAAAGCAGTGCGCTTCACGATCGCTGGATCGTCTCGAGACTCAACAAAACCGCGCAGGATCTGAATCGAGCGATCGACGCGTACGAGTTCCACCAGGCGGTCCAGTCGCTCTATCACTTCTTCTGGGACGATTTTTGCGACTGGTATATCGAACTCGCAAAGGCCGACGTTACTGCCGAACAAGACAGTGCTGCGCGCACAGAAGCTCGCACGCGTTTGCTAACCGTGCTCGAACAGGCGCTGCGACTGTTGCACCCGTTCATGCCTTACATCACTGAAGAGTTGTGGCAGCGTTTGCCCGGTGATAAGCGTCTGCACGCGGCGTATGAAGGCGCGGAGCCGACTGTGATGTTGACTGCTTATCCGGAAGGAGCGGCGGAGCTGATCGACGAAGCCGCGGAGTCGGAGATGCAGGCGATCATCGAGGTGATCTCACGCGTGCGAAATATTCGTTCGGAGATGAATATCAAACCGGGCGAGCGGATCAAAATCGTTGTCGCGTCACCTGACGAGAATCAACGTCGCGTTTTCGAATCAGCACGCGAGCAGATCGCGCGCCTGGCCCGCGCCTCTGAAGTTTCGATCAACGATCGTCTCGACGCACCGAAGGCTTCGGCTCGCGCTGTGCTGATGGGTGGCGCTGAGCTCGCCGTGCCACTGGAAGGGTTGATTGATTTCGAACAAGAGCGCCGGCGTTTGCAACGCGAACAGGAGAAACTGCAAGCGGAAGCCGCGAAGCTCGAGGCCCAGCTTGGCAATCCCAACTTCGTCTCGCGAGCCCCGGTTGAGCGCGTCAACGAAGTGCGCGAGCGCATCGCTGCCATCGCTCAACAGTCCTCTCAACTTCAGCAGACAGTCGAGAACCTGCGATGAACTGGATCGACGAAGGCGCACTCTACTCACAAATCGGCCTCTACTTGCGTGAAGATCTCGGACGCGGCGACATCACCACGCAGTCGATCGTCGTTCGCAACACACGCGCCCGCGCGCGTTTCGTTGCAGGCGAGAACATGATCGTCGCGGGTCTCGAAGCGGCGGAGGAAGTTTTTCTAACACTCGATTCGCAGCAACAGCTCGAGGCGTTTGTTTCCGATGGCGAAGCGGTCGAGGCGGGCAAGGTGATTGCGCGGATGGTGGGGTTTGCGGACGTGCTGATCTCCGCTGAACGAGTGGCGCTGAATCTCATGCAGCGACTTTCGGGAATCGCCACGCTGACAGACAAGTACGTGAAGGCCGTCGACGGCACGGGGGCGTTGATTGCAGATACGCGCGCGACGACGCCCGGATTGCGTCTGCTTGAACGATATGCCGTCGAACTCGGTGGTGGATACAACAGCCGGTTCGGTTTGGACGACGGCGTGATGGTGACGTCGAATCACATTTCGATTCTTGGTAGTGTGACGGGCGCGGTGAAGTCGGCGAAAGAGAAGTTGGGCTACCTGCACAAAGTCGCGGTGGAAGTGTCGAATGAGAATGAGGTGAGAGAAGCAGTCGCGGCTGGTGCGGATGTGATTGTGATCGAGAATGTCGAGGCGCCGGCGTTTGCGCCACTGGCGGCGTTGGCGCGGGAGTTGTCGAGTTCGATCGCGATTGAGTGTGCCGGGAAGATCACGCCTGAGAATGCGCGCGCGTATGCCGAAGCGGGCGCGCAACTGCTGCGAGTCGAGGCGTTGACGGGTGCGGCCCCGGCAGCGGACATTAGTTTCAAAGTACAGCCTTTTTGAGCCACAAAAAGGCACAAAAGTTTTAGCCGCGAAAAGGCACAAAAGGCACAAAAGATAAAACCAAAGGCACAAAAGCACAAAAGATAAAACCAAAAGAAAGATGGGTTGGGGAGAGACGACGCGCAGGAAGCTTGCTCAAAGGGCACTTGAGCGGCAACTCGCCTACCAGCAACGCAAGGCAGAACACGTTCGCGGGCGCGAAGAGGAGATCATTGCCGCGATGACGCGGACGTCGGGCCGGGTGCGCGAGCTGCTGGAGAGTTTTCAGCCAATTAAGCCGGATGATCGTGTGATTGAGGTCGGCAGTGGCGCGCACGGGCTTATCTTTTGTTTTGGATCGCAGCATGGAATCGGCGTAGATCCGCTGGCGGTCAGTTATGGAAGCTTGTTTCCACGCTGGCAACGCAGCGCTCAAACCGTGGCGGCCGTTGGTGAGTCGCTGCCGTTTGCGGATGGAAGTTTCGACGTAGTGCTCTGCGATAACGTCGTCGATCATGCAGAGTCGCCGGAACGGATTGTCAGGGAACTGGTGCGGATACTTCGTCCCGGAGGCTTACTCTATTTCACCGTCAACGTTCATCATCGTTTTTATGCGGTGGCGGCGGGTCTGCATTCGGGCTGGAGAGCGGTCGGCGTGCCGTTTGAAGTCGGGCCGTTTGCAGACCACACGACTCACCTGACGCCCGCAGCTGCTGAAGATTTATTTCAAAACTTACCGCTACAAATTTTGAGCGCAAAAAGTAATGTCGAGGAGTCGCGGGCACGTGCGCGCAAGCAGCCGCCAAGACACGTTGGCGATCGACTGAAGCGAGTTTTCTTCAAAAATGCGCTTTATGAGGTGGTGGCGCGGCGTGCGTAAGTTTTTGGAACAGTGCCCGGCAGTGGTCGTGGAAACCTGAAGCATCTGGATGGCGCTTGATGGCATCTGGATAGCGGGGTATCTTAGGAGCGAGCCTCAAAAAGGAGCACCACAATGCCTATCAGGATTCGTAGTTACATCAAGTTGCTCGTGGCCTTTTGTCTGATCGTCAGCTTTTGCCTGGTCGAGGGCGAAGCACAGACGCGCAGGAAAAAGCGCACCAGGCGAGCCACTACCCCGGCAGCGCCGCGGCCTGTAATTACAAATCCCACCATTGCGCCTCCCGAGTCGAGCCAGGACGGGACGACGACTTCCGGTGACGTGAAGATTATCAGCACTGCCGACGGAGCGCAGGAACCGGTAGAACCGACCGAAGCGAAAAAACCGAAACCGGCAGACTCACCCGAGCCGGACGATATGCAAAAGACCATCACCACGCTCTCGAACCAGGTGAACAAACTGAACGACAAGCTGTCGAAGATGCAGGAGGACGATCGTTACCAGCTTGATATGGAACGTTTGACTCGTGCCGAACAGCGGGCGGAGCAGTTGCGGTCGCAGTTGATCGAGGTCCAGGGCAAGATCTCGAATTACGAAGCGACCCTGGAACAGATCGAGTTTGCTTTGAGACCGGAGAACATCGAGAGTTCGACGGCTGGTTATGGAAGCACGCGTCCGGAGCAGGCTCGCGAAGCGCGTAAGAAACAGCTCGAGGGTGAAAGGTCGAGAATTCAGGCTCAGATGAAGTTGCTGGAGAGCAGCAAGACGCGGTTGGAAGTGGCGGTTGGGAATGCCGATGCGGAAGTGGATCACTTACGGGCGAAACTTCAACAGCGCCGCGACCAGATGGATGCCGAGCCGGCTGTTACTCCTGAAACGCCGGCCAAGCCACGCAAGCCTGAGTAAACATTGCATTCACGGACTGGTGTGTAGCGCGACTGCTTTCCAGACTCCGAGCTGATTGAATAAGGTCAGCGTATAAAACGTGACTTTTGTGCCCGTCAACTCACCGCGAATAATAGCGGTATCTCCGTACACTACATTAGTCATCTTGTTTGGATCAGGTTTTCCATACTTCAACTTTTCCGCTCGCAATCTCTCAATCACTTCTTGACGAGTCATTTGTCCGGAGCCGTCTGTCCAGACGAATGCCGGCTCAGTCAGCGCGTTGAGCTTTTCTCCGTTGCCTGACGTGATTGCGTCGTGAAATGCAGTGGCCGCTGTTAACGCCTGAAGTCTACTCTCCTGATCGGGAGACGGCATGCGTGTCGATTGCCAGTTCACTACCTGCCATTTGTTGTTGCGTTTTACAAACGTGCCGCTATTGAGCAGGTTTGCAACGGATGTGGTCCCGCCGCTTTCGGTCGAGGCTACGAGACGAAAGGCGACGATCGCAGTATCGCCGTACTGCTGAATTCGAATGTCCTCGGCGGTGTAGACGGTTTTCGGATCGTTCGGCTTTGGCGCCGGAGCATTGCGCAGGTCGCGTAGTATCTCAGCTTTGTTCACGCGACGACCGGCGGATCGCGTGTAGATCAAATCGTCTGCCCAAAAGCGTTCGTGAACTGCCGGGTCGTTGCGCGAAGCTCCGGCCAGGAAGTCATTCAACAGTTTGGTTAACTCGGCTGCTTCCGGAGCGGTTTGCGCAAACGCGCCGCCGGCAATCAACAACAGCAGGATCATGGATGAAGCAAATTTTTTCATAATAGTTGTTCCGGCAAACAGCGGGGGCAAGCCCCACTTCCTGACTTGTTCGATGTTTCAGTTCTCAGTTAAACCGACCATAGAACAAGTCAGGAACTTCCGGACTCGTTCGATGTTTCAGTTCTCAGTTAAACCGACCATAGAACAAGTCAGGAACTTCCGGACTTGTTCGATGTTTCAGTTCTCAGTTAAACCGACCATAGAACAAGTCAGGAACTTCCGGACTCGTTCGATGTTTCAGTTCTCAGTTAAACCGACCATAGAACAAGTCAGGAAGTGGGGCTTGCCCCCGCTGTCCGATTAATAACGAGGGAAACCGCCGGGCCCGGTTGTGCCGTAAAACTTCATGCAGACCAGGGCGATAGTAAGGAGCACAGCGCCCAGCATTAGAGTTTCAACTTCAGTCTCTCCCATGTGTGTAAACATGTGGGTAACCGGTGCAGTATCGATTCTCGCGACCTCTCGCGTGCTGTCCCGAACAGCTGCATCGCTTACGGACGTCACGAGTTGATAACGCTTCGCGAGCTTGCTGGCAGTCTCATTCAACGACTCATCTCGCGCATTTAACAGCCGCACGACTTCGTCATTGGCCCATAGCTTAGCGAGCACGTCTGACGTTTTATATCCTTCCGTTTCTTCCGGCAGTTCAGCATGCTTTACAGACCTAACGAATTCAAGCGTCTTAGTCTGTCCGGAAAGTTGTTTGAAGAGTCGTTCGAGATCCGCGCGCAACGTGCCCATGCGGATCACTGATTTGACTTCATTGATTCCATCAAGTCTCTTTACAATCTCGTCTGAGCCTTTGGACGTCTGTACGGAATAGAGCAATGGTCCATAAGGTCGAACCTGCCAGCGTTTCCTTACTGTTTCTACTGAATCAAGTTTCACCGGTTGTGGATCATGAATCCAGACGATCGCATTGTTGCCGGGTGCTGCCGCGGCGAGGTCCCAGGCCTTTTGCAACGCCGGTGCGTTATCTGCTCCACCCGCGAACGTCGCGGACGCGAGTAGCAGCGAAGCCTGGTCAACTCCATCGCCCACCGGAGCCGTGAATTCGGTCTCGTGGAGCCATTCGGCATCGGCGAGAACGAGCTTTAAATCAGTGTCACGCGGCAGCACTGCCAGCGCGGCATTGATCTCGGGTTCCCAGTCGGCCATTGATGCCGACGTGTCTACGACCAGAACGATACGACGTAAATGAACCGGCGTGCGTTCTTCGATCCACTGCTTAACAATACTGCCCTCGACCTCAAACGGATTATGGCTCCACGTCCCGGTGTCGCGATCGAGCCTGGAGATTAAAAGTGATCTTTCCGGATTCGAGAGATCGTCATCGGTGATCTGGCCGCCTAACATGAAATCGTTGTCCGGCATTTGACCGTAATAGAGTCCGCCGAACTCGGTAGCAATTGGCCGCTCTGACTCAAACCAGATCTTGTGATTCACGTGATACGGAATGCGGAAATTGCGAGCTTCGAAATGTGGCAGCAGCAGTCGCACCTGACTTCTTGATTCCAACACCAGCGGCACCGCAATGCCGAGGCGAATCTTCGATTCCTCCGCGAACGGAGAAACCGGGAAGCGCTGGATCAGAATGCGATCGCGACCTGCTGTCGTAACTAATACAGGGTCGCGTGTGTAGAGGACTTGAGACTCCTGCCCGATCCGGACTCGGTTGCCAAACTCCGCTTCAACCTCTTCGCCTCGATCCGATAGAGTCATACTCGTGACGACGCCACCCGGTGGTAACTGGATCTCTGCGCGCGCCTCTTTTCCCCAGTGGGAATCGTTCTCGAAAGTGAGTGTCCACTGCAGATAAGCCAAACCACCATCGCTATCGATCGTTCCCTCGAGTTTGGATTCGGCGAGTGAGAGAGCATTTACATCGCCTCCCATTCTTGTACTGCCCTGGTAGTACCCTGACTGCGATATCGAAGCGTCCGCAACTCGCCGCGAAGGAACGGACATATCGAAGGTTTCACCCGTCACGCGGTAATAGATCCTACGAGCCTCATTTACATCGACGTAATCTCTCGAAAGCAGAGCGCCAAAAATGCCGATCGTGCGACGGCTTTGGTCATAACAACTCCGGAGCAGGTGATCTTTACTGCCGTACGAACGAAGAAAGCGAATTCCCCTGGCCCTGGTTTGTGGCGAAGGACTTGCAGCCATCTGTAGCCCGTAGCGTGTTAAGGCTGCCGGAAGTTCGATCAGCCCAATAGCACCAAAAGTTATAACCAGCGCGGTTAGCAGTCCTATGGACCTGAGCGCAAAATTCCTCGGTGGTCTTGTGGCCGCGAGTTGTCTGAGTTGCTGGCGCATCGAAATCGCGGCGATCAACGACAAGAAGGGCGACAGTAGTAGTACGCCCACAACTATCACCACCAACAGAATTCCCAAGGGCAGGAAAGGCAGATAGAAAATCGAAAAATAGAGCGAGACGCCAAGGGCGAACGCATTAACGAATCCCGCCAGCATGAGGCGGTCGGGCGTGCCGCGACGGATCGTGAACCAAACATAGAGCTGGGCCAGCGGCACTAGAATCACCATGACCAGGTGCCAGGCGGTCGGTATTGGATCAAAAAAGGCCGAGGCGCAAAGCTGCGTGCTTGCTTCGACGGTGATAGCGATGGCGGGCAGGATCACTCCTGCAACCATGTTGAATTTGTCTTTGAAGGTGAGTCTCGGCTGATAACTCTGTTGCATAATGCCCTCAGCAATCCGAACAACGAGTGCGTCTGACTTTACACTGCAAAGTCATTTGCTACAAGCCTGAAATGATGCTTTGTAGTTTAATACTGGTGGCGTAGACTTAACAGCAATTTTAGACACAGCGGAGAACAATAAGTTCCCAAACAGAGGTATGTCGACTATTCCACAACGCGATCTTTATCGCATGATCAATGAGGCTTCGGAGCGTGGCGAACGAGTCGTAGTTGCTACGGTCGCTCACACGCGTGGCTCGACGCCGCAGCAACGTGGTGCGAAAATGCTCTTCTTTCAAAACGGAGAAGTCGCCGGGACGGTTGGTGGCGGCTGCATTGAGGCTGAGGTTTGGGCCGAAGCGAAAACAGCCATGCGTTCGGGTAACTCTCAACTGCACCACTTCTCGCTGACCGCGGACGAAGCGAGTGAAGAAGGAATGGTCTGCGGCGGCACGATGGATATTTTTGTTGAAGTACTGAACTGATGTCGCAGGATTTTCTCGCCAACTACAAAGCCAAACATCAGCATCCGCTGAACAGGCTCACGCACAGCATCGGGATTCCGATGATTGTCGTGTCGTTGCCGCTTTTCTTTTTCAACTGGCGCTGGGCGTTGGTGTTGTTTATCGTCGGCTGGATTCTTCAGTTTGTCGGACACGCCATTGAAGGAAATCAACCCGCCTTCTTCAGGAACCCCGTCTACTTGTTAGTTGGACCACTCTGGCTCTTGCGGCGAGCCGCTTCCGTGATTGGTTTCGATCGGTCGAAAGTGTCGAAGTGAAATCGATCACGAAGATGATTGAGGAATTACTGGAGCGCGGTGAGATCGCTCTGATAGTTACTAAAGTCAGTGGCCCGGGAAGTATTGGTTCCAAGCTGCTGATCCAGGAAAACGGCGATACGGCCGGAAGTCTTGGAGACGCGGAGTTGGATTCGATTGCGATGGGCCAGGCGGCACGCTTCTTTTCCGCGCGTGAAGAAACGCGCATGGTCAGCGTCAGTGACTTTGCTCCTGACTTTCCTGCCGCTCGCGAAACATCTTTGTTGTTCGAACGACTGCAACCGGCGCCGCGTCTGGTGATTTGTGGCGCGGGGCACGTCGGTGCATCGCTGGCGAGGTTTGCTGCGTTCGCCGGTTATCACACGACGTTGATTGACGACCGGGCTGAGTTTGTAAAGCGCGAACGTTTTCCTGAGAAACAGATAGAACCGGTTTTAGCGGAGGATTGGAGTTCGGCAGTGCAGGATGCGGTGGGGAATGGTCGCGGAGTTTCCGTGGCGGTGGTGACGAGAGGTCACAATGAAGATGAACGGTGCATGCACGCGGTCGTACGCGCCCATCCGGATTACGTTGGTTTAATCGGGAGCAAGCGCCGCACCTCGATCGTCATCGAACGATTGCGCGAGGCCGGAATCCCCGATGAGCAACTACGAAACATCCACGCACCCATAGGCCTCGACATCGGCGCCGTCACTCCGGAAGAAGTAGCCCTCGCCATCCTCGCCGAGATCGTCGCCGAACGCCACGGCGCCACCGGCGTCTCCCTCTCCTCCTGGCGCCGCAACACTTAGCCACAAAAAGGCACAAAAGGCACAAAGGAAAACCGAAGAGACGCGACGGATTTGTCCGTGGAGGTCTCACGTTCGCAGCTATGTT
>DASVGE010000229.1:0-32070 GCA_036379695.1 Pyrinomonadaceae bacterium | reverse complement strand
TCCCGGCAGCGTCAGTACACCATTATCGTTCAGACGTTTCCAGAGACCTTCCCACCCCGATTTAGGTGCTGCCAGGCTTTTCTGATAATCGTTCCGAGCAACCGAGCGGTTTATTGATCTGAGATATGTGGCAGACCAAGTGGAACCGCGCCTTTTGAGGACAAAGCCTTCAAGAGCCACCGGCCCAAAACCAATCCATAGTCGCAGCTCAAGGTCATTGTTCCGCAAGACAGCCGTGCGCAGGTCCTTAAGTTTCGCAAGTCTGGCTCGCTCGTTGATTTCTCGAAAGAAGAATGGCTTCCACCGGTTGTTGTAATCACTTGAATCCCCCATATCTCTTCGTTGGCCGGAGATGGTAGGCAGCGGGTCCAAGGGCGGGAGCGCCAACAACAGTAGAGTTAGGATTAGCGTGCAAACTAAGTGTGATTTGGCTCGGGAAAGCTGTTTGACCATTTTGTTTATCCTTTTCTCCTCTGTGTGGCAGCCGAATCCTTGCATTCCTTAGTAACAATAAGCGTTCCGGTCAGGGCCATATGCCACATTCTTCCTCTTTCCTGTTTTATCGCGGTAAGCAATCAATCCGGGTACTCCGAGATCGTAGGCCGTTAATTGATCGGGTCCACTAGGCAGATCTGGTGAGTTATAGGTCTTATTCGTGCCGTTTATCTTCTGGCCATCATAGTATGGATGCGTATGAAAATACCCGACCAGGGCAAAACCACCCGCAGGGGGCTCGGGAATACTCTCTCTTGGGATATCTACATACATAGCCCGGTTGATGGCTACGGCAAAGGGGCCGGGGGCAGCTCGAGTGATTTTGAAATCACCTCTCTCGTTCCTCCAGATGTATCCACCTTCCTCGTGTTCCTTTATAGTGCCGGATTTTGAATCAGTAAATGCCTGGTCCAGCGCCTCCTGAACAACAGGGCTTCGCAATAACGTTTCTCCCGTAGGACACGGTATCCGTTTCTTCTTCCGATCAGCACCAAACTTAGCTCCGCTAAGGGAATTCTGCGGAGCTGCTGGTGCAAGACGGCCATCAAAATACACTGTGATGTAATTGTAGTGACCGCCGTTTTTCTGGTTTATGTCTGTTACCTCAGTCTCAGTCGGCGGGTCGTTCGGAAATTTCATCCGAGGCGCTCGTCTGGGAGGTTTACCATGGTCTACCCATTCCCGAGCTTGATATATTCCGAGACCGTAGCTATCGATTGGAATCTTCTGGGCCTTTGCCCCTGTTCCAATCTGCAACACCACAGAACCGGACTCCATTAATCGCTGAAGGGTGTTGCACGGGATCGGCATCCCGTCCAACATACAATTACTGTCGTAGCGAAACGGATCCGAGCCGCCGGTAAACAATTTACCGTGAGGTCTCAGATCACTGTACAGGCGTTTAGAGTTGAAAGATGGGTCGGTTTTGGGTACTTCAGCGCCAAGGGGATCGTACTCGGTTAAGCGACTACCCTTTCCTGAATGGTCGGCTTGGAACGTAGTACCTGTCTGCGGGCTTGTATACTCATACTTGACATTGTTGCTCGAAGGCGTGATCTCCAGCCTGGCAATACGAGAACCGGCATAGACATGACTTGTCACCAGATCACCATCTTCATCCAACTCAGCCATCATGGTTCCGAGTACTGTCGACCATAAGTTATACCTTGTTGTAGTTTCATCGTTATATGTCCAATCTTCGTTGATCGACTCCTCAACATACCGATACTCAGTGCGCTTTCTTACAAGCGCATCGCCGTCCAGGCTGTGGGAGATAATCGAGTCGAACATGCGATAGTTTCCATTACCCAGATCATCTGTTTGTGATCTGGTTGCATAGGTGAGATTCCCAGCGGCATCCGGTGCAGTTGTACCGTTGTCAGTTGAGACCACGTTTCCTGCTGCATCGTAGCCCCAATCATTGCGCTGGTTGTTGGTGTAAGAGGCTGTATCGCTGATTACTTGCTGCCACAACATCCCGCTGCGCTGAGTGATGTTACCGAATGCATCGTATTGAAAACTCTGCCGAAAAGGATTATCACGCGGTGTTAGAGGCGATTGATTGTGCGCTTCACGACCGGTGTAGACCTCTTTTACCCGTCCGGCAAAGTCGTATTCAAATTTCCGATCAAATTTAACTGGCGAATTATTGTAGAACGAATGAAAGAGCCGGCCGTCATCGTAGTAATCGAAAGTGGCGCTGTCCGTGTAGGTTGAGTTATCGAAAAGACGCAGATCTTCGAGCGCATAAGTGACAGGCTGCATCCGCTCATCAAACGTCGCATTTTCAGTTACGCCATTGCCATAATCAATGCTCTTTGCGGTGCCCCAGGCTCGATACTGAGTTCCGGTAATAAAAGAACTCACGTTGGGAAAACTCGTGGCGCCAACGGCAGTCAGTTGTCCGGTCTTGTTATAGGTGTAAGTGACGGTCCGATCAAATGGATCTTCAACTGTGGCCAAAACACCTGAGGGCTTGTATGTGTAAGTCAGGGTGAAGTCACCTGTCACGCCGGTGACCGTTTGTGTCTCCGAAGTCATCCTCGACGCGGTATCATAAACATACTCAACTTCGGCAACGGCGGAGGACATTGAGAGACGGTTGCCGGCGGCGTCGTACGTAAAGGTCGCGGAAGGTGCTGTTGGTATTCCTGAAGGGGCTGAATAACTAATTCCGGTTACTAAGTGCCTATTGTTGTAGGTGTAGGTGGTAACGGCACCGCGCGGGTCCGAGACGGTGGCCGTTGTGTCGTCAGCGTTGTATGTGATCGTGTTGTAGGTGTTGTTAGCGAACTCGGGTTTGTGAGTCTTCCAGAGGCGCCCGTAACCATCGTATTGAAACGTCGTATCCTGATAAGTGCTACTCGAATCCGTGCCGGAATACTGGCGCAATTGCGTGGCGCGATCGAGCAGGTCGTAAGTCGTGACAACCGTGGAGTTCACGGTGGTCGAGTTGCTGTAGAGTTCCGTTTTCACGCTGCGTCCAAACACGTCGCTGTAGAATTTTTGTTTGCGATTAACTTCATCAAGAACCGTCACGACTTCTCCCCCAGCACAACCACACCCGGAATAGCTCAACGTTTTAGTCGTATCGTCCTGGTTAGTGGTTACGAGTGGTCGCCCCCGCCAATCAAACGTTTGGGTAATGGAGAGAAACCCGGCTGAATCATCCCCAGCAGGTACCCACGAGCTATTGACCTCAGTTACGTTGGTTTGTTCAATTGGCTGACCCATGATGTCGTAATACGTGTAGGTCGCCTTATAGCCTCCCGTGCTACCCGGAAAGTCGCTGGCGACGCCACGAACCCGACCCGCTCCGTCGAATTGCGTATTCGTGTATGCCTCGTTTGTTCCGTCAAAGCCACGAACATAGGTCAGTCGATAGTTTGGACCATATTCATAACGGGTGCGGGCCTGCTTGGTGGTATCACTGGTGCTCGCCAAACTCGTGGTTGCGTCAGGACGTCCAAGTGAATCATAGGTCTGAGTCACAACTGCGCCGAGCGGATCCTCTGTCCGTGTTACACCGCCGAAGTCGTAGTTGTACTGGATGAGATTGTCATTTGAACCCGGATCTTCCACTGCAGTCGGGTATGCATGCGTGTTGCGGCTATTGCCGCCGTCGCTAAACGAATCAGCGTAAGAAATATTAGTTTGATGATCGGCGCCGTCCCTTTTGAAGACCACCTGGCCGAGCGAGTTGTAACCGGTGTCGGTTTCGATATAGCCACTGCCGCCGATCTCATAGCGTTTGACGACGCATAGATTGCCGCGTCCGGTTACAAATCCTGAACCATAGTTAGTATCGTCGTGATTGTCCTTGCCCGTGACATTCGTAAAGTATTCGCCACTTGAGTCGTAAGTGAATTCAGTCTTCGCCTTGACGTTGTTACTCGCGTCTTTGATTTCGATCTTTGACGGCAAACCAATAACACGATTGTTGATGTAGGTTGACGACGTAACGTAATCAGTGTCGGTTTTGCGGTACACAGTTGACGCATTCGCTTCGTATTCCGTCACCACATCGGGAAGACTATAGTCCGTATATGTGATGGTGGTTCTTCTGCGGTTGCTCGCAACGTCGTAAACATTCGTTTCGTCGACTTTCGGATTCAGGAAGTATGAAACAGCAGTGTTGTCCTGCGTCCACGATGCTGTGGTCCATTTTTCTTTGGTGCTGCTTACCCATATTTCGGTGCTGGTCGTCAGCCCGCGTTGCCAGCCGGACGAAGCGTAGAACTCTTTGTACACCGTGTTGTTCGGGGCGGTCATAACTCCGCCGCTGAGGCCGGTCGTAAACTGTGTACGCGCCTCTTCTCCTGAGGCGACAGTTCCGTCCGTATCTCCATTCCAATATCGAGCCCAGTCGTAGCGATCGGTCACACGTGGGACATCCGCGCTCGGCGTGTCGTAAACAAAACGTGTTTGCGACTGCAGCGTGTCGTTGGAGGCGTAGCCTTTGACTTTGTTGACCTGGCCGAATGCGTTGTATTCAAAGTCGACGTGCGAACCGTCCGCAAAACTGACTTCAGTCAGTACTGAAATGGTGTCGTTGTCCCGCGGCCAAAGCATGTAAACACCTGAGAAGTTCGTGTCAATCGTGATGTTGTCATGCGAGAAGGTGGCCCACGTGTGTGTCACTGACGACCCGCCAACTGTCCAGGGCTGTGTGATCGATTGCAGGTGCGCGTTGCCGTCGTAATTGAATGTAATTGTGCGCTCGAGTGTGTCGACGATGGTGCTGAGATTTCCGGCTGAGTTGTAGTTGATGGTGATGTAGTTGCCATTGCGATCTTTCACCTGAGTGCAGACCCACTGGCCGTTCGCCAATGAATACGTCATTTGCGTTCCGTCCGTCGTGCGGACCAGCAACGAAGAAGTATTGTCAGTAAGTTGTATGTAGGAAGAATCAGCGGACTCGTAAACGCTGGACGATCCCACACGTCGCAGTTCGACGTGATTTCCTGCCGGAGTGATGAGCAGGTATGAAGCAGTAGCAGTGGCGGAGTTATAGAAGCGAGGTTGAATCACGGGAAAGCCGAGCCGGAAACCGGGCGCCGGAAAGCCTCGATCGGTGTCGTACGCCACGGTGGAGCCTACCTTCGACCAAACGCGCGAGTTGTAGCTTAACCCTAATCCAAGGTTCAGGCCGGCACGTCCAGGCAGACTCAATAGAGGAATACCGAGGTTCACATTGCCGGACAATAAATCCTCGCCCCGCGTTCCTGTTCGATTAACTATATCGATGCGTGAAGTCGAAAAATTGCCATTGGTGGTCGGATAAGTGCCGACGTCGACTGACGCAACCAGACTCGAGAATCCGTCGGAAGTTGCAAACCCATTCCGCGCTGCTTCACGTCCATATGTGTTCGCGTAATTGACCCAGTAAGAAAAGTTACTCTCCGGCGCATATTGTAGGTACGCCCAATACAGGTCCGTCACGAATTCGTTGTTGTTCGCCGCCGAGTATTCGCTGGACAAGAAGACGGCGTTGCCAAGGTACTGCGCCGCAGCCAGTACGGCAGCCGAACCAAGCGAGGTCGCATCCTTCAACTGACCTTCCCAAAACGCTTGCTCGGTTGAGCTTGGATAACGACCGAGTGCGCTGTAATAAAACGATCTGACGAAATCGTAGACGCTGGCAAAGTAAGCGTTGTTCTCAGATTTGGTATTCAGACCCAATGACGCAAAGAACGCAGCCGCACCTGCTTCACTACCGTCGCTTTGAAGCGAAGGCGTCCAATTTGTCTGGTCTGCAGGCATTAATTGCTTGAACCAACTGAGATCGTTAACTTCAGTTCCGGTGCGATCGTAACGCGCCATAAGCCGCGCTGACATCGGCGCGACTGGAGTAAAGTTATTCCGCTTAAGCGCATTTGTCGTTGCCACACCTCGGCCTTCGCAATTTGGTACCGCGGGCGAACAATTACGCTGCTTCGATGGTTTTAGCTGGACTGCGCGCGCCTGTGCGGGGCGAACGTTCTTCTGTAAATCCAGATTGGGTAAGTCTGGACCAGCAATTTTGCGTCGTCGTTTCGCTTTCTCCGACCCGTTGCTCTGTTTTGCTTCTCTCTGTTCAGGAGTTAAGGCCGGGTTTGCAGACTTCGGCGACTCACTGTCGTGAGCATTGCTTTGAGTGTTTTCCTTTGCGGTTTCCCGTGTTCCTTCCGGTTCAACGGCAGTCACTGCTGATGAAACCGAGACTACGCCGCCCGCCCTGTTCTTTCCATTCAGCCCGTAGGATGTTCGCGCGCCTTCGACCAATCCACGCTTAATATCTTCCGGACTGATGTCGAAGGAAATGCTCTTAAACAAACCAACGATACCGCTGACGATCGCGGCTGCTGCCGACGTCCCGCTTACACCTTCATAGCTTCCGTTCTCGTCTGTAGCAGCGCCGCCAGTGAGATTGGCTTTGGTGGTCAAAATCTCGGCTCCCGGTGCTGCGATGGTTGGAACCTGTGTGCCAAAGTTTGAAACGAGCACCGGATTGTCGAATGGGTCACTAGCTGCCACTGAAATTAGATTCGGCAGATCGAATGAGGCTGGATAGTACGGCTGAAGTGCCAGATCGCGCTTGTCGTTTCCCGCTGAGCAGACAACGACCGCGCCATACTTCGCCGAACGACGAATCGCGTCTTTCAGAAACAATGATTTCGCATCGGAGCCCCACGACAAGTTGATTACCTGCGCTCCCTGTTCCGTAGCATAATCCAGCGCTTCGATTGCGCTTGCGACGTCGCCAATGCCATTTGCATCCAGGACCCGCAAGCTCATCAAACTCGCTTTCCACATCACTCCCGTAATACCGATACCATTGTTGCCTTCCGCCGCGACGATGCCGGCGATGTTCGTTCCATGTCCATTTTCATCCGAGACGTTTTGATTATCCTTGACGAAGTTCCAGCCGCTGGTGTCGTCAACGTACCCATTCCCGTCTTCATCTTTACCGTCTCGAGTTTCCTTTTGATTTTTCCACTGTTGATTTCTGAGATCGGGATGGGTGAAGTCTATTCCGCTATCAATAACTGCAATCCTCAATTCACGTTGGCCCGTGCTATGTGACCAGACGCGAGTCACCTGGATGTCGGCGTCGAGGTTTTGCAGCGCCCACTGCTCGGTAAAACGCGGATCGTTGGGTACGCTGGCTTGCTGAGAATAAGCAGAAGCTTTTGCCCCGCCCTTCGGTTTGCCGGCGTTGTCCTGATAAATCACGTAGTTGGGCTCTGCTGCTTCAACCAGCGGCTGGTTTTGTAAAGCAAGAGCAGCCGACTCGATTGTTTGGTTTCGGCCCAGGACCACTCTTACGACTCGCGATTTCCCTCTCAACACTCTGAATTCTCGCGCCCCAATAGAAGCTGCCACGGAGTTCTGTTCAGCCAAGGAAGCACTGCGACGAAATCGGATCAACAACTCACCATCGCGCCTGCCACTCCGAGGTGTGTTCTGAACGGGGACTCTGATCCGGCGCGGAGAATTCAATCGAAGACTGTTGGTTCGGGCCGGATTCGATGTTGCCGCTGTGGATGTACGCGGAGGAAGACAAAGCGTAACGACAATCACGTAAGCGAGGGAAAGTGAGACAAAGCACCGTCGTAAGGTGAACATACGCGCCTCCAGATGGTCTTAAATTGACTCTTTAACAAAGGCCGCTTGGCGAGGTGGCGATGTTAAAGATGAGAAGGGGAGCCGGAAGTATAGGCCGTGAGGCTGGACCATGTAAATAGAAAAGAAAATCGCACGTCAAAAATAAACTCGCGGCCGATGATAGTTTTCGCGTGCACTCTGCGCCTTAGTCGTTGAACTGCAAGGTAGGCAGAACGAATACAACGATTATGGACCTCAAAGGAGATGCAAACATGAGAATTATCAAGCTCACTTTCGCGTTACTAACCCTGGCTGCGTTAGTGTTCGTCGCCAGCTACGCCGGCGGGCAGAGTTCCAGCGCCGCCACCACACCCGACAATCGCGTCAATGCTCACTGGAAAGGCGCGTCAGCCTTGACTCCCGTGAACTTTGCGCCGAATCCCGCTCGTTGTGGGCCATTTCCGGAAAACATCGAGATCACGTTCACCGGCGGTGGCATCGATACCGGCGGAGGGATCTTCGACAGCGCCGCTTCCACCTGCACCAATACGACCACAGGTCTCATCTTTGACCTCAAGTCGACTGACACTTACCACAGTGGCGGATCAGTCGTAATTGAAACAGACCCATTCACACCAGTACTCAACCCGGCAACTTGCGTATCGGCAAACGTGCAAGCGGTTGGCTTTCGCGTAGCTGGCGGCACCGGTCCATACGCCGGCGCGACTGGTAATGGCAAGTTTCACTTCGCCACAAACGATCCGGCGTGCAATGGCGTTCTGGCGCCAGGGCGTGTTTCGTTCGAAGGAGTGCTTCAGTTGGCCCAGTAACCCGCCATCACCTACTCAATCACTAAAGGAGCGATAACGTAAATGCGAATTGTCAAACTTACATTCATGCTGTTAGCAATCGTAGGATTAACTTCATTGGTCAGCCATTTGAGCAGCGAAACTTCGCAAGCCGCGCTACCGGAGGATCGCGTGAACGCACACTGGAGAGGCACGGAGAGCTTTAGCCTTACCAGCGCTGGACCAAACGTGGCCCGTTGCGGCGCCTTTCCGGAAAACATCGAACTCACCTTCTCGGGTTCAGGCATCGATACTGAAGGTGGACTCTTCAACGTCACCGCTTCAGCCTGCACCAATACCGTCACGAATCTGATCTTCGATCTGAAGGCTACAGACACTTACCCGCAAAGCGGCGATCAGTTGTTCATCGAAGCCGATCCGTTTGTGCAGGTGATCAATCCGGCAAACTGTACTGCAACAAACTCACACGCGGTCATGGGCCGTGTCACGGGTGGCACCGGCGGCCACGCAGGCGCTACGGGCCACGCGCGGTTCCACTTCGTCAACAACCTTGCGCCGTGCAACGGTCAGAATGCGCCGGCGCACGTTTGGTTTGAAGGAGTAGTAATGCTTCCGTAACTCAAGCAAGCAGAAACACAAAGAATAGAACAAGTCAGGAAGGGCGGCTTGCCCCCGCTGTTGGATGAGCGGGGGCGAGCCGCCCTTCCTGACTTGTTCGGTTTTAATGTGATAAATTCCTCACCCCGATGGAAAAAAGCGAGGCTCACGAACTTACCCAACTTCTGGAAGCCTGGAGCGACGGCGAGGAGGAAGCTCTCGAAAAGCTCGTGCCTCTCGTTCATGCTGAGCTCTATCGCCTCGCCAAACGCTACATGAGCCGTGAGCGGCCGGACCATCTGCTGCAAACCTCAGCCCTCATCAACGAAGCCTACGTCCGCCTGATCGACTGGAAAGCCGTCCGCTGGCAGAATCGCGCACACTTCTTCGGCGTTGCCGCACAGATCATGCGCCGGATCCTGGTTGACTTTGCGCGACGTCGCCCGCGTGTCGATCGCGATCAGGAAGCGGTCCGTATGGCGCTCGATGAAGCGATGACGATCAGCACCGAACGAGATCCGGATCTGTTAGCTCTTGACGAAGCCCTGAAGAGTCTCGCCGAGATCGACGAACGCAAGAGTCGTATCGTCGAGCTGCGTTACTTTGGCGGACTGAGTGTCGACGAAACCGCCGAAGTCATGAAGATGTCGTCCATCACTGTCATACGCGAGTGGAACAAAGCTAAAGCCTGGCTCTATCGCGAACTCAGTAACAACTAACAAATGGACCGCGAGCTGTGGAAACAAGTTGACGCACTGCTCGAGCAGGCGCTCGAACAGCCTCCCGAAGAGAGGGAAGCGTTTGTCGCAACGGCTGCCGGGGATAATGCAGTGTTGCGCGACGAAGTTTTGAGTCTGTTAAAAGCACAGTCGCAGGCGGCGCAGTTCATGGAACGTTCGGCGATGAAGGTCGCAGCCCAGGCGCTTGCCGACGATTCCAAAATCACAACCATTATCACTTCTTTGGTGGGCCAGGACATCGGAACCTATCACGTCGAGAAACTGCTAGGCGCCGGTGGGATGGGCGAGGTCTACCTCGGCCGTGACAGCAAGCTCGGTCGCATGGTCGCGCTCAAAGTTCTGCCGTGGCAGTTTGTAGTTGATGGCGATCGACTGACGCGTTTTCAACGTGAAGCGCGCGCTCTTTCCGCGTTGAACCATCCGAATCTCGTCACGATTTATGAAGTCGGCGAAGATAAAGGTCTTCACTTCATCGCGATGGAATTGGTCGACGGCAAAACGCTCGCCTCGCTGAGAGACAAACTGAGTCTGAAGGAGCTTTTGTCGATCGTGGCACAGGTTGCGGAAGCGCTCGGGGCCGCACATCAATCGGGCATCGTTCATCGCGACGTCAAGCCCGACAACGTGATGGTCCGGCCTGATGGATACGCGAAGGTGCTCGATTTTGGTTTGGTAAAGCTGACCGAAGTGAAATCGGCGCCGGGAGTGACGGCCCATACACAGCTCGGCGTCGCGATGGGAACCTTGGCCTACATGTCGCCGGAGCAGGCTTCCGGAGAAGCGGTGGACCATCGAACGGATATCTGGAGCCTTGGAGTTGTGCTTTACGAACTCGCCTGCGGTCAAAAACCCTTCACCGGAGAGACACGACAAGCCACCATCAACGCCATCCTCTCGATGTCGCCGACTCCGGTAACTACTATCGCGCCCAACCTCCCAATGGATCTGGATCGCATCCTTAACAAAGCACTCGATAAAGATCGAGAACTGCGCTACCAAACTGCTTCCGATTTTCGCGCGGACATTCGTCGTTTGCTGCGGCAGATTGATTCGTCTGCCAGTGAAACAGGCGGCGGGTCGGTGCTGGGCACGGTGGTGCGGCGTCGCTGGCTCTGGCCCGCCGTGGCGGCCGTTGCGATCTTGACGATGGCGATCTTCTCGTTGTCGTTATGGTTGAAAGCTAAACCTGCGACACCTGATTGGTCGCGCGCCGCGCATTTGCAACTCACCAACGAACACGGGACGGAGTTCTTTCCGAGTCTTGCGCCCGACGGCCGTAGTTTTGTCTACGCAAGCAAGCAGAACGGTAACTTCGATCTTTTTCTGCAACGGGTGGGCGGCAAGAATGCGACGCCTCTGACACCAAGCACGACCTCCGACGAGATTGCGCCGGCCTTTTCACCGGATGGCGAACGAATCGCGTTTCGATCTACACGCGAGCCGGCGGGTGTTTATGTGATGGAAGCGAGCGGCGAGAATGTCAGGCTAGTCGTGCCGGGTTGCTATCACCCGTCGTGGTCTCCCGATGGCAGCGAAATTGTTTGCAGTACGGCTGGTCATGAAGAAGCACCGACAACTCGGAATACATGGACCAGCGCTTTGTGGATTGCAAATGTCGCCACTGGCGAGAAACGTTTCCTCTGTGAAAACGATGCGATGCAGCCGTCATGGTCGCCGCACGGAAACCGCATCGCGTTTTGGTTCATGCATCCGAGTGCCGGCAGGAGCGACATCGCGACGATCTCGCGGAATGGCGGTGAGATCGAAGTCATTACCAAGGATGCTTCCACAAACTGGAATCCGGTTTGGTCGCCAGACGGCAAGTTTCTGTATTTCGCCAGCGATCGCAGTGGCAACATGAGTTTCTGGCGAGTTGCGATTGACGAGCAGACTGGGAAAGTCCAGGGTGACGCTGAAGCGGTTTCTACGCCTTCGAATTTCAATCGTCACTTGAGCTTTTCGGCCAATGGGCGGCGCATGATCTACGTGCAAACCGATCAGCGCTCAAACATCCAGGCCCTCAAGTTTGATTCGAAAACCGAGAAGACTGTGGGCGAGCCATTCTGGATTACGCGCGGCGATCGGAACATACTGCGCCCCGAACTTTCGCCTGACGGCACGCGTTTCGTTTTGCGCATCTCACGCCGCACGCAGGATGACATTGCCATTCTCAGTCGCGACGGCGCGCTCTGGCGCGATCTCACTACTGACAAATTTTTCGATCGTTATCCACGCTGGTCACCTGACGGAAAGAAAGTCGCTTTCACTTCCGATCGTAGTGGTCGTTATGAGATCTGGGTGCTCGATGCGGACGCGCCTAACCTTCGTCAACTTACTTTCGACAGTCCTGGTGACACGACTTTTCCGCTCTGGTCTCCTGATGGTATGCAGATTCTCTTTCGTCGCAATTTTGTCAGCACCATCGTCGATGTAAATAAACCGTGGGCCGAGCAGAACCTGCGACAGCTCCCGCTGCCTCCTGATAACCAACGTTTTCTCGCCTGGGACTGGTCGCCTGATGGAAAGAGATTGATTGGCAGCCTGAGTGGACCACCCACTGTGGTTGGTAGCTATTCGTTTGAGACAAACAGTTTCGAAAAACTGACTGAGATTGGCGGTGCTGCGATGTGGCTGCCCGATAGCACTCGCTTTGTCTTCATCGTTAATCCCAACAAGCTATATCTCGGCGACATTCGGACCAGGCGAGTGCGTGAGCTGCTCGCGTCTGCCGAAAACGAGATCCGCAGCGTCGACGTGTCGCCCGACGGCGAGCTGCTTTACTACACCATCTACTCCTCCGAAAGCGACATCTGGTTACTGGATTTAGAATGAGCCACAAAAAGGCACAAAAGGCGCAAAAGGCACAAAAGGCACTATTATCTTCTGCGCCTTTTGTGCCTTTTTGTGGCGCTATTTGAGAATTTAGCTAGAACAGGCTGAGGGTCACACCGATGTTCGGAGTGACAGGGCGTAGCAGGCGTTCGTCGTCAACCTTCGTGCCGTTCACTTCGTAACTAACGGCATGGCTCGTCATCAGGTCGGCGGAGAAGGGGACGAGCAGGTCTTTCAGATCCGCGGCGCGCGATTCTTCGTTGAGCCACAAGTTGTATGCTTCGCTGCCGAGTATCACGGGCATACGGTTATGAATTGTCGCTAACAGTTGATTCGCTGTGGTCGTGATGATGGCGCAGGTAGTTAAGGTGCGGTCATTGTGGTGCCAGCGGTCCCAAATGCCGGCGAAAGCGAAGGGCGCTCCATCCTTCATGTGAAAGTAGTAAGGCTGCGAGATCTTGCCCATCCGCTCCCATTCATAGAAACCATCCGCAAAGATCAAGCATCTCCTTTTTTCAAACGACTCTTTGAAGCTCGCCTTTGTATCGATCGTCTCGACGCGCGCGTTGATGATCCCTTTTGCTTCTTTGCTCCAGAACGGAATCAGTCCCCATTGCAGAAACCTCGCCTCGCGGTGCGCTTCACGCTCCACCACTGTCAGCACATCCTGGCTTGGTGCGATGTTGTAGCGCGGAACCAGGTCCTGAAAATCGGCCCAGTTGATCCGATCGACCTTTCTTCCTTCCGGTGTTCTAAGAGTAAATCGCCCACACATAATTCAGACTTTGTGGCCGGAGCCACTCCCCCTCGGTTCGAACGAGCGTGTCGTATTCTCGGTAACGCTTCCCATGGGTATTGGCAGTGGTTCGATCTTCGGCGGCGTAAGTTCGCGGGATTCGTGTCCAGGTTGCATCATCAACTTACCGTCTTTCGAACTGCGCATGACCCTGAGTGTTCCCCACAGATTAAAACCGAAATTTATCGGGGTTTATAGATCTGTAAACGCATTTTCGGACGACAGGTTTCAGACCCGATGTGCCTTTGTGCTTTTTTTGTGGCTAAAAATGATTTAGCAGTTCCGCGAGTTGTTCCAGATACAGGTCCGGCTTCGCACTCCGCACACGTGCGCTACTCGGATAAGCACTACGCACACCGATTGTCATCACCTTACCACGGCGGCCCATCTCGATGTCTTCGGGTGCATCGCCAACATAGGCGCACTGTGACGGATCGGCATCCATCGATCGGATTGCCAGTTCCAAACCTTCCGGATGCGGCTTCTTATTCACGATATCTTCATTGCAGATGACTACGGCAAACACGTCTTTCAAAACGGACTGATCAATTTCACGGCAGACCCGGCTTCTGCTACCACTGGTCACCACAGCAAGTTGATAACCTTTATAGACCAGGGTAAGCAGTGTTTCACCAACTTGTTCAATCAACGGCGCAGACTGTTCGCCGTAATGTCGAATCCATATTTCATCCGCGACCTGCCAGAGATCCTTTGGCAAGCCAAGGGCTTCGTAAGTGGCGTACCAGTTTGGCGAATACGTTGCTTCATAAACCTCATATGGAAAGGGAAACCCGAGTTCTTTGAAAGTCTTCTCGAAGGCGACCAGCCCCAGGTGAGCTGAATCGACAAGTGTGCCGTCCCAGTCGAACAGAAAGGTTTTGATGTAAGGATTAGTGCTCAAATCAACCTCGTCATTGGATAAGGCAGACAAATCTAGTAAGATCAGCGCCTCGCGTTGCCACAGTCGGAACAATCAAATCAATTTTTGACCACGGATTACAAGCATAGATCCGGATTCTATCTGTGTAATCGGTGGTTACTTCTGCTGATGGAGAACACGTATGACGACCCTATTACAGGATGTCCGCTACAGCCTGCGCATGCTGCTAAAGCACAAGGGTTTTACCGTCGTGGCAACGCTGACCCTCGCGCTCGGCATTGGTGTCAATACAGCCATGTTCAGCGTGCTGAATACGTTCCTGTTTCGCTCGTTGCCTTACCCGCAGTCCGAACGATTGGTAAGGGTTTGGCGCACGTCCCCGCACTCGCAAAACTGGCCCTTTTCAGCAGGAAACTTTTTCGACCAGCGCGCCCAGAATACAGTCTTCGACGGAATGGCGGCCTACAATTTTACCAGCCGTAATCTGACCGAACAGGGACAAACGGCGGAACGTCTGCTCGGCCTCGCGGCAACCGCCGATTTCTTTCCCATGATGGAAGTGGCTCCCGCACGCGGCCGTGCATTCAAGCCCGAAGAATTCGAGCCGGGCGCCGACAACGTCATCATCCTGACGGATCGTTTCTGGGCGCGCCGTTTTGGCAGCGACCCCAACGTGGTGGGCCGCAAGATTCAGCTCGACGGCAAGACAGTCGAAGTTGTGGGCGTGATGCCACCCGGATTCGAACATCCGATCCTTTGGGGACCAATCGACATGTGGCAGCCACTCGCCTTTACTCCGGAAGGGAAGACGAACCGCGGCACCAACTATCTCTCATCGATTGCACGCCTCAAACCAGGCGTCACCATTGAGCAGGCTGAGCAAAGCTTGATTGCCCTGGCTGCGAATATCCACAAGCAAAACTCCTCAAACGAAGGCGAGAGCCTGCGACTCGAGCCGCTGCAGCGATCTATGTCCGACGACATTGGCAGAACTGTCATGTGGTTCACCTTCGGGCTCGCTGGTCTGGTGTTGCTGATCGCGTGCGCAAACCTGGCCAACCTTCAGCTCGTTCGCACCGCCGCACAATCGCGCGAGCTTGCTGTTCGCGGAGCACTCGGCGCGAGTCGCCTGCGACTGCTCCGGCACTCGCTTACCGAAAGCATCCTCGTCGCGTTGATCGGAGGACTCATCAGTCTCGTTATCGCAATCTGGGCCGTTCGCTTTATCAGTAACCGCCTCTTCACCGATTTGCCCGGCGCGAATGTGCAACTCGATTACAAAGTGTTCGGGTTTGCGCTGCTGTGCTCACTGGTGACGGGAGTGCTCTTCGGGACAATTCCGGCCTGGTTGGCATCGCGGGCGGACGTGAACCTGGCATTGCGAGAGAACGCGCGCGGATCGACCGCAGGACGATCTCAGAACTGGATGCGACACGCACTGATCGTCGGCGAAGTGGCGTTTGCAATGATACTGCTGGCTGCCGCGGGATTGTTCCTGAGTGGATTGCGGCGCTTCATCAATGCAGATCCGGGCTGGCAAGTTGATGGAGTCGTGACGGCGAGCATGAGCCTTCGCGGAGACAAATACGAAACTGATAAACAGCGTGTTGCTTTTCTGACGGAACTGGAGAACCGGCTTAACGCGGTGCCGGGTGTGCAGCAAGCTGCGATTGGCGGTTCGCATCCGGTCTTTGGTTATAACAGCAGCAGTTCGTTCCTGGTTGAGGGCAGACCCGAGCCGCCGCCGGATAAGTATCCGGAAATGTTTTTCGAGCCGGTGAGTAGCAAATACTTTCAGACTCTCGGGGCACGTTTGCAGCAAGGTCGTACCTTTAATGCGGCGGATACGTCCGATCATCCGCGCGTCATCATCATCAATGAAACGGCGGCGCGTACCTTCTGGCCCAACGAGAACCCGGTTGGAAAACGTATCAGTAGTACTGGAAAGAACAAGGACTATTACGAAATCGTCGGCATAGTTAACGACCTTGCCTTTCCCGGTGAGCTCGGAGAGCCATACACGCGCTTTGAAGCGTTTGTGCCCGTCGCGCAAGCAGCGCCCGCTTATCTCACGCTTGTTCTGCGCACCTCCTCGAGCGCGGAGATGATCGGCAACAGCCTGCGCAGCACGATTGCGGGAATGGATCCGGATCTCCCGGTTTACCGGATCCGCACGGTACGAAATGCGATCGATAACGGCCTGGGATATATCTCGTTGTTGGGAAGTTTGCTGGGGGCGTTTGCGACGGTTGGTGTGTTGTTGGCAGCGATCGGGATTTACGGCGTTGTCTCGTACACAGTCGTGCAACGCACCGGAGAGCTCGGCATACGCATGGCGCTGGGAGCGCAGACTCGTGATGTTCTGTGGTTGGTGTTGAGTAAGGGCGCCGTGCTGGTGCTGGCTGGAACGTTGTTGGGTGTGGCCGGCGCGTACGGCGTTTCGAGACTATTGGTCTCTCTTATTCCATCTTTGCCGACCCGCGATCCGCTCGTCCTGGCCTTAACGGGAGTGGCGTTGGTAGTAGTGGCGCTCGTTGCCTGCTACATTCCCGCGCGCCGTGCGACGAAAGTCGATCCACTAGTGGCGCTGAGATCGGAGTAACAGGATTAGCCCCAGTCCTGTGCCGAACATTTCGGCGAGGGCGAGCAGGAAAGCGGTGAGCTGAAAAATCTGTGACCAGAAAACGGGTTCGAGAAACGCTACATGCGCCACGTGGTCTATGGTATCGGCGATGAAGTGATAATAAACGCCAAAGACCAACGAGCCGAACATTGAAGCTGTCAGCAAAATCGTCCCCGCTCGTGCAAATCTCGTCAGCACGATCCCCGCAACCACTGGCGCCACTATGATGACGGGAATGATAAAGGCCAACTGCGCCGGACTCGCCTTCACGGCCAGCACTTCGTGTGCGATCGAATGCAGCACAACCACCGCAAAGTGAATTACCACCACCCCTAATGCCATCAATCTTACGGTCCGGGTGTTCATTGAAAGTAAAGACTACTTCGACTGCGCACCTCGAGCAAACAATATTCATTGACATCTCTCACTAGCTCAGCCGACAATGGCCGGTGTTCAAGACACCTGCCCAAAGAGGTGCTGGCTCCATCCAGCTTGGATGGCCAGTCCACCAGGTTGTCAGTAAGAACTTCGTCTAAATTCTTCACCTCGGTTTGAGAGTTTCAGAAGTCCGCACGCGTTCTTCCCAGAAACGCTCACAAGCACGTTCGGAGCCAGCAATGATTTCACTCACTCCTCCCTACTCACGGATCAATCGTGTTGTATTCGTGTTCGGAATTGTTTGTCTCGCCACCATCCTGGCAGGCACCCTCTTTGTTACAGCGCGCAGTGATGACGGCGAGTTGTCAGCAACTCAGGCGGACGCATCGTCGTTGGACAGGTCGACGAAAGCCAGAATTGCCGAACGTTTCGGCCTGTTACCACTCAGCTTTGAGATTAATAAAGGGCAGACTGACAACTCCGTCAAATTCCTCTCGCACGGACCTGGTTACGATCTTTTTCTCACCGCAAACGAAGCGATTCTTAACCTGCGAAAGCCTCAAGCTCCAGATGCGAAGGTACGCGAAGGTTCTGTGCTGCGCTTGAAGCTGATCGGTGCCAACACCGCTCCGCGCGTGGAAGGCCAGGACGAACTGCCCGGCAAGATCAATTACTTCACCGGCAACAATCCCGAGAAATGGCGCCGTAACATTCCCACGTATCGCAAGGTCATGTACAGGGATGTGTATCCGGGAATCGACGTCGTGTATTACGGAAATCAGCGAGAACTCGAGTACGACTTTGTAGTGGCGCCGGGTGCCAATCCCAAAGTCATAAAGTTTAGTGTTGAAGGCGCGGAACGCATTCGCCTGGACCGGAAAGGCAATCTACTGCTCGGTTTGAAACATGGCGAGGTGCGACTGAATAAGCCGTTCATCTATCAGCTTACTGATGAAGGCAACCGGCGCGAGGTAAAGGGTTCGTATGTAATCAAGAGAAATCAAATCAGCTTCAACGTGCGCGGCATTGATTCCAGCAAGCCCCTGGTGATCGATCCGGTACTTTCTTACGCAACGTTCTTAGGAGGCAACGGCAACGATGACGCCATGGGCATCGCCGTCGACGCCCAGGGCAGCGCATACGTTATCGGAACGACTAACTCCTTCCCATTCCCGACAACGCCGGGCGCTCTTACTGACAATCATTTTGACGGCGCATATATCAGTAAGCTCGATCCGACCGGCAGCACTCTGGTTTACTCGACATTTCTCAGCAGTAGCGGCGGTACCCGTGGAACCTCAATCGCCGTGGATTCCTCTGGTAACGCTCACATCACGGGATCTACTTCGACGAACGACTTTCCTGTCGTTAACGGCTTAAAGACAAGTGCGAACTTCTTTAAGAGTACTGACTCGGCCTCAACCTGGTCCAATAACAACACGGGCCTTGCCGGTGACATCAAATGTCTCGCAGTTGCCCCGAGCGCTCCGAACACAATCTATGCGGGAACTCAAAACGGACCATTCCGCAGCTCTGATGCAGGATCAACGTGGACCAAAACGCCGACAACAGGCTTGCCTTCCTTCGTGTCATCCGCTTCATTAGCCGTCGATCCCACTAACGCTTCCGTTGTTTACATCGGATTGGAATCAGATGGTTTATTCAAGTCAACTGACGGCGGCAACAACTGGGGTGCGGTTAACGTCCCTCTAAACAACTCTGCTGTTTTCACTATCCTGTTCGATCCTGCAACACCATCGACGATATATGTTGGTTCAAGCAAGGGCGTCTTCAAGAGTACTGACAGCGGGAGCTCCTGGACCGCGCTAAATAACTTTGGCGCCGCGGGTATTCTACACATCCGTGCACTCGCGATCGATCCAACAACACCGGCTACGATCTATGCCGGCACAACCAGCAGCGGGGTCTTCAAATCCACCAATGGCGGCGGCAACTGGACCGCTATGAACAATGGCATATTGGGCGGCGATTTCAGCAGTGCCGTAAATGCCATTGTGATCGATCCCTCCAATCCTTCCACAATTTATGCGGCACATGATTTTTCAGGCGGGCCGGGAGGTTTCAGCAAGAGCACGAATGGCGCAGCTTCATGGACACAGATCAATAACGGTGTGCCGCCGAATGACGCGATCAAAGCGATGGTCGGAGACCGCACGAACACTGACACGCTTTATGCGGCAACACTCTCCTCCGGCATTATCAAGACGACGAACGGCGGAGCTACGTGGACGCTTGCAAATACTGGACTCTGGAGACCGGAGATTCGCGCGCTGGTGGCCCATCCCTCCGATTCAACGATTCTGTATGCGGGGGCCACTGCAAGCAATTTCAATGATGCCTTTGTTTCAAAATTGAATGCCACCGGCTCGGACTTATTGTTTTCAACTTTTCTCGGAGGTAGTTTCAGTGATCTTGGCCTCGGCATTGCTGTCGATAGCAGCGGCAACATAGCCGTCGTTGGCTCAACTAACTCGACAAACTTTCCCACGGTAAATGCGTTTCAATCCACTCCGGGTCCAAACGTGAATTGCACCGGATCCAGGACTGCCTTTGTGACGAAAATAAACCCGTCCGCGCCGTCCTATGTTTTTTCGACGTACCTGGGCGGCAGCAGGTGCGATACCGCTACCAGTGTCGCCACGGATTCCGCGGCCAACGTTTATGTGACCGGGAGCACCTTCTCGGCTGACTTTCCCATCGCAAACGCTTTTCAGGCAACGATCGGCGATACGTTTTCACGTGAAGATGCCTTTGTCACAAAATTCAACAGCAGTGGAGCTTTGAGTTATTCCACTTATCTTGGTGGCAATAACGCGGACACTGGTTTTGGAATTGCGGTTGACTCCTCTGGGAATGCTTACGTAACCGGCTCCACTGTTTCGACGAATTTCCCCACCGCTAATCCGATTAAGGCAACTTCCGAAGGTGGAGACGCCTTTGTAACGAAGCTCAATAGCCAGGGGTCGGCGCTTGTTTATTCGACATACCTGGGAGGATCAGGCAGCGACACTGCTCGAGGTATAGCCGTTGACCTAACCGGCAACGCCTACATAACCGGGTTCACGAGTTCAATCGATTTCCCGCTGGTTGCAGGCGCGATACAAACAAATAGTGCGCTGTTCAAGAGTGTCGACGCCGGAACAAACTGGAGCAACGACAATTACGGTTTGAAGTCCACCGTCACCGATTTAGTAGTTCATCCGACGCAAACTGCAACACTCTACGCCGCAACGAGACGTGGCCTTTTCCGAAGCACCGATGCGGGTAAAAACTGGTCGCCCATCAATAACGGTCTAAATGGTGACATCTTTGATCTGGTTATTGATCCGTTGACGCCCTCCACGCTTTACGGCATCACCGGCGAGTTTGTCAGCGGCGGCGGCCTCTACAAAAGTACAGACGGCGGGAATAGCTGGAACCTGCGCACTAACGGAATGATTCATAACGGAGTGCCTAACACGGATCTGCTGAGTCTGGCTATCGATCCCGTAACACCAACGACACTATACGCGGGCGTCAGCGGAGTGATGTACAAGACCACGGACGGAGCCGATAACTGGGCTCCGAGTGGAAATCCGCCTCCTATCTTTCCGAGCTCCATTGCAGTCGATCCGCACACTCATACGCGAATCTTTGCTACTGAGTCGTTGAGCGCCGGTGGGGTTTTTAGAAGTGTCGATTCGGGCGCTTCATGGCAATCCGTTAGTGTAAACCAAACAGGTGCGCATGGTAGTTTTGTTGGCGTCAGTCCGCACACTCCGGGCCTGGTTTATGCCGCGACAACTAGTGGGCTCTTTAAGAGTGTGGATGGTGGCGATAGCTGGTCATCAGTAAGACCGCAGTCTCGCTTCGCAAAAATTGTTTTCGATCCGGTAAGTTCATCCACCCTGTATTTGATTTCGTCTTTCGAAGGATTGTTGAAGAGTACGGACAACGGGCAAACCTGGAAAGATATGAATAATGGGTTTCCAGAGCCGGCCGTGACTGCGTTTGCCATCAATCCTCTTAGGACTTCAACCCTTTACCTGGCAGGATCCTCGCATAATCAGGACGCATTTGTTACCAAGATCAATCCGGCTGGCAGTGCCTTGCTTTACTCAACCTTCGTCGGCGGAACTCGCGCTCCGGCCGGCTCATCCGGTACCGACGTTGGAGCTTTCGCGATCGCGCTCGATTCGGCCGGCAATGCATACATAACGGGAAGCTCCCGATCTACTAGTTTTCCAGCCTCGCCGAATGGGTTTCAGCCTTTCAATCGTGGTTTTAGCGATGCCTTCATCGCGAAGCTTTCCATGTCGCACATCATAAGCGGGCATGTGTTGGACGGAGTCGGCGTACCTGTGAGCGGGGCCGAAGTGGCCTTAAGTGATGGTGCGTCTATAACTGCAATCATCACCGATAGCGATGGTTCTTACGAATTCTCGCACTTGCCCGAAGGAGGGAGTTTTACTGTTAGTGCGTCAAAGCCGCACTTCACTATAGCGCCGCCGAGCCAGAGCTTCAACAATCTCACCAGCAATCAGACTTTGAACTTCACCGCCACCGCGACTAACGCCCCGTTTTTCAACATCAGCGGTCAAATAACGGATAACGGTGCCGGCTTAGCCGGCGTTTCGGTGGCCCTCAGCGGCTCTCAACTCGGATTAAGAACTACTGACAGCAACGGCAATTATTCATTTGAAGTCGCCGGCGGTGGCAGCTACACCGTAACACCTTCGACACTTGGTTTCGCCTTTGATCCACCGAGCCGAACGTTCAATGACTTGAGTGCGTCGCAGGCAGCAAACTTCACTGCCAACCGGCAGAGTTTCGTCGTAACAACTGCTAACGATCACGGAACCGGTTCGCTGCGCGAAGCCATCACTAATGCCAACGCTACGCCTGGCGCGGACACGATTACCTTCAACATTCCGGGACCGGGAGTGAAGGTCATTAATGTCGTAGCACCATTACCGGAAATCACGGAGTCTGTCATAATCGACGCGACCACTCAACCAGCCTACGCAGGCGCCCCGCTCGTTGAACTTGATGGCAACAACACAAATTTTGAGAATGGCCTGGTGATCACAGCCGGCGGCACCACCGTGCGTGGTCTCGCAATTGGTCGTTTCGATCGTGCCGGGATCTGGTTGCGCTCGTGCGACAACAATGTGATTCAGGGAAACTACCTTGGGGTCGATGCTACCGGAACTCAACCACGGCCCAATAATACCGGGATACTACTCTTTGATTCGTCAAATAATTTAATCGGAGGGACAACTGCCGCAGCGCGCAACGTCATTTCCGGAAACGTAGTTCATGGTGCGGAGATCGGCGGTAATAACAATATCGTTCAAGGAAACTTCATCGGTACCAATGCTGCCGGAACAGCCGCGCTTGCGAATGGCGCCAGCGGAGTCGAAATCCCGTTTTCAGCGCGTACAAATAATCTAATCGGAGGTACTGCTCCGGGTTCCGGTAATCTGATTTCCGGAAATCAAAGAGGCATACGTATTGAGTCCGAGGGAAACACTATTCAAGGTAACTTGATCGGAACGGACCTCACCGGAACGAAGAAAGTCGGCAACAGTACTGGTATTGAAGCGAACATCCCCAATACACTTATCGGTGGTCTAACAACGGGAGCCAGAAACATTATTTCAGGTAACGGAACCGGTGTTTCATTCAGCGGTAGCGGGAGCAGGTTGCAAGGTAATTTTATCGGGACAGATATCACTGGCACTCTGGCCCTGGGTAACAACGATGGCGTTGTTTCGGGGACCAGTGCGTTGATAGGTGGAACCGTTCCCGAAGCGCGCAATGTGATCGCAGGCAACATCGGATTCGGAAACATTGTGCTCAGTTTCAATCCGTCTGGACCGGGAGTGATCGTTCAGGGCAACTATATAGGCATTGACGTAACTGGCACTCGATCACTCAGCGAATCAACGTCTGCCGGCATTCTTATTTCCAGCTCCAACAACTTAATAGGAGGAGTCGTCCCTGGTGCGGAAAACGTGATTTCCGGCAATGTTAACGGCATACGTGTTGGGAGCGTTTTCGGATTCCCGCAGGGAAATGTTATTCAGGGAAACCTCATCGGATTGAACGCGCTCGGTGCCGGAGCCTTGCCGAACACTGAGTCTGGTATCAACTGCGGCACGTTCAACAACACAATCGGCGGTACGCAAAGCGGAGCCGCTAACAAGATCGCGTTCAATGGCGAAGCAGGTATCAGGGCCGCAACAGGCACACGTAACTCGTTCCGTGGCAATTCGATCTTTTCAAACGGCGGCCTGGGAATAGATCTCGGGACGGAGGGTGTCACTGACAACGATCCTGATGATTCGGATGCTGGCGCCAACAATTTGCAAAACTTCCCGGTGTTGACTTCGGTGACGTCGATTGGCAACAGCACAACGATTCTGGGAAGTTTGAAGTCGACGGCAAACGCCACGTTCCACATCGATTTCTATTCCAGCGCCGCTCTGGACCCGTCAGGGAATGGCGAAGGCGCACTCTTCTTCAACACTACCTCGATAACCACTGACGGTAATGGCGACGCAACCATCAACGTAACTTTCCCCGCTCCACTGGCGACCGGCCGAGTTATGACTGCAACTGCTACCGATCAGGATGGAAACACCTCGGAGTTTTCGTCAGGCGACGTTACCAGCGCGGCTGGGAATTTGCAGTTCAGTGTCAGTTCAATTGAGATAATCGAAGACCTGGGTGTTTTGACTTTGACTGTGCTGCGCAAGGGCGGCAGCACCGGTAGTCTGTCTGTTGACTACGCAACCATCGATGGCACGGCGACAGCCGGTCAGGATTACACTGCCACGTCCGGCACGCTCACTTTCAATGGCGGTGAAACGAGCCAGACTATTCAGATACCGATTCTCAATGACGACGTCACGGAGTCGTTTGAAACCTTCACAGTCGTCCTGCGCAATGGTGCAAATCTCGAGGCCGTGGGAGCGCCCCATACGCTTGTTGTCACTGTTTTGGACAATAGTACAGTTCCGAGCATCTTGCGGGTCGTTCCGGCTGTCATTGAAGGCAACACAGGAAGCACTACAGAAGCGTTATTCACGTTCAGTCTTTCCGCGGCGACTGGAAGATTGGTCAGTGCTAACTATACAACGGCGAACGTGAGTGCCTTTGGCAGTGCGTCCTGCAGTAACACCGGCACAGACTATGAAACCGTGTCAGGTACGATCACGTTTCAGCCCGGAAACACCTTGGTCACAATACCGGTAAAGGTCTGCGGTGATGCCAGTGCGGAAGCGACTGAGACATTTCGCATCAATCTTTCAAGTCTTTCCAACGCCGTAGTGGGCTTCAACCAGGCTGCCGGCACGATTATCGATGACGATGTGCTTGAACTACTGCTTGAGGAATCGGGACCTACTGTTGGTCATGCAGCCGCTCTTGATGCACTACTGTTTCTCAGAGACCCATTCCGGGTCAGTATGCCGGAATGGTTCCCGACTACCGCCTCCGACAGGAATACCAGAGTGATGTTTTTTGTCAGGGGGTTGCAGCTAAATCCTGGTGAGTCGCCGGCCGCTGTTTTTGTTCAGTTGACAGCGAGCAATAATCAACTCTTCGCAGTGCCTGCGGAGGATGTACGCTCCGTACCCAACGTCGACTTCGCGCAGTTGATAATCAGGTTACCGGATGCTCTGCCTGCGGACACCTATACCGTGACTGTAAGAGCCCATTCGCGAACGAGTAACGCCGGTATGATTAGAATCGCGCCATAGAACGTTTTTGGCGGTGAGCGATCCGCGTGATGGCATATGTGACTAACCCGATAGCTACGGCTATCGAAACATCCCGTGCTTCACGCCAGCCGCTGCTTACCAACAACCCGAGACACAACAACACGCAAACAATCGCGATCGGTACTCCTGCCGGGACTTTAAATGAATCCGCAGCCTCCGCGACCGCGCGGCGTCGCAGAATCGGTAGCGCCGCGCAGGTGCTGGCGTAGACCAGTACGCGCGTGATTACCGTAATTTTCACCGCATAGATGAAGGTTCCCGGCAAGGCAATCATTAATGCAGCGGCTGCAGAGATCAGTATCGACACATGAGGGGTGCGAAATCGCTCGTGTACACGCGCCAGTGGCGTTGGTAGTTGACCCTGTGTCGCCATTGCAAACGGCAGCCGCGTACACGCCAACATGATCACATTCAGTGTTCCGAAGATCGATACCAGCGCGCCGATAGAGATGATCGTTGGACCTACTGCGCCCAGAAACTGGTAACTCGCATCGGCCAGCGGTCGCTCCGAATTCGCCAGGTTCGGCAAAACGCCAATACATACGATTTGAATCAGCAGAAAAAGCACGACCGCCGTACTCAACGCAACCGCCAGTGCGAAGGGGATGGCACGTTGTGGCTGGCGTACCTCGCCTGAGTTCACCAGCACCGCTTCAAACCCGGAGAACACATACACCAGCACGAACACTGCCGACGAAAAGGATCCGGCACCCGGTATTTCAGTAAACGTGAACTGCGCCGGATTGATAAAGAACAAGCCGACGACAACGAACAGCAACAGCGGTATTAGTTTACTGACCGTGAGAACATCACTCACTCGCGCTGATTCCTTGACGCCGATCAGATTAATGGCAGTGAGTATGACCACGAGTCCCGCAATGATTGCAGCTCTCGGAACTCCTGATTCAGCCGCGGGCCAGAAGTAAGCGAGGTAAGCGACGAATACCTGTACGAGCGTTGCGAAACCCGCGAGCCTCGTCAACCACATCAGCCAGCCAACCAGGAAAGCGGTTGTTGGTCCGTACGTTTCGCTGGCATAGAGATATGGGCCACCGGTGCGATTAAAGCGGCTGCCCACCTCAGCAAAGCAAAGCGCGATCAGTCCGATGATGATGGCACAAACGACGAAGGCCAGCAGACTGTAGTTCCCCACAGTCCGTTGCACTTCTGCCGGAAGTTTAAGGATGCCCGCGCCGACCGTAACATTGATCAGCAAGGCAACCAGATCCCACTTCCGTATCTCTCGATTCAGCCCTTCATCAGACAAGCGTTATCGCCCCTCGCTGACTGTTCGCGACGAACTGTGGTATAGAAGTCGGGGCAATCTTAAATCGACAAACTCGTTAATCGCCAGAATATGAGACGAAAAATCCTGCTCGCATCTCTTCTACTCGGCTGCGTCGCACTGATCTGTTCGACAAAAGCTGTCAGCACCCAAACTCCCGCCGGTATCGGGCGCGACTTCAAAGGGCCGGTCGGTCTTCAACTTTACAGCCTGCGCGATCAATTCAAGAAAGATGTTGCGGGCACCCTGGACCAGGTGCGTGCCTTCGGCATTACTAATGTGGAATTGGCCGGCACTTACGGCGTCGCGACTGAGAAGTTCAAGGAACAACTCGACGCGCGCGGGCTTAAAGCCGTTAGCGCTCATTTCTCATATGAACAGTGCCGCGACCGTATTGAAGACGTTGCGCGTGAAGCAAAGTTGTTAGGCCTGGAGTATGCCGGTTGCGCGTGGATTCCTCACAAGGATCCATTTGACGAAAAGACGTGCCGCGAGGCAGCGGCGGTGTTCAATCGCGCCGGCGCCGCTCTTGCGAAACATGGAATCAAGTTTTTCTATCACACGCATGGTTATGAGTTTCTGCCTTACGGTGACGGTACGCTGTTCGACTTACTGATGGCCGAAACCAACCCCGAGCACGTGCGCATTGAGATGGACGTCTTCTGGGTTGTTCATCCCGGACACGATCCGGTGAAGTTGCTCGAGAAATATGGAAAGCGCTTCGACCTGATGCACGTTAAAGATATGAAGCAGGGCACGCCACGCGGATTTACCGGACACTCAGACGTGACCAACAATGTCGTCATCGGTCAGGGAATCATCGACTGGCCCAGCGTATTTCGTGCCGCAAAGAAAGCGGGTGTGAAGTGGTACTTCATCGAGGATGAATCGCCTACGTCCGTCGAGCAAATCCCGCAGAGTCTTCGTTATCTCGAACAGATCAAATTCTAAGCCCTCGGAGATCGTTTACACATGACAGGCAGCAGGCTCGGCATCGGATTCATCGGCAGCGGATTTGTGACGAAGTTTCATCTTGAAGCCTGGCGCGGGGTCCGCGATGCGGATGTGCTTGGCATCTATAGTCCCAACACTGCGCACGCTGAGGCAACTGCCGCCAAAGCCCGGGAGCTTCGTGTCGGCAACGCACGGGCTTTCAAATCGATTGAGGAGATGATTGCTGCTCCTGAGATCGATTGCGTGTGGCTGTGTGGTCCGAATCATGCACGTGTGGAGAACATGCAGGCAGTTTGCGATGCGATTAAATCCGGAAAAGGTAACCTGATCGGAATTGCCTGCGAAAAGCCGTTGGCCCGTAACGTAAGTGAGGCACGGCGCATGGTCCAGCTTGTCGAAGAGACGGGACTGCTGCACGGTTACCTTGAAGACCAGATATTCGCGCCGAGTGTGACGCGTGGCCGAGAGATCATGTGGAGCCGGGCGGCAGCACTGACCGGTCGTCCGTATCTTGCGCGCGCCGCTGAGGAACATAGTGGTCCGCATTCACCCTGGTTCTGGCAAGGCGAACTACAAGGCGGTGGTGTACTCAACGACATGATGTGTCACAGCATCGAAGTCGGTCGTTTTATGCTGACCAGGCCCGGCGCGCCACGGTCGAGCATCAAGCCACTGAAGGTGTCGGCGCAGATTGGCAGTTTGAAATGGTCGAGACCTGAGTATGCAGACATTCTCAAGAAAAACATGGGCGTCGATTACAAAAACAAGCCCGCCGAAGATTTTGCGCGGGCCACGATTAACTACAGCGACGAAGATAACAATCCGCTGATAGTCGAAGTGACAACGTCGTGGAGCTACGTCGGTGCAGGGTTGCGTCTATCTCTCGAAGTACTTGGCCCGGAATACTCACTGACGATGAACTCGCTCGATAGTGGCTTGAAGTTGTTTTTGAGCCGTGAAGTAAAAGGCGCGGCCGGAGAAGACCTGGTTGAAAAGCAGAATGCCGAGCAGGGTTTGATGCCGGTGTTGGGAAATGAAGCGGCCGAATATGGTTACGAATCACAGGATCGTTATTTCGTTCAATGCTTTCTCGACGGCAGGCAGCCGGAAGAAAGTTTTTACGATGGTCTCGAAATAACCGAACTGCTGATGACTGCTTACATGAGCGCCGAGCAGGAGCGCACGATCCACTTCAGACCTGAAGGACTCGACACATACGTCCCGCTCGTTGCTCAGGGAATGTGGCACTCATCGTGATAGTCGTCTCGACATGCTGCCATTACCTAAGCTATGAATGGTGAATGAGCCGAGCGGCACACGAAAGCAGACCTGCTGAGGAACGTCCTTCTACCAAGCGGCGTGCGCGGCTGCACGAAGTCATTTTCGAATCGGATACGCCTGCCGGCCGGTACTTCGATCTCGCCCTGACCTGGCTGATCCTTCTCAGCGTTGCCACAGTTGTTCTCGAAAGCGTCCGCGAAGTAAGAGAGCAATATGGAAAACTGCTCTACACACTCGAGTGGGTGTTCACGCTGCTATTCACGGTCGAATACTCTCTTCGACTCTTGAGTGTGCGCCGGCCTCTGCTTTACGCCAGAAGTTTCTACGGCGTTATTGATCTGCTCGCCATCATTCCCACGTACCTGAGTATCTTCGTGCCCGGCAGCCATTACCTGCTGGTGATTCGCATACTCCGCCTGCTGCGAGTGTTTCGCTTGTTGAAACTCTCTGAATACGTTGCGGAAGCCGACACGCTGCGGCGCGCTCTTCGCGCGAGCAGGCGCAAAATCAGTGTCTTTATTTCAGCGGTAGTGCTCCTCGTCGTCATCATCGGCGCGCTGATGTACGTCATCGAAGGTGAAGCAAATGGTTTTACCAGCATTCCCCGGAGTATCTACTGGGCGATTGTGACGCTCACAACTGTCGGGTATGGCGATCTCTCGCCGAAGACGTCGTTCGGTCAGATTGTGGCGTCGATCGTAATGATCATCGGTTACGGCATCATTGCCGTCCCGACCGGCATCGTGTCGGTGGAGCTTGCACAAGCCGTGAGACAGAAGATGGTTTCGGGTCAGGCGTGTCCTTCATGCGCAGCAGAAGGACACGACCCGGACGCGATTTGTTGTAAGTATTGTGGAGCGACATTGTGAAGCGTGCTTGTTGGAACGAGCGGGGGCAAGCCCCTCTTCCTGACTTGTTCTTTATAACGACGACCATTCCAGGACACTCCAAAAAGAACAAGTCAGGAAGAGGGGCTTGCCCCCGCTCACAGGATCAGTCTCTGGGGAATCTTTTTATCTGGTCGGGTAGAGGAGTGACGGGGAGGATGGTGGAGGTTTCGTTGCCGGCGGTGACTTTGATGGTCAGGGAGCCAGCGACGGAGCGGGTGCGTTCCGGGATGGTTTTTTCGTCCAACAAGAGGATGTGCTCGCCCGGTGGCAGATCGCCGATGATGAAGTAACCGTTTCCATCGGTCAGCGTGTCGCGACCACTGCCGGTCACGATGCGAACGTCAGGTAAGGGAAGTTCCGCGCCGTCCAGTTTTCCATTCTCATTCGTATCAAGCCATACCAGCCCACTGATGCGTCCGGTACGCACGACACGGAAATTCACGATCGAATCATGACGATCCATCGTGACTAATTGCTGCACGTCATCCAACAGCGTCAGATCAGCACGCACCGACAGCAGATCGAGATACACCGTGTGCTCACCGCGCGCGACGCTGTCGACGCGAAAATTGCCGGCATCGTCTGAAACCACGTAACGGCTTCCATCCACACGGATCCTCACATTCGCCTGCGGCTGATCCGTGCCGGGATCAAACCGCCCATTAAGATTCACGTCCTGGTAGACCCGCCCATACACCGCGCCGTAGGAATTCAACTCTGAAAGCGGACCATTGATCGCACGTTCGGCTCGTTTGGAAGAGAACAGCAACCCGTGCAGGCTGAGCAATGCCGTCGTGCCGGTTTCCGTCCGGAGGTAACTGAATTGCAGTGTGTTGTTGCGCGGGAGTTTGACGAAAGCTGACAGGTGTTGCGAAGTTTGAAACGGCGCGGAATTGCTTCTCGTGTAACCGAGGCCGCCACTAAAGCCGAGGCGATTGTGAAACAGGTTCGACATCTGCCAGGTTGCAATACCACTGAGAAGCCCGCGACTGCCGGCAGACTGGCTCACCTCGAGCGTGTTTGATTCGTTAATGCGGATATTCCCACCCACTTGCAGATTGAGAGCCGCGCTCCCAAACGTCTTCACGCGCGCTGCGTTGACGAACATGTGCCAGCGGTCAAACTTCTTCGTCGCAGTGATCAACGTGAACGCCGAGTTTCTCAGTTGCGTCGTTCCGCTTTGCGTGTGAGAGATGAAGACGGCGGGCAGCGCATTGTCAGGCGTGAAATTCATCGTCGCAGTTAGGTAGCGATTGAATTCTCCAACTCGTCCAGGCGTGGTTGCAGTGCTGCCACTCAACCCTGCGGTAAACCATCGCGACGGTTGCCAGGTCACCACTGCCGCAACCCCGTTCGTGGGTTGGTGAATTCCACTTTGCGGACTCAGGAACGTTTGGCCCACGTGAGTATAACGGCCTTGCACGATCACCTGGTCCATGAGTCGATAAGAACCCGTGAGGTTGATTGCCATACCGGTGCCTTGTGTTTGCGTCGCATCGCGGTTGATGCCGGAGAATTGGCCCATGGCAACGTCCGCCTGAAAACGATTAACACCCGACACGTATTTGACGCCGCCGGCAACCATGTCTCCTTTGCGACTCGAACCGCCGAAGTGCATACCGCCCGCAGAAAACGTGAATTCCGATCGACGTGGAGCGTGTGTGGCGGTGGTTGCGATTGCGCCAAACACTTTTGTGTCGTAGCGAACTGCGAGTGGTCTGAAAGGGGTTGGTCTTAAGTTCAAAGGGTCGAGCAAGGGAAGCGGTTCTGGTATTCCGGAAGTCGTTTGCCCGCCAAAGAAGTCGAGTCGCACACGCTTGAAAGGCAATTGAACGAGCCCGCCGCGTACGGCTGCGGTCATGAATTCTACGTCCGTGCCGGTGCCAAATTCACCGCCGACAAAGCTCTGACCATTGGGTCGATCCAGCCTGACACTTCCGCCAGTCAGGCTGGGGCGCAACGAATTATTCGTTACGCCGCCCATGGCGGTGTTAGCGATAAAACTCAACCTCGCGTCGCCGACACGGCCAGTGCCGCGCAGGACCAAAGTATGATCGCCTGCTGAAGTGTAACGACTGTAGTTGTAATCATACTCGACCTGAAAGAGCTCCCACGGCGCATGTTTAGCTCCGGTTTGAATTGCCGGAGCTTGAACACCTTTGCGAGTGATGACGATCGCCTGGTTTTCGTCACGCCGGACGGTAACGTCGAGCAGTGCGGCGACGATCTCGGCAGGGAGCATGAGCTCAAAAGGTGTGGGCGGGAAGACGATGTCGACGGTTCCGGAAACGCTGAGTATAACGGCGCCATTCTCACGCACTTCATTCAATGGGGCATTGAAAACCGCGGTCGTGCCATTCTGCCGGCGAATCGTGACGATACGCGAGGCTGAGTCGGCACTGAGCGTGTCGCCCAGGGCCTGCGCGATGGTGGCAATCGGAAGAAACAGACGTCCGCCACGTAATTGCGCGGCGCTGTTTGGACCTACCAGCGCGCGCTCGTTGACGATGATTACCGATCCTTCCTGCGCTCCGGTCTTGTTTCCAAGCACCGTCGATTGCCCCATCACCACAAAGCAAAGGATATAAATCACGATTGAGTTTGGGCGCCTCCTTGGAGTGCGGTGCCTTGGCACCG
>DASVGE010000228.1:0-12917 GCA_036379695.1 Pyrinomonadaceae bacterium | reverse complement strand
TGCTTCGCAGGCTAAGAAAAAACTGGTTCGCAGGCTAAGAAAAACTGGTTCGCAGGCTAAGAAAAAACTGGTTCGCAGGCTAAGAAGAAACCGGTTCGCAGGCTAAGAAGAAACCGGTTCGCAGGCTAAGAAGAAACTGGTTCGCAGGCTAAGAAAAAACTGGTTCGCAGGCTAAGAAGAACCTTAACGGTGCGCCTGACGGTTGATGGACTTGCGACGCGCTGCCGCGCGGTCGAAGCTCTCTTCCAGAACCGGTTGCTCCTGGGTGTCGTCGCTCTTGTTCAGATGCGCGGCCAGCAGGCTAATCGTGGGAAACTCGAACATTTGCGGCATCGAGAGCTTTTCACCGAAGATCGCTTTCAGCTTGTTGAGCACGAGCAGGATGCGAATCGAATCCCCACCCAGCTCGAAGAAGTTATCATTCAGCCCGACCTTATCGATTCCCAGCACCTCGCGCCACACGGTCGCAATGTCAGTCTCGATCTTCGTCTTCGGGTCTGCGTATGCGACCGAAAGGTTTGGCCGCACGTTCGCCGGCGCAGGCAACGCCATCCGATCAACCTTCCCGTTCGGCGTCAAAGGCATCGACTCGAGCGGAACGAAGTTCATCGGAATCATGTACTCGGGCAACAGGTCTTTCAGAAACCCTCTGAACTCCGTCACCGTCGGCGCGCTCTCCTCGAGCGGAGGCACAACGTAAGCTACTAATTGCTGTGTCCCGTCTTCATCTTCGCGCACCATCGCCACCGTGTCGCGCGCGCTCTCATGCTTCACAATCGCCGTCTCGATTTCGCCAAGCTCGATGCGGAATCCACGCAGCTTCACCTGATTGTCCAGGCGTCCGATGAATTCAATCGGTCCATCCGGCAGATAACGCGCGAGGTCACCCGTCCGGTAGAGACGCCCACCCGCCTGCGAAGCGTACGGGTTCGGAATGAACTTCTCAGCCGTCAACTCCGGACGCAGGTGATAACCTCGCGCCAATTGCACGCCGCCGATGAACAACTCACCAGCAACTCCAACCGGCGCCGGATGCATGTGCTCATCCAGTATGTAGATTTGTGTGTTGGCAATCGGGCGGCCAATGGGAACCATGCCACGCTCGTCATGCGGTACGCATTGCCAGTGCGTGACATCAACGGCGGCTTCCGTCGGACCGTACAGATTATGCAACTCCGTCTGATTTTGCTGTTCCGTCGGACCGTACAAGGTATAGAGATCCGCCGTCATCCTCTCGAAGAAGCGTTCCTGCAAGTCAAACGACAACGCCTCGCCGCTGCATATGACGCGCTTGAGACTGTCGCAACGATCCAGTCCCTTCTCTTCGAGAAAGATCTGCAGCATTGAGGGCACGAAGTGCATCGTCGTGATCTTTTGGTCGGCGATCAAATCGACGAGGTAGGAGCTGTCCTGATGTCCTCCGGGTCGCGCAACGACCAATCGTGCGCCCGTCATCAACGGCCAGAAGAATTCCCACACCGAGACGTCGAAGCTGAACGGTGTTTTTTGCAGCACGCTGTCCGTTTCGTTCAACCCGTAAGCATCCTGCATCCACAGCAGTCGATTCAGGATTCCGAGGTGCGTATTCATCGCGCCCTTCGGTTTGCCCGTCGAACCCGACGTGTAAATCATGTAGGCGAGATTGTGTTTGGACATTTCGGAGACAGGATTCTCAGCGCTCTCACGGCTGATGATTTCCCGTTCTTCGTCCAGACATATTGTTCGTGCATTGTGCTCCGGCAGCATCGCGGCCAGGCTTCGCTGCGTGAGCAACACCGGAACCTGCGCGTCTTCCAACATGAAGATCAGACGATCTTTCGGGTAGGCAGGATCCAGGGGCACGTAAGCCGCACTCGCCTTGAGCGTGGCAAGCAGCGAGATGACCATCTCGGGAGAACGTTCGAGCAGAATGCCAACACGCGACTCAACACCGACGCCCTGGGTGCGCAGGTAATGCGCCAAGCGGTTGGCGTGTTCGTTCAACTCGCGGTACGTCAGGCTCGTTCCTTCGAACGTCAGCGCGACACGGTCGGGTGTCACGGCCGCCTGGCTCTCAAAGATCTGATGGATTAACTGATCGTCCGGATACTCGATCGCCGTGTCGTTCCAGTCTTCGAGGATGCGTTGCTGATCTTGAATGGAGATGAGACACCGCGATCCGTGTTGCGCGAGCGGGTCTGCCGCCATTTCGGCGAGCGTCTGCATGAAGGTTTCACGGATGGCTTCCATCTGCTCGTCGCAAATCGCGAGACGATCGCGACCGAGAACAAGGTTCAGTTCGTGAGTTGTCGGGCGCAGGATGAAGGCGACGTCGAGCGTGAAGCTGGTCGATTCCAATCCGAGGTCGCCGCTCGCCATTTGCAGCTTGCCTGACTGGAACAGGTTCTTCACCGAGTGGAAGTGAACGAAGTTGAACGAAGTTTCGAGCAGAGCCTTTCTTCCCCAGGTCTTCTGCATGACTGCGAGCGGATAGCGCTTGAAGGGCATCAACTCGCGCTCGGCATCGAATGTCTGCTGCACCAGCTCGATCCAGTTGCCGCTGCCGAGCTTCACGCGAAACGGCACCGTGTTGATGAACAGGCCGCGTACCTGATCGCCGTCGCGATCCTCGGGCCGTCCGTGGTACGACATGCCGGTCACGATGTCCTGTTGCCCGCTAATCACACTCAAAGCTTTGAAATGCGCGGCGAGCAACACGTTCTTCAACGGAACCGCTGCCAGACTAGCCAGACGTTTCAAACCTTCTGTGACCTCGGCGGACAGGCGATAGCTCGATTGGGTGAAACGACGTTCGCCCGGATCGAGACTCAACTCGCGCCAGCGCGGCAGCTCCAATGGAGTTGCGTCCTGCAACTTCTCGTACCAGTAACGCTGCGCCTGAGGTGATTCGAGTGTCTTGCGCTCGAGCGCCACGTAATCGCGGAACGTCACAGCCGTGGGCGGTGCTTCCGGTAATGGTTGATTCTCGACGATGGCGAAGTAGTTCTCGAAGATCTCGGTCAGGGTCGAGGTCAGACTCCAGCCGTCGAAGATCGGATGAAACTCTGTGAGGGTGAATTGGAACGTATCGTCCGTGCGGCGATGCGCGTAGAGACGAAGCAGCGGCGGGGCTGACAGGTCGAAGCGGTTACGACTCTCAGCCTGCATGTAAGCGTCAATTATTTGGCGCTGCTCCTCGTCGGAAAGATGGCGCAGGTCTTCCGAACCGCACGCCAGGTAAGCCTCGCGATGGACCAGCTGTAAAGGCTCGCTGAACGAGACGAGATCGAAGGACGTGCGCAGGATCGGATGGCGTACGACGACGCGGTTCACAGCCTCCTGCAAAGCGTCGCGATCGTAATGTGCGCGCAGGTGCCAACTACTGACGTTGTGATAGACCGGAGAATCGTGCGTCAGTTCCATGTGATAGAGCATGCCGGCCTGCAACTTCGTCAGCGGATAAGCGTCCACGACGTCTTCCGGCAGACGCTCGCGCTCTTCCGCGGAAATCAGGCTGAACGGTTCGGTCTGCAACGCGATGAGCGACGTATCTTCTTCACCCGTCGTCACAACGCGCGCCAGGCCGTGCACCGTCTGGTGCTCGAACAGTTGTTGGACCGTGCAGTTTAGTCCGCGCTCTTTGGCCATGGAGACGACCCGCACGCTACGTATCGAATCGCCGCCGAGCGCGAAGAAGTTATCGTTAACTCCGACTTCTTCGATGCCGAGCACCTGGGCCCAGATCGCGGCCAGCACTTCTTCGATTTCCGATGTGGGGGCAACGTAAGCCTCTTCCAGTTTCGGACGCTCCGAAGAGACATCGGGCAACGCGCGGCGGTCAACTTTTCCGTTCGGCGTCAACGGCATCGAGTCGAGCGAAACGAACGCCTGTGGGATCATGTATTCGGGAAGTTTGGTTTTGAGAAAACGCCGCGACTCGTCGGTGCCCGTCGCTTCGCCTTGTTGCGGAACGTAGTAGGCGACCAGACGTTTTGCACCCGTCGCATCCTCACGAGCGACAACCACCACCTGGCTGATGCCGGAGTGCTGCATGAGCGCCGCTTCGACGTCACCGGGCTCGATAAGAAATCCGCGCAGCTTAACTTGCTGGTCAATACGTCCGACGAACTCGATATTGCCATCGGGCATGAAACGAGCGAGGTCGCCCGTCCTGTAGAGACGTCCGCCTGCCTGTTTTGCAAATGGGTCGGGGACGAACTTTTGGGCCGTCAACTCCGGCCTGTTCAAATAACCGCGCGCCAGATCGATGCCGCCGATACACAGCTCTCCGAAGATGCCTGTGGGAACCGGCTGCAAGCGCTTGTCAACGATATAGACCTGCGTGTTGGCGACAGGACCGCCAATCGGCACGACATCCAGGGCGCGTCCTCTGGGACAAATCCAGAAGGTGGTATCGATCGTTGCTTCGGTTGGACCATATAAGTTGTGCAGGACTGGTCCACTCATGCGACTGTAAAAACGTTCGACGAGATCCGGCGTCAACGCTTCCCCGCCGCAGTAGACGCGTCGCAGACTCTCACAATTCGACATCCCATCTTCGTCTAACAGCATTCGTAGTAACGAGGGGACGAGTTGCAGGATCGTTATGCTCTCGGAACGAATGGTGTCCACCATGTAGCGGCTGTCCTGATGTCCGCCCGGTTTTGCCATCACGAGGCGCGCTCCGGCGAACAGTGGAGCGTAAAACTCCCACACCGAAGCGTCGAAACTGAAGGGCGTTTTCTGCAACACGGAATCGTTTTCCGTAAGCGGAAACTCTTCGGCCATCCACAGCATGTGATTGACGATGGAAGCGTGTGAGATAAGCACGCCTTTCGGCTGTCCGGTCGAGCCTGAAGTGTAGATGACGTACGCCAGATTACTGCCGCTGATATTTGTGTCGAGATTCTCTGCGCTCTCCTGCGCGATGGAGTCCGCGTCCGCGTCGACACAGATGACTTCCGCCTGATGCGCCGGCAGTGAATCGACGAGGCGCTGCTGTGTGAGCAGGACTGGTGAGCGCGAATCTTCGAGCATGTACGCCAGCCGTTCCTGCGGGTAAGCAGGATCGAGTGGGACGTAAGCAGCGCCGGCTTTGAGCGTGGCGAAAATAGCAATCACCATCTCGAAGGAGCGTTCGGTGCAGATGGCGACGATCGAATCGGTGACCACACCTTTATTGCGGAGCACGCGTGCGAGCTGGTTGGCGCGCTCGTTCAGTTGCGCGTAAGTAAGGTGTTGATTCTCAAAAGTGAGCGCAATGCGACCAGGTGTGCGCGCTACCTGTTCCTCGAAAAGTTGCGGCAGAGATTTAGCGCCGCTTGGGAAGTCTGCGAGCGTTGCGTTGAAGTCGATCAGAAGCTGCTGCTGCTCGGTGTCGCTCAGGGTTTGTAAATCGCCGATCGCGGTTGCGGGGGCGTTTGCGACGTGTTGGACCAGGGCGCGAAATTGTCCCGCCAGTCGTTGTATTTGCTCGATGGAGACGAGCGCGGCGTCGTAGTGAAACTCTGCGTTGAGACCGGTATCAAGTTGTGCGCACGACAGTCTGACTTTGAAGCGGTCGAGGTTGGCGGTGCGTTTCAGAATCGAAAAGACGACGTCGCCGGCGAGATGCCTTTCGGCGGGTTCTGCGTAGTCGAAGCCGAAGGATGGGAAGGAGTCTTGTGTCGTTGCTTCGCGGGTGAAACATTCCTGCCAGGCGTAACCTTCGTTGATCGTGTCGTTCAACTGCCGGATGATGTCGCTGATTGGAGCTTCGTCTTTGATCTGGCTTCGCACCGGCAGGTACTTCATGAAGGGGCCGAAGGCTGCTTGCAGTTCTTCATCCGTGCGGCCGTCGAAAGCAGCGCCGATGGTGATTTCAGACTGTGCGAACAAGCGGCCGAGCAGCGCAGTCCAGCATGCGAGCAGACATGTTTCGGTTGTTGCGTTGTGATTCGTGGCGAGTGCATTGATTACTTCAGCCGGAATGGTTGTTGCAAAGGTTTGTGGTTCGAAGGACGCTTCCGCGGAGGGAGTGTTTTCGTAGGGGAGTTTGAGCGTTGCAGGGGTCGTGGGAATTTGCCGGCGCCAGAACTCTCTTCCCGCTTCACCGTCTTCTGACTCGAGCATTTCGTTCAACCACTCGGAGGCAACGATGTACTTCATCGGCTCGTCAGCGGTTTGCTCGGATGCATAAATGCTCGCGATCTCGTGGACGAAGTTCTCGAGTGTGGCGATGTCTGCGCACAGTGCGTGCAGCGTCGCGAGCAGGACGTGTTTTGACGAGTCGAGTGTGACCACGGAGAAGCGGGATAGCAGACCGTTTTGCAGGTCGAACGGGAAATGTCGCTCTTCCTGAAGGAGCATTTCGATGCAGGCGTCCTGTTCCGGCGGGCTGAGCGTCTCCCAGTTGAAACCGTCGCCCCATGATGGAGCGGTTTCGTTGATCACCTGCAGGGGCGTGCTCATTCCGGGTAGTAATTGAAAGCCCGTGCGGAATATTTCGTGCCGCTCGACAACCGTCTCCACAGTTTTCCGCAGGCGCTGCGCGTCGAGTGGGCCTTCGATCAGGATGGCGCATTGCGCGTAGAAAGCCGTTGACTGTTCTGCAGACTGCAGGAGCCAGAGGTGTTTTTGCTGTGGTGAAAGTTGATAACCGTTGATGATCTGATTTTGCATAATCCGGCTTCCAATCGTTTTCTAGAATTGAGTTGGTTACATGTCTTCGCGTGTGAAGTGATCAAGGCGCGTTGTGTTGCGGGGCTGGGGCTTCAAGGCTCGCTTAGTTGCGGCTTCGCCGTTTGTGTTTTTGGTTGTTTAGTTGTTGTGTTTTTGCTGGGGCTTCAAAGCTCTCTTAGTTGCGGCTTCGCCGCCGGATGTGAGGCGAGGCTACGCCTCGCCGTTGAGCTTCATTGAAGGTTTGGGGCTGGGCCCCTGGTTCGGCCTTTGGCCCATAAATTTTAGGGGCAAAGCCCGAACCAGGGGCATAGCCCATTTTGGGTTTTTAGAGTTGTACGGCGAGGCAGAGCCTCGCCTCACATCCGGCGGCGAAGCCGGAGTGGATGGAGTCAAGTTTCAGGATCGACTTGATCCTCTAGACGGTGTCTCACATCCGGCGGCGAAGCCGGAGTGGATGGAGTCAAGTTTCAGGATCGACTTGAGCCTCGAGACATCACTCGTGCAACGCCGCTAAATGTCGTCGCGGGTGAATTGGTCGGCCATGGCGAAGAGGATTTCGCGGGGGCCGATGTAGGAGTTGCGCGAATGGGCGGTGAGCATGTTGTCGATCAGGACCACGTCGCCCTGCTGCCATTCGAAGGTGATGAGCTCGTCGACGTACGCCGCGCGCAGTTCGTCGAGCACTTCCGGTTCGATGGGTGAGCCGTCGCCGTAATAGGTGTTGTTCGGTAAATCCTCGTCTTTAAACTCCGAGAGCAGCACCGAGCGCATCGTCGGCTCAAGGGTCGAGACGTTGAAGAACGTCGCGTGATTGAACCACACCTGCTCTCCCGTGCGCGGATGGCGCGCGATCGCCGGTCGCACCTGTCGCGTCCGCAGTCGATTGCCGTCCAGCCACTCCACCTCTATCGCAGCGTTGCGGCAATACTCTTCCACCACCGACTTATCTTCTGTTTGAAACACCGTCTGCCACGGTAGCCCAAAGCCGTTCCCGAAATTTCTCACGTACTGCCACTTCTTCTCAATAAACTTTGCACGCGTCTGTGGACTGATGCGCTCAAAGATGCGGCGGGTATCGGCAATCGGAGTTTGGCCGCCCTGCTGCGCCGGAATGCGGCAAAAGAAGAAGAGTTTTAAGGGAATTTTGCGTGAGTAGGAATGCTCGTTATGCGGGAAAATTTTCTGATCTTCGGGATAGTCGGTCGAAGTATAAACTCTCTCGCCCACCTCGTGACGCGGCGACGAACGTTCGCGATAAGGGATCAGCTCGCCGGAAGCCGCCACCGTGAACGCCTCAAAATCCGTGACCGTCTTGAGATTGAAATTGCGAAACAAGATCGCGCCATGCTTCATCAACTTACTCTCGATGAACTCATGATTGTTCTTCGCCCACTCGATGAGATTCAGATTGTTAACCGCAGGCTCGACGACGAGCGGCAGCAACGAGTCGGGCTGCAACGTCGCGGCTTTGACCAGCGTCTCCTGCGACATGCTGATGGCTTTTGGTTGAATGCCTCTGCGAATAGCGGGGCGCAATCTTGTAGCAACAGAGATTTGTCGTTCGAGTGTTTTCATTTTAAATACCTGGAGTTAAATCTCGCGCCGGTTGGCTTTCTACTATGGGTTGAAATCGCTCGTTGACGTTCTTGAGCCTGCGACGGCGCGCTTCTTTGAACTTCTCGAGCTTCGCCTGTTCTCTTTCACGGTCGGCGTTGACGAGCAGTTCGCGAAGGGCTTTGAGGCTCACCTCCGTATCGTTGACGATGCGGTTGAGAAGCAACTCGAAATATTCCGCGAAGCGGACGATGGTTGACGACTCGAACAGGCTGGTTCGATACGCCCACGTTCCGATCAAGCCTTGCTCTTTCTCCACCATGTAAAGACTCAATTCAAAAACCGAACGCTCGCCCCCGACATCGGCGCCACTCAACTTCAGTCCCGGCAACTCGAGCGTCGAGGTCGAGGTGTTTTGAAATCCGAACATCACCTGAAAGAGCGGGTTGTGGCTGAGGACGCGTTCGGGATTCAGCGCTTCCACGAGCCTGTCGAACGGAAGGTCCTGGTGCGCGTAGCCGGCCAGCGAAAGCTCTCTGACTCTCTCGAGGAACTCGCGGAAACAAAGATCGCCGGATCGATCGATGAGCAGCACGACCTGATTGACGAACAGGCCAATCAGTCCTTCCGTCTCCACACGGTTACGATTCGCGACGTCAATGCCGATGGGTATCTCGTCGCGGTTTGAGTAATGACCAAGCACGATATGGTAGGCGCTGAGAAGTGTCATAAACAGAGTCACACCCTGCTTGTTGCTCAATGCTTTGAGCGCGCCCGTCATCTCTTTCGAGAACGTCTGCGCGTGAAACGCACCGTGATAACTCTGCACGGGGGGACGTGGATGGTCGGTCGGAAACTCCAACATCCGCGGCAGTCGTGCGAGTTGTCCCGTCCAGTAGCGCAGATGTGTTTCGCCGACTTCACCCTGCAACCAGCCGCGCTGCCAGTGCGCGAAATCAGCGTATTGAATCGGAAGTTCCGGCAACGCCGGAGACTGGCCATTGGAGATGGCCTGGTAGAGCGCCGTCACTTCACGAACGAGCACGCCCATGGACCATGCATCGCTGACGATGTGATGCATCGTAAAGAGCAGCACATGCTCATCCGCGCCGAGACGAAGCACTCTCGCACGCAACATCGGATCGCGCGATAGATCGAACGGCCGACTTCCCTCTTCCGTCGCCAATTGGTGCGCGCGCAGTTCTCTCTCATCGGGTGCGAACGATTCCAGCTCCACGACTTCCAACTTGAACGGCTGCGCCGGAGCGACTACCTGCACGGGCGTTCCGTTGCGCGCCGGGAAACTCGTCCGCAGCGACTCATGCCGCCTGACGATTTCGGTCAGCGTTTGCTCCAGCGCCCCGATGTCGAGTTGCCCATGGAGACGGATCGACTTGTGAATGTTGTAAGAAGTATTGCCGGGATTCAGTTGGTCCAGGAACCATAGACGCTCCTGGGCATACGAGAGCGGCATCTCGCCATCGCGCGAGACGCGTTCGATTGGCGGCGTCGTGACGTGGCGTTCGGCGCTGCGGATGGCCTCGATCTTTGCGGCAAGCCCGGCGACGGTCGGTGATTCGAAGAGGGCGCTGAGTTGCACGTCGATACCGAACGCCTCGCGGACGCGCGAGATTAATTGCGTCGCGATCAGCGAGTGACCGCCCAACTCGAAGAAGTTGTCATGCGCGCCTACCTGTTCGACATTGAGCGCGTGCGCCCAGATTCCAGCGAGGATCTTCTCGATGTCGGTGCGCGGCGCATCAAAAACGCGATGCTGTGTTTGTTTGATCTCAGCGAGAGTCGGCAGCGCCTGTAGATTTACTTTGCCGTTCAAGGTCAACGGCAGTTTCCTGAGGTGAGCAAAGATATTCGGGATCGTCTCCTCGACGATGTGCTCGGCGAGGAAGCTGCGCAACTGTGCTGCCTCCAACTCTTGCCGCGAAACGTAATACGCAATCATCACGTCGTTGCCGTTCTTATCTTTGGTAACGACCGCGATGCTGTCTCTCACTTGCGGGTGCTTGTTCAGATTGCTTCGAATCTCGTTTAGTTCTACGCGGTGGCCGTGGAACTTAACCTGATCGTCACGCCGGCCAAGCAACTCCAGGCCGCCATCCGGCAGACGCCGCGCCAGATCGCCGCTCTTGTACATCCGCTTGCCCGGCGTGAAGGGATTCTCGATGCATCGTTCGCGCGTTAACTCTTCGCGGTTGAGATAGCCTTCGGTCAGGCCGTCGCCCGCGATATAAAGCTCGCCGACGACGTTCTCCGCAACGGGATTTAGCTGTTCGTCGAGAACGTAAATCTGCGTGTTGGCCGCGGGAATTCCGATCGGGACCATCAGGCGCGTGTCGCGCTCAGGGTCGAACTTGTGAATCATGCAACCGACGGTCGCTTCCGTTGGTCCATACTCGTTGAATATCTCCACCCGGCCGCCGAAGCTGCGATGAATCTCACCCGCAAGCTTCGACTCGAACGCCTCGCCGCCGACGATGAGCCGCTTGATGTTGCTGCGACTGTTGTCGTTCTCTTTGATCATCGAGAGGTGGCTCGGCGTCAGTTTCAGGACGCCGACTTTGTTGTCTCGCATCACGGCAAAGAGCGGCAGTTCGCGGTTGGCGTTGCGATAGACGACTACTTTGTTACCGGTAATCAGCGGCGTGTAAATGGACGTGATGGTGAGATCGAAGGCGAGTGAAGAGTAGAGCGGGAAATCCAGTTTCTCGTTCTGCAAATAGACATCCCTGGCCCACCAGATGTAATTCGTCAGTGCGGCGTGTTGAATCTTGACGCCCTTGGGCTGTCCCGTCGAACCGGACGTGTAGATGACGTACGCAGTGTCAATCGCTTTCACCACGTCGCGCGGGTTCTCGACGGAAGCGCCGGCGATCTCGGACCAGCCGCTGTCGAGACAAATGATCTTTGCACCAGTTTCAGGCAGACGCTCGACGAGCCTTTCTTGTGTGAGCAACACGGGAATGGCTGCGTCCGTTAATACAAATGCGAGCTTGGCTTTCGGATGCGCCGGCTCGAGCGGAACATAGACGCCGCCGGCTTTGAGCGTGCCGAGGAGGGCGATCAACGTTTCGAGCGAATGCTCAAGACATAGACCAACGCGCACGCCCGGCGCGACGCCGAGCGAACGCAGATGATGAGCAAGCTGGTTGGCACGAGCGTTGAGCTCTGCGTATGTCAGTTGCTCACCTTCAAACTCTGCGGCGAAAGCTTCCGGCGTCTCTTCAACCTGCTGCTCAAACAGTGTGTGAATGCACGTCTCTTTCGGGTATTCCGCAGCCGTCTGGTTCCACTCGACGACGAAACGATGTCGCTCCGCTTCGGTCAGTGGTGATAGCGCGGAGAGATTTTGTTCGAGACCCTGGCTGATTCTTTCGAGCACGCTACGCAGGTGGTCGAGCGTGCGAGTGATGGTTTCTGCGTTGAACCGAGCGCAGTCGTAAGAGATGCGGAGGTACAGTTCGCTGCCCGAACTCACGACGAGGGCGATCGGGTAGTTGTTGCGCTCAATCACACGTCCCTCACTCCGTTCGAGTGTAGGTTTGCGGTTTGCAGTCGGACCACCGGTGGGAAAATTCTCGAAGGCGAGAATACTCTCAAACAGCGGCAGGCCCCGCGGGACGTCGCTCCACTGCTGGACTTGCACGAGCGGGCTGAACTCGTACTGCCGCATCTCCACCTGTTGTTCCTGCAGTCGCTTCAACCACGACAGCAGTGATTCTTCCGGCATGACGCGCACGCGCACCGGCAGCGTGTTGATGAAGAGGCCGATTATCGTCTCAACACCTTCTAGCTCCGGCGGGCGCCCGGACACGGTCGCGCCAAAAACCACGTCGTCGCTGCCGCTATAACGATTGAGCAGCACGGCCCACGCGCCCTGCACGATGGTGTTCAGCGTCAGTTGATGCTGGCGTGCAAGCGACTGCAAGGCGGCGGTCGTCTCAGTTGAAAGAACTGCGCGTTGTTCGTCGAAGACGGATTCGGCGTCGGGGGCGAGTGTGCCGGGGCGGTCGGTAGCGAGTGGGGTTGGAGCGGTGAAATCTTTGAGAGTCTTGCGCCAGTAAGCTTCGGCGTCTGTCATGCTCTGGCGTTGCAGCCACGCGATGTAGTCTCGGTAAGGACGGACCGGATCGAGCGCGGGCTGCTGTTCGTACCTCGCCGCTTCGTAGAAGACGAACACTTCCCTGATCAGCAGGCCGAGAGACCATCCGTCCATCAGGATGTGATGGCAACTCCAGACGAGATGAAATGTGTCATCGGATAACTGAAAAAGAGCCAGCCGCATCAATGGCGCTTTGGAAAGCTCGAAGCCGCGCTGGCGATCGGTGCGGATGAATTCTTCGAGACGTTCGCGTTGCTCGGTTTCGGACAAGGCGCGCCAGTCGTGCTGCGTGAGTGGCATGTTGACCTGGCGCGACACGACCTGGACCGGTTCGTCCAAGCCTTCCCACATGAACGAGGTGCGCAACGTCGGGTGACGATTCACCGTCTGCTGCCAGGCGCGTTCCAGATGCTGTACGTCCAGTTGCCCCTTCAACGTGCAGCAGAACTGCGTGAAGTAGACGTTCGAACCCGACGCATAGATCGTGTGGAACAGCATCCCCTGCTGCATCGGCGACAGCCGGTAAATGTCTTCAATATTATTGAGATTCACTTGAATAACGCCTTAAGTCTTATCCGCCTCCTTGGAGTGCGGTGCCTTGGCACCG
>DASVGE010000227.1:0-13953 GCA_036379695.1 Pyrinomonadaceae bacterium | reverse complement strand
TTGGTCTTTATTTCCCGAGGCGCTGGCCAAAGCGGTGCCAAGGCACCGCACTCCAAGGAGGCGCCTAGAGGCGAGGATCGACTGGTTCACTCTCGAGGGCGAGCACGCCGAAGACGCATTCGTGGACGCGTCGCAAAGGTTCCTTGCGCACGAAGCGTTCGAGGGCCTCGATGCCGAGCGCGAATTCGCGGAGTGCAAGTGAGCGCTTGGTGGACAGACCGCGCCCCCGTAAACGCTCCAGATTCTCGGGCAGCGCGTATTCTGGTCCATAGATGATGCGCAGATATTCCCTGCCCCGGCATTTCACCGCCGGTTGGACCAGCCCACGCGATCCACGCGCGATGAAATCCATGGGCTTCACGACCATCCCTTCACCACCGCGGCCAGTCATCTCCTGCCACCACCTAACGCCCGCGTCCTGACTTTCAGGATCAGTTACATCAACTTCCAGATACGACGTAGCCAGCAACAAACCATCACCCGACTCGCAAAGTCGCTTCAGCATTTGCATGTGCCACAAGTGATCCCGATCCGTATGGACCTTGCCTTCAGTTGCCAGCAGGTGAAATGGCGCCAGCTTCAGGTCATCAAGCGAACGCACCGGCCAACAGTAACGGCGATACGCGTCTACATATTTTTCTACCGCAACGCCACGCTCTCGATGACGATCGAGCAACACAGCCACGTCGCTACCGTTCGCTGCTGCTTGTTCAAGCCCCGCGACAACATCGACCAATGCAGCGCGCGCGGCCGCCCCGACTGCCGAATACTGCTGGCGCAATAACTCCTGCGCCTTCGCGGACCACGGCATCAACTCGCAATCAAGACACATCCAGTCCGTATCAAACTCCTCCCAAAGGCCCGCAACCTCGATTGCTTTTTGAATCGCGGCGATGAATTCTCGCTCCATTGCACGGTCGTCAAAGAATCGCCGGCCCGTGCGCGTGTAACAGATGCCGCTCGTGTCTTCAACGACCCCAAACCGCCGGCGCGCTGCATCCTGATCTCGACACACGATCACCACCGCGCGCGAACCCATGTGTTTCTCTTCGCAGATAACCCTGGCAACGCCCTGATATCGGTAATGAGAAAACACCTCGGCGGGATGTTCCAGCAGTCCAGGTTCGCGACTCGTTTCCGATGGCGACATCGTTGGCGGCAGGTAAATAAGCCACTTGGGATCGCTGGCAAAGCGACTCATCACTTCGAGTGCGGCGATGCCATTCTCTTCGCGGATAGTGACCGTCCGGTGGAGACGAGTTGAGATAATGCGCTTACCGGCAACATCGTCGATATCGAGAACATCGTCGTACTGCTGCTGCGCGGTGAGCGCGGGCGCCTGGTCCTCCGCGGGAAGAAACGGTTTTGCAGGCTCGTAATAAGTTTGCAGCGCCGGCACGGAAACCAATTCTTTTTCCGGGTATCTCAGCGCGGTCAACTTTCCGCCGAACACGCAACCAGTGTCGATACAAATTGTGTTGTTCAACCATTCGGGTTGGGGAACGGAAGTGTGTCCGTAAACAACCATCGCCCGCCCGCGATATTCGGCAGCCCAGTTGTACCTGACTGGCAGTCCAAACTCGTCAGTCTCGCCGGTAGTTTCACCGTACAGCGCGAAGTCTCTCACCTTTCCCGAGCCGCGGCCCTGCAGCTCTTCCTTCAAGCCTGCGTGAGCAACGACGAGCCGGCCGTCGTCGAATACGTAGTGGCCCACGAGGTTATCGATGAAGTCGGCCACACGCTCTTTGAACTCGGGCGTTTCCTCGTCCAGTTGGCGCAACGATTCAGCCAGGCCATGCGTGATCTGCACGTCTCTGCCGCGCAGCTTTCGCATCAACTTCGTATCGTGGTTTCCCGGGACGGCAAGCGCGTGGGCCGTTTCCGTCATGTTCATTACCAGTTTCAGGACTTCGGGGATCTTTGGACCACGATCGACCAGATCGCCGACGAAAACTGCTTTTCGCCCTTCAGGATGACGCGCGTGGAACGGCTCGGTGAACTCGTAACCAAGCCTGGTGAGCAGTGCCGCGAGCTCGTCGAAACATCCGTGTACGTCGCCGATGATGTCAAATGGTCCATGCTCCTGCTTGCGGTTGTTCCAGAGCGGCTGCCGTTCGATGACTACTGCGTCAACCTCTTCCGGCGTCGAGAATTCGTGGATGTGACGAAAGCCTTCACGTTTGAGATTGCGCAGAGAGCGTCGCAGTTGTTGGCTTTGTTGGCGAATTACATGCGGGCCGAAATTGCGATCGGGTCTGACGCGATTGCGATCCTGGCAAAGACGATCGGGGAGGTTGAGCACGATCGCGACTGGAATGACGTGATACTCGCGTGCGAGTGCAACCAGTGGTTTGCGCGCTTCGGGCTGTACGTTGGTGGCGTCGATAGCTGTGAGTTTGCCGGCGGCGAGACGCTTGGCGGCGATGAAGTGCAGTACTTCAAAAGCATCTTTCGTCGCGGCCTGATTGTTTTCGTCGTCAGACACGAGGGCGCGGCAAAAGTCGGACGAGATTACTTCAGTCGGTTTGAAGTGGTTCCGTGCAAACGTCGACTTCCCGCACCCTGACGGGCCGATTAAAACGACGAGCGACAATTCGGGGATGGTGATCTTGTTCAACCTGAGTTCCTCTCAAACACAGCCATCTGCGTGGGCGCGCCGACAGCACTGTCTTCCGGTCCAACGGGTAAGTAGCGCACCGTGTATTTGTGCGACTGGCAAATGCGCTCGGACCATTCTCGAAACTGCTCGCGGGTCCATTCGAAGCGATGGTCTTTGTGCCGGAATGTGCCGGCGGGGAGCGTTTCGAAGCGCACGTTGTATTCGATGTTGGGAGTCGTGAGCACCACTGTTGCAGGCTTTGCAAACTCGAACAACACGCGCTCGAAGGCAGCCAATCGCGGCTGGTCCAAGTGTTCGATGACTTCGACCACTGCCGCGGCATCGAAACCTGCCAGCCGCTGGTCGCGATACATTAGCGAACCCTGCATCAACTTAATCCGTTCTCGCTGGCGACCTGGTAATCGTTCCAGCCGCAGTCTCTCGTGAGCGATTTGCAATGTGCGGTGTGACACGTCAACACCGACAATCGCATCGAAGCTCCGATCGTCTAAAAGCACGCGTAACAACTTTCCCTCGCCACAGCCAAGGTCGAGGACGCGTTTGGCGTTCGCGCTCTTCAGCGCGGCGACGACCGCGTTGAGCCGTTGGTCATTCAGATTCAATTTTTGTTCGACTGCTTCTTCCTCGCTGTTGTGGATTACCTGCGCCACATCGGGATCGGGGCTTTCCTCGTCCACGAGTCGAGCCAGCGCCTCTTTTGCAAGATCGCGCCGGTATTTCAGATATCGTTTGGTGATCTCTTCTCGTTCCGGATGCGATGCCAGCCAATCGGATCCGTGTCGCAGGAGTTTCTCTACTTCATCATCGCCGACCCAGTAGTGTTTCTCGTTGTCCAACACGGGAATCAGTACGTAGATGTGCGTCAGCAAGTCCTGCAAGCGAACGTGAGCGTTTAGTTGCACGGTGTAATACGGGCTCTCACCCCACTCTGAAAATTGCTCGTCCAGTGCATGGCGCTCGGCAACAACGATGTATCCCAACGGTTCAAACAGCCGCCGCAGGAAACGTTCACCTCCACGGCACGGCAGCACCGAGATGCGGGCTTGCAAAGGAATGGGCGTAGCGGCAAGCTCCGGTCTACCTTTGCTCCTGCCACCCAGCGCGCTCGCCAGTACACGCGAGATCGCGACACTCAAAAACGAAGACGCGACATACGGACGATCGTTTACATACTGTTCGAGCGTCCCGCCTTCCCCTGACGGCCCCTTCCGATTCCGAACCAACCCAACCGGATCAACATCAAGCAGCAGCGCCGCCGTGCAGCGCTCTGAAGTCGCTTCCGGATAAAACACGTGCGCCTCTCCAAACGACAAAGCGAACGAGTGCAACCGCGACGGATTCTTATGCAGCAGATATCCGAGATCCGTTGCAGGCTGATGAGTAGTGGTAATCGTTAACAACATGGCGCTTCAGTTTAGGGGAGATGCCACGGGCTTGTCCCGTAGTACTTCACGTTCATACCTAAAAGTACGAGATGCCACGGGCTTGCCCCGTGGAGTTTTCACGTTTGTAGCTAAAAGAGCCAAAACCCAAAAATGCGAGATGCCACGGGCTTGCCCCGTGGAGTTTTCACGTTTCGGGCTACATAGCTGCGAACGTGAAACCTCCACGGGGCAAGCCCGTGGCATCCAAAGCAAATCTTAAAGCCGGCGCGTAGCGGAGAGCGTGAAACCTCCACGGGGCAAGCCCGTGGCATCCAAAGCAAATCTTAAAGCCGGCGCGTAGCGGAGAGCGTGAGGCTCCACGGGGCAAGCCCGTGGCATCAGACAAACTGATTCTGATCCGTGATCATCCGTGAAATCTGTGGCTAAGAAGAGCTGTGGCCGTTGCGGGGGAGGACGAGGCTGATGAAGCGATTGTCCTCGTGGAAGAGGAGGCCTTTTTCGCGTAGATCCGCTATCTCTTTCGCGGCGTCGAAACCCGCCACGTCGCGGAATTCGTTGGCTACATCGCCGAGTCGTTTCGTGTCACTCAGCAAATTAAGTATCCGGGCACTGACCTCTCCAATCGGATACTCCTTTAACTCACCCGAACGAGAATCTCGAATCATGTGCTGATCGCCGTCTTTGTAGAGCACCAGTTCCGGATGAGTGTCATCGTCGATCTTCCACGACCCGATCCAGAAATCAACCTTCTCCTGGATCTTGCCAATCCACTGTGACACCGTCTGCGCATACTCGGCACTGATATTTACGTCGCCGAAGTAATACGCCAGGTTGTGCAGTTGTTCTCCGGGGAACGGATAGATCAGCGAGTAGTAATCAAGCGGATGAAGATCCAACCCATACTCTTTGCTCTTCATAAAGTAGGGGCTATACCGATCGAACCGCACCGGAAACACGCCGCTCGGTGGGAACAGATGTGTGAGCAACGGAAGATCGTCAATATACTTCCGATAGACATCCGCGCCTTCGCCTGGAAAACCGATCAACAGGTTCCACGCCGGTTCGATGCCATACATCGCGCAAAACTTCAGCAGCGCCAGATTGCGAAACGCCGAAGTCCCTTTCTTCATCAACTTCAACGTCGAGGTGGCAAGCGACTCGATCCCGGGTTGAATGATCTTCACCCGCGCTTTTGCCAACGTTTGCACGTCTGACTCGCTCAGGTCCGCTTTGACCTCATAAAAGAGCGACACGTTCTCAGGTGTCTTCAAATGCGGCAATACGTCGTGAAGGTAACTCTTCGGCAGGATATTATCGACCGCATCAATCCGCGACACCTGCGGCGCAAACTCAAACAGCGAATCGAATTGTTTGAGAGCGAGGTCCGGACTCATCGCGCGATACGCCATCGACGCTCCGTTCAGACCACAAAACGTGCAGTGTGCACGCTCGCCCCACCAGCAACCACGCGATGTCTCAAACAACAGGATCGGATCGATCTCGCCTTCAGGGAAATACTCCGCCAGCCGGTCGAGAAACGGACGGTAGTCGAGATCGATGGGTACATCGATACTAACTTCCTCCCCAATCGCATCTGGGCCGGTTTGAAAGATGTAGTTCCGCTTTGTGAACACTCCTTTGATCGATCCGACACTTGTCAGATCCCCGTTCAGGCAATGTTGCACAAACTCCGGAAAGCTCTTTAGCGCCGGTCCGGAAAAGACGTAATCGATCGGCTCCACTTCTTTCGCTATCACCTGGCCCATCGGTGACTCACAATTCGCGCCGCCTATCACGATGATCGGCTTGGAAGGACCTTCCTTAAGTCTGCGTGCAAGCGAAAACGCCGCCGCATTCTGCATGAACATCGAAGTGAACCCAACCAGTTGCACCTGATCGAGCGCATACTTGGAGATCAGGCTGTCGAGAAAGTGGTCCAGGCCGCGGCGCTTCTCGAGAATGCGGCCCTTGAGCGTATTCATCTCCTCGGTGTGAAAGGGAAAGTAGCGCGAGAGATACACGCCCGCATTGTTTGGCTGGTCAGGAAAAGCGGTCTGTCGAAAGAACCAGTCGCCGAGACCAGCGTTCTGGGCATTGGCGGATCCGGTGATCAAGTCGTAGAGACCCATGCCGAGATACTTGGCGAAGTCGTGACTCAAATAGTGAATGTCAACCGACACTTGCCCTTTGAATCTCTCGTCAACTATTGCTTTCAACTGCGTCAGCGCAATCGATGGCAACGAAAGGTTAGCGAAGGGCATGTTTATTAACGCAATTTTGTACATGCAAAACTCCTGTTATAACGATCTATCGATGGGTCGGGTCAGTACCGTAACGCGGTAGCGTCGGGTCACTGGCAGAGACGGACCCGACGCTACCGCGTTACGGTACTGACCCGATCCCCCTAGAAGGTACGGCGAATCAGGTACGACATCTTGATGAAGAAGGTGCGTCCGTTGCGTCTGAAGCCTGGCTCGAAATGTCCCGTAAACGGACTGAAGCCGTTGTAGTTCAGGTCGTCGTTGTAGCCCACATAAAACGACGTGCCGGGATTGGGCGTCCAGCCCAACAAAAACTGCCCGCGGGCATTGGCAAAAAGCGAGTCGTAATCAACTCGTGCGCGCAAAAACGTGAAGCGAGTGAATTGATAAGTTGAGCGGACCGAGTAGATGTTGTCGTCGAATGCGACCAGACCAGTATCGTTGCGGACCAATCGATTCTTGGTGTAATCGAAGTCGATTCGCAAAGCATCGTTCGGCTGGTAAGCAATACTGAGACTACCACGCAGCTCTTTTCCGGGACCGGGATCGAGTGGCGCAAATGGATCGATGAGTGCTTCCGGGCTGACGCGTGGATACTTCGGCGGCGCACCCAGGTCGAAATCAAACGAGTTCCAACTGTAGTCGAAGGCCACAGCCATTGAGAACTTTTCCGATGGCGTTGTGTCGGCGTTGAAGATCACCGTATGGCGCGGTGACGATCGTTCCGGATGATTCAGAAATGTACCTACTGGTCCAAACTCCGTTTCGAATAGTCGCTCGTAACCGTAAAAGTAGCCGAAATTAAATGAGGTTTGCCGTTGCAGGTTCAGGATGAACTGCGAGGTAGAGTTCCAGGCCTGCGACCTCCCCTGCCAATCGAAGTTGGTCCCAACGTTTTGTGAGAAGCGCCAGGAGATCAGCTTTTTCTCAGGCTTAGGCTCCGAGGTGTAGTTGAGTAAGAAGTCTTCGCGATTGGTGTTGATCCGGCGTGTAAAACCGAGGTCTGCCCGGTAATCCTGCGTGCGGCCGCTGCCGGAAAAGCTGTATGAAAGATGGCGTCCGCCACGATTGTAGCTATAGAAATAACCAAACCCATTTCCGGTGCGATAAGGGAATCGCCCTGTCTCCGGATTGAAAAAGCGGCGCCGCGAGTGTGTGCCAAGCGCCTGAAACGAGAAGACTGTTTTCGGGTTGAGTCGAAACCGGCCATCAACACCGCCAACGTAATTGTGCCGATCTACAAAGCTGTAACCAGTGGCGGTCATGCCGAGGCTCGACTCGGCGCCGACGTCGCGTTTAAGACGCAGGATCGCGCTGTGAGCATTCTTGTCGAGGAATCTGAAAACCGCCGGATTAAGTCGCTCGTCACCGCGAAAATCACCGGGCGCATTATCGCTGGCGACCAGTAAGCCGAATGTATTCCTTCCCATTTTACCGGTCAGCTTCGCGGCATAATCCGGATCGATGATCGTGCGCGTGTGAACTGGTTGCAGCGACGTCTGAAAGATGTCAATTCCTTCGAGGAAGAACGGACGTTTCTCCTCGAAGAAGATCGGGAAACGTTGATTGGCAACGACGACTGTTTCGTCTGCCTCCACCTGCGCAAAGTCAGGATTCAAAGTAAAGTCGAGAATTACTCTCGAGCTAATGCCGTATTTGACATTCAAGCCGGCATCAACTTTGACAGGCTCGTTCACAAAACGTCCGAAGTCGAGCAACGTCGGATCGGCAGCCAGTTCTTCCAGCGTTACCGCAGGCAGGCGCGTTCCGGTTTCTGAGAGCGTGAGACTGGGGATAATCTCGAGGACGCTCTCCTCCGAGATACCTTCAAAGCCGGTGATGCGTCCTGACTGATTGAGGAACCCGGTGCGGTCGCGAGAGAGCGGCATCCATGAGTCGGTTTCATGGTTGAATCGCTGGATAACGCGCTGGAACTGTACTCCCCAGAAAACACCTTTGCCCGCTTCGTAACGCAACGACTTGAAGGGAATAGCTACCTCGACTACGTAACCATCCTCGGTGAGTTGCCCTTTCGACTCCATCACGATGTCGACACTGAAGTCTTCTTCTTTTCCTTCGGTGAAGATGCCATCGGCCTGTATGCCGAAAGCGTTGAAGAACAGTTCGTAGGCGCGGCGTTGATCGTTGAAGGTATCAAACAGCACCCCGACATAATCGTCGTCGAATATATCGTCGCGTTTTGCGAGTGTGGCGCGGACTTTGTCAGGCTCATCAAACGCGTGAAAGGCGAGGTAGATAAACTTTGAGTCGTAACCGAGGAAGACTTCTGTCGGTCGAGACGGCGGAGTATTGTCGCCAGGCTCCGTTTGATAAAAGTCCTTGAATACCGCCGCTGAAGCCCAGATGCTGTCGTCCATTTTTCCGTCGATGACCGGGGCCGTCTCGAAACGCGGTACGACGGACGGTTTCGTCTTCTCTGGTGGCAGGTCAATGGGCTTTCTCACGGCCACAGCGACTGATTGGGCCTGAACGAAAGTCTCGCGCAAAGGCGCAACGGCGCAAACCAAGACGCAGAGGAAAAGACAGGCTCTTCTCTGCGTCGTTCTTTGCGCCTTTGCGTCTTTGCGTGAGATCAAGCTGATACGCTCTCGACGAACTCGTCGTCGGTTTGGTACATGCTCAACTGGTTGAGAAGCCAGTAGAGCCCGCGTTGCTGGAGTAGCTGCTGATGAGTGCCTGACTCGCGCACCTCACCTTTGTGCAAGACGATGATGTTATCGACTGCCTGAACAGTCGAAAGCCGGTGCGCGATCACGAGTGACGTTCGTCCGGCCATCAAACGCTTCACCGCGTCGTGGATCAGGACCTCAGTCTCCGTATCGATAGAACTGGTAGCCTCATCCAGGATCAGCACTCTTGGATCGAAAGCGAGTGCGCGTGCAAAGCTGAGGAGCTGTTTCTGGCCCACCGAGATTCCGCCACCACGTTCATGCAGATCGGTTTCGTATCCACTGCTCAGCTTCTTGATGAAGGTGTCCGCATTCACCTGTTGCGCGGCATCGCGCACACGTTCGTCGCTGATACTCTCGTTGCCGAGCCTGATGTTGCTGGTAATATCCTCGGAAAAGAGGAAGATGTCCTGGGGCACAATGCTGAAACTCGAGCGCAACTTTTCAAGTTCGATTTCGCGAACGTCCACGCCATCGAGTAGTACCTGGCCGCGTTGCACATCATAGAAGCGCAGCAGAAGATTTGTGATAGTCGTCTTGCCCGCCCCGGTGTGACCAACAAAGGCCACGCTCTCTCCTGGTTGGACCACGAACGAAACGTCTTTCAGGACCCAATCATCATCGTCATAAGCAAACCAGACGTTGCGGAACTCGATGTGTCCCCGCACATTCTCGATACGCGACGGCTGGTCCGGCGATTTCATCGTGACGGGCTCGTCCAGTAACTCGAAGACTCGCTCCGAAGCCGACATGGCCGATTGCAGCAGGTTGTACCGGTCGCTCATATGGCCAATCGGTTCGTAAAGCATCTCGGCCATTTGCAGAAAAGCGATGACGGTACCCAGTGTTATCGCGGCTTGCAGCACCTGGCCGCCGCCATACCAGATGATCAGGGCGATGCCGGCGGCCATGATGATGTCCACCGCCGGAAAGAAAATCGCGTTGTAAAAGATCGCGTCGAGGTTTGCTTTGCGAAAGTCGCGATTAATGCCTTTGAATGTTCGTAGCTCACTCTCCTCGCGGTTGAACAATTGGACCACCGACATGCCGGTCAGACGTTCTTGCAGGAACGTGCTGATGCGCGCTACCTGGGTGCGCACCGCGCGGAAAGCTGTGCGGGCGCGCACGCGAAACCAGATAGTGACGACGAGCAGCGGCGGCAGGATAACGAGGGAAACGAGTGCCAGTCGCCAGTCGAGCAGAAACATCCAGAAGAGGATGTAGAGCAGCATGGTCATGTCGCCGAAAAAGGCGACGACGACTGAGCTGAAGAGTTCGTTGAGTGCTTCGACGTCACTGGTGAGCCGCGTCATCAGACGACCGACGGGATTGCGATCGTAGAACTGAACCGGCAGTCGCTGCAAATGGGCAAAGATCTGGTTGCGCAGATCAAACATGATGTGCTGGCCCATTCGTGCGAGCAGATAACTCTCGGCATAGAGGACAAACATGGCGGCAAGGTTCGCGCCGAACAGTAGTAGTCCGATAAATGCGACCCCCAGCGCAGGCCCACCGCCGAAACCGAGAGCTTCCGCCGCCTGTTTAATCCACAGCATGTAGCCTTCCGGTGGCTGGGCGGGATCGGGCAGCAGGTAGAGATCGACAGCAGCTTTGACCAGCGGCGGACCAGCCACAACTAATGGCCCACCCAGCATCGTCAACACAAAAGCGGCGATGACAAAGCGCTTATACGGCCACAAATAAACCAGCAATCGCCGCATCAGTCGCGAGTCGTAAGCTTTTACAGCCTGACCTTCTTGCTTACTCATTGGAACTAGAACAAGGTTAAATAGAACAAGGTTAAATAGAACAAGTCAGATCAAATAGAACAAGTCAGGAAGAGGGGCTTGCCCCCGCAGCTTAGGGCCTCAAACAGCGGGGGCAAGCCCCTCTTCCTGACTTGTTCTATTTGATCTGACTTGTTCCATTTGATCTGTCTTGTTCCATTTGATCTGACTTGTTCTATTTGCTCTGACTTTGTTCATGTGATCTTTAAATGATCAGGCGGCAGTGAGCTCTTGTTCGAGTCGCTGCTTTTCGTAAAGCCTGGCGTAGGCGCCGCCGAGGCTGACGAGTTCGTCGTGCGTGCCGCGCTCGGCGATGTAACCATCTTCGAGCACTACGATCAGATCCGCATCCTTGATGGTCGAGATCCGGTGCGAGACGATCAGCGTAGTTCGTCCTGACAACAAGCGCCGCAAGTGTTTGAGAATTTTCACTTCCGTGTGTGAGTCAACAGCAGAAAGCGAATCGTCCATGATCAGTATGCGCGGCCGCCTTATCAACGCACGAGCAAGCGCGGCTCGCTGCTTCTGACCGCCCGAGAGCGTAATGCCGCGTTCCCCCACCCTGGTCAAATACTTCGCAGGAAACTCTTCGACGTCCTCAGCCAGACCGGCTTCGAGCGCTGCCTGTTCGATCTCTCCAGTACCGGACTGTTGTGCGCCAAAGGCAATGTTCGCCGCTATCGTGTCACTGAAGAGAAATGTCTCCTGCGGAACGTAACCGATCGCCGAGCGCAGCGTTTGCAGCGGGATGGTGTGAATCGGCCGTCCATCAATCAGGAGCTGGCCCGGCTCGGCATCGAACAGGCGAGCCACCAGACTCACAAGTGTAGACTTGCCCGATCCGACGTTGCCGACAAAAGCGACTGTTTGCCCGGCTTTAATGTGCAGGTTGATATCACACAGCGTGGGCTCTTCTTCTTCCGGATAAGTAAAAGTAAGATCGCGAAATTCGATCTCGCCCTTGATTTCAACGACGTCATCAACAGCGCCGCTGTCGTCGATTGCCGGTGCAACCGACATCACCTGGTGCAGACGTTTCATCGACGCCATGCCGCGCTGGTAAAGATTCACGATCATACCGAGTTGCATCATCGGACTGATGAGGAACTGCAAATAAACGGTGAACTGAAACAATTGGCCGATGGTTAATTGCCCGCGCAACGTGAGTAGTCCCCCATACCAAACGCCCGCCACGAAAACCAGGCCCACGATGAAGTTCACTACCGGAGAATAGATTGAGTTCAGGTGAATCAGTCTTATGTTGTGCCGGAAGAGTTCGCGATTGGCACGTTCGAAATTTGCCATCTCGGCTTTTTCCTGAACGTAGGCGCGAATGACGCGCACGCCTGACAACGATTCCTGCACACGGTTGGCGACTGCTCCGTAGTTTTCCTGTACCCGTGTCGATTGTTCGTGAATGTGTTTGGAGATGATCTTCGTTGTGAGTGCTACCAGCGGGAGGGGTAGAAACGCCAGCAAGGTGAGACGCCAGTTCAACTGCAACATCACCGGCACGATGAGAACAACGGCAAAGATCGTATTGCTGGCATACAGCAAGGCTCCACCCACAATCATTCGCACCGCAGCCAGGTCGCTGATAGCGCGAGACATGAGATCGCCGGTGCGAGAGCTCTGGTAAAACTCCAGTGGAAGTTTCTGCAAGTGGGCGTAAAAGTCGTTGGCGAGGTTGTACTCGAACGTGCGTGCGACGTTTGGTATGACGCGACGCTGAAGGAAATAAAATAGTCCTGCAACTGCTGTGATAGCGATGAAGGCGCCGCCATACCACAACAGCTTCGATTGCGTGACACCGGCTGTCAGATCGTCGACCGCATTGCGCAGCACAATTGGACCAAGCATCTGGCCGAAGTTCGCAACGAGGACACAACCGATGCCAACGACCAGCAGGCCCTTATAAGGCGCGATGTAGCGCCACAATCTTTGACGAGGAGTCATATCAGCCACAAAGGCGCAAAAGGTTAGTCAAGTGTGAAGCGAATCAGATGGCAGTCATGTTCGGCGTGCACCCGCAATGTGTCGCCGGCGCGTACGGAAGTCTCGGTGTCGAGGCATTGCAGCGCCTGCTCCCAGTGCGTGGTTGAGCCGGGCTCGTTGGAGATAGCGTTCTCGGCGTCAAGCTGCATGTTGAACCAGAAGATAATGCACTGACCGGCCCCGTCACGCTTTGCAGGCACCTCGATCGTCTTCTGCTCGGCGACGATCGTCTCGTTCGCAAAGTCGAAGTGGAAAACTTCGAACGGATCCGTCAGCGCCGTGTATTCAAACGCCGCCAGCCGCACGGGGAAATAATTAGCTGTCGTAAAGCGATTGGCGAGACTCACGTCGAAGCCCGCCGCCGTGCGCGCATAATTCAGATTGCGCAGGCGCGGGCTCTCCACCACCATCGCATAAACAGTTGCGGCACAAGGCACGATCTGCGCATCTTCCGTCAACAGGTTTACCTTCGCATGCGCAATCGACGACGCGATACCTTCTCCGAGCAACCCGCAATCCACTGTCTCAGTAACCAGCAGGTTGGCTTTGTGAAGCATCTGGTATCCGATCACCAGCGAAGTCGATTTCATAGCCAGGGTGATGATCCGCTCGGACAAGCCGTTCAGGGCGATCGTGTCGCGCGTCAACTCGGCCAACTGCGGCACCATCTCACACGTCACGATCTCCCTGGCTCCGGCTTGTGCCGCCATCATCGCGAGTAATCCAGTGCCCGAGCCGATGTCGAGCACAATCGAGTCGGGGGTGATGAGGTTCGTCAGTGCTCGTTGGAAGGCCGCGTTGCGCTGCTCGTCGTTGAGCATCTCGAAATGCCAGCGTGGGATGATCTGGCAGTGCGCGCGATTGCGACCGAGTTGCGCCTGCTGGTTGTTTTGGTCCAAACACAACGCCAGATCAAAGCAGTCGAGCGCATCGCTAAACTGCTGCTTCTCCAGGTGCGCTTCACCCTTGGCCAGCAGATTGGCAACCATATCGAGCGTTCGTTTGTTCTCGCTGGCGCGCGCGCTCGACGGCCGAGGATCCATTACGGCCACTTGAGACATGTTTCGACCCTCCTCACAAAGGTTTAACTCTGTGCAATCTTGGTGTTCTCCGTGTCTCTGTGGTTATAGGAAGGCACGATACAACAAACCACAAAGACACAGAGAACACAGAGATTGCACAGAGAAAGAGAATTAAGTTTGCAGGTTTACTGAG
>DASVGE010000226.1:0-18118 GCA_036379695.1 Pyrinomonadaceae bacterium | reverse complement strand
TCGCTCATGTTCCTGCTTAGGTAGTCGCGCGTAGTTAGGATTCCTTACGCTCATTCGATCACGAGAACTGAATTTAAGCCGCCATAATTGTCAGGTGCTTTCATGCCGTTGCTCGGATCCTCAATCCAACGCCGGCCGTTGATGACAAACTTGTATTCGAAACGCCCGGCGCGTGGAACGACGAACTCTGTGAACCAGAGTCCGGAATCATTCCGTTTGAGCGCGGCCTCGCTCCAGCCGTTAAAGTCACCTGCAACTGAAACGCTGTGTGCGCTATCGTCGTGAAAGACAAACATCAACCGGCCATTCTCGACTCGCGGTGGTTTACATCCGACAACGTTCAACGCGTGGCGTTCAGCTTTCGCGAGTTCCACCGCTCGCCTCGCGTTGACCACGCCAAAGCCCTGCCGGACCACAGGCTCGGTCACAATACGGTCGGCTGTAGAAACCAAAATGTTCTTGATTGCGCCCGGCGTTAACGTTGGATTCGCCTGGAGCATTTGGGCCACAATCGACGCGACGATCGGCGCTGCGAAAGATGTTCCGTCAACGTGCTGGTAATGCGCGGCAACGATCTTCTCGCGTTGTAAAACAGCTTCGACGTACGCTCGAATTTCCGTCGCATCTGAGCTCGTGACTCGTTCCGGAAGTTCGGCTGTAGCTTGCAGTTCGCGCGCGAGATCTCGAAGTTGATAATCGACGGCGGCTGCGAGTCTCGATAAGGCTTCAGCGCGTTCATAGGACCTGGTTCCCGGTAGAATCGGCGCTGCGATCCACATTGCAGGCGCAACGATCTCTGGTTTAACTGTGCCGTCCGCGGTTGCGCCAAAATTTGAGTGATAAAGATTGAGGTCGGTTCCGTTCAACCGGTTGTGATCCGTGTACCCTCCTACTGTAATGACCGAGGGTGAGTTCGCAGGCGGAATAGAATGATGGCCCTCGGCTCCCGAGTTTCCGGCCGCTGCGATTACGACGATCCCGTGACTGATTGCTTCCTCAGCAGCCTGGTCCACAATGCTTCTCGAACACGGGACATCCTCGTCTCCACCCAGCGAGATATTGAGCACGCGGATGTTGTAACGCTCACGATTCGCGATAACCCAGTGGATGCCTCGCGCAATGTTTTCTTCAGTTATGCGACCGCGTTCACTTACTTTGACGAGCACGAGTTCCGCTTCGTGAGCTAACCCGCGATATACGCCGTTACTGAGTTGTCCATTACCGGCGGCGGCAACCGACGTCTGTGTCCCGTGCCATTGCCATGACTCTACTGGCCCGCTGGAAAACAGATCGCGCCGTTCTCCTGACAGATCTTCGTAAGCGACAACACGACTCATAGGTGTCACGAGATCGGGATGCGGATAGAAGCCCGAATCAAGAAAAGCCACCGTCACGCCTTTACCCGAATACTCCGGATCTGCATTTAACCTGCCGGCGGTGGGTACTACGCCAAATCGGTTCGGCGTGTGTTGATGATTGTGGGTAGATGAATCCATAACTGTCCTCGCAGACAGTTGTCGGAAGTGTGCCCCTGGTCCTTACAGTTTTAGTTTTGATTTGTGAGGCGGCGGCGGATTCGTTCCCGTGCTTCGGTAGAGAGACCGGGACCTGAGGTGAAGTCAGGCGGCGTACCGGCTTTGGTACGGGCAGTTTCGCGAATGATGTGCAGGTGTTCCAGGTACCACTGGCACCACACACAAATCCATAGATGAAGCTTTAGATTGATACGCTCTCGCAAGCTCAGCGATTGCTCCATTGATTGTGAGATCTTTGCGACGGTCTGCTGGCAGGTAGGCAAGGTCCGCAGGAGCCAGTAACGAATTGCGTGCTTCAGTTTGTCGTAGACTTTCAGCGCCATTTCACTCTTCGAGTCTGAACCAGTTTAGCTCAAGGCAATTGCGCAAATGCAGCCGGGCGCGATGTAGCATCACCCAGAGATTGTTTACTTTAATGCTCAGCATCTCGCAGATCTCTTCACTCTTCAGACCGTCGACTTCACGCAGCGTGAAAGCACTGGCGGTGCGTTGCGGCAACGGCGAAAGACATTCGTTGAAGACTTTCCAGAAGTCGTTGCGCTCGATCAGTTCCGCCGGCGTCGCATGCCATTCATTTGGCGCGTAATCGGTGTTCCAATGACCCTGCCACGGCTCAGGTCGTTCGAAGAACTCGCGGTGCTCAGGGCCTTCATCAGATTCTTCGCCGAGCGGAGCCTCCCGGCCGGCGCGCCTGAAGTGATCGACGATCTTGTGCTTCAAAATTCCGACGAGCCAGGTGCGCTCCGAAGCGCGTCCTTCAAACTCCTTGTAAGCTTTCAGCGCTGCGAGAAAGGTCTCTTGCACGGCGTCTTCGGCGGCGTTATTGTCGCGCAGTCGAAAAACGGCATACTTGAAAAGGTAATCACCGTGATCGTCGAGCCAACGACCCGGATCGGGAGATTCATCGGGGAACTTGCCCTGTGCCGCGTTCATGCCAGTGTGGACCAGTAGAGTAGTGTATACATTGCGCCGATGGCAATGAGCACAAAAACCTGTCGCGACTGTGGCAACGTGCTTGCGCAAACGGCGCGGGGCTGCCCGCGCTGCGCGCTTAATTTTGAAGCCGAAAACATGATCGAGCGGCTCATCTGGCGCCGCTTTGTGCCATTCCTAATCGTACTGGCCGTCGTCATCTCCCTGCTTTATTTCCTCCGCTGAACCGCGAAAGTACGCCGTCTACACTTGTTTGTCGTACTAACCGGCCAAACCTTACACGGTCTCAACGGGCGGCGCGCTGTGCAGTCTTATCGAGCTCCGCGGAGATGAGCATTAATCTGTGTTCGTAGTTTTTGCCCAACTCGTTTCTGTGGCGCAGGTTGAGCAAGTCGTCGTGTGCTTTCAGCAGGTATGAACGCGCTTCGGTGATTGCGTTTGAATCGCCCGTTGTCACGGCGGCGATGGCGAGATATGCTTCGCCGATCTTGCGGTTCGACTCGCTGCGCAGCACGGCGATCTGCGTGTGGTCGTTGAGCGCAGACATGCGTTCGACGTAAGCCATTCCCTTTCGATAGTAGGCAAGAGCTTCAGTCAACTTTCCCTGCTTCAGAAGGATGTCGCCGGTCTTGTTGTAAATCAGGTGAGTCTGCTTGAGAAACTCGAAATTCGAAGGATCGTTGGTTGTGATCTCTTCGAGAATCCTGAGCGACTCGAGGTTGGCTTTAACTGCTTCACCGCTCTGGCCCATCGCGTCGCGGGCGAAGGCCATGTACTGCCACAACTCGGCCACGTCTCGTTTGGCTTCGTTGTTTTTCGGATCGCGCTCGGAGATTGCGCGCAGGATCTCGAGTGCGCGCTCGATATAGGGTATGCCTTCCTCGCCTTTGCCGGTGCGCGCCATTGCCGTCCCGAGATTGATGCTCGTGGCGGCGACGAAACGGCTGTAGATTTCAGCCTGCGGGAACTCACGTTTCAATCCTTCGCTCAGCTCGAACGAACGGCGATGCAGCGACTCCGCCTCAAGGTAGAGTGGCGCAATCTCCGCATCGGGCTTGCCCAGTTCTCGCAACGTGTCGGCGTGGTATTCGAGCCGCGTCCCGAGACGCTGAACGTTGGCCGCCATTACGCGGCGAATCGTCTCGCCCGATGGGTTCTTATCGAGCGCGGCCTGCGCTTCTTCTGCAGACAGCCGGTACCACTTGATGACCTCCTCGTCGCCACCCGCAAACTCCATCGTGTCGCCTTTGACCTGATAGCTGCGGGCCAGTGCGTTGCGGTGGTCCAGGTTGCCGGGATCAAGCGCGACGAGCCGCCGGCTGATGTCAACGACTTTTTGGCCCATCTCCTCAGCCTCTTTCCACTGCTGAAGCCTGACGAGCAGGTACGCCTTCTGTTGCGCGGCCTGGCGGAGATTACTTAGCAGCGCAGGGTTCTTGTTATCCTTGCGGACCAGGCTCTCCAGGATCTCGAAACTCTTGCCGTAGCTCACGAGCGCGCCGGCGGAATCACCGAGATTGGCGCGGTAGGTCTCGCCCTGTACGTTTCCGATTTTTAGGTAGGTGAGCGCGAGTTCCTGCGCGAGCACGGGATTGTCCTGGGCGTCCTGCGAAAGATTATCGAGATATTCGAGCGCGTCTTTGACCAGCATCTCGCGCGTGGCAGTCGCGCCCGGCAGATCGGCGATGGCGTCGTGATACTTGAAGACGACGTTGTTCGCCAGTTTGCGCACCTGCTCGAAACGCTTCTCGGCGCGCTCGCGTTCGCGTCGCGCGGCGCGCGCCTGATAAGTGGTTCCCACGATGCCTGCGATCAGCGCGAAGAAGACCAGCGACGCGGCGACGACGGCCACGCGGTTGCGCTTGACGAACTTCGAGGCACGATACGAGAAGGTATCCGGGCGCGCCGAGACGGGTAGCTCCGCCAGGTAGCGGCGCAGATCCTCCGATAGTTGTTCGACCGATTCGTATCTTCGATCCGGCTCCTTCTTGAGAGCTTTCAGAACGATATTGTCGAGATCGCCTTTCAACGATTGTGGGCCATCCGCGATCGCCTGGCTGGGGCGCGGAGGCTCCGTCTCGCAGACGAGGCGTAGCATTTGATCAAGCCGTAGGTCGGTCAAATTGTATGGTAACTGACCTGTCAGCAATCGATAGAGCACGACGCCCAGACTGTAGACGTCCGTCGCCGTCGTCACTTGTTCGCCGCGGAACTGTTCGGGACTGGCGTAGGCAGGTGTCATCAGACCGAGCTGCGTGGCTGTGCCGCGCTCGCCGTCGTTTGTTCGTGAAACGACTTTGGCTATGCCGAAGTCGAGCAGCTTCACTTGGCCCGAGGGAGTGACGAGGATGTTCGAAGGCTTGATGTCGCGGTGAACGATGAGCCGCCGGTGCGCGTAGGAGACGGCGGCGCAGACCTGCCGGAATAAGTCGAGACGCGCGTGCAGCGAAAGGTCGCGCGCGCTGCAGTAATCATCAATGGGCTCACCTTCGATGAACTCCATCACGTAGAAGGGAAGTCCGTCGTCGCTCATTCCGCCGTCAAGGAGGCGCGCAATGTTTGGGTGTTCGAGCGAGGCGAGTATCTGCCGTTCGTTGCGGAAGCGACGGGCGATGGTCTCAGTGTTGAGACCGCTCAGGATAACCTTGACGGCCACTTTCTGTTCAAACTGTCCGTCATCGCGCACGGCGGCAAAGACTGCGCCCATGCCGCCGCGTCCCACTTCGCCGACGATGCGATAGCGCCCGATACGACGACCTTCGAGGCGTGCGCCTTCAGCGAACGAGTGAGTCGCAAGCGGCGAGTGGTCCAGCACGGTTGCATAGTCGGCGGCGAGCATCCGCTCGACTTCGCGCCGTGTGCCGGCGTCGAGACAGGCCGAGTCGAGGAAAGCGCTTTGCTCGGACGGCTCGAGTTCGATTGCGGCGTTGAATATTAGTTTGATCTCTTGCCAGGTTTCGGGGGACATAGAATTGAGAGGGTTACGTTAACTGTGTCGCGAGCCACGCCTTGGCGCTGCGCCATTCGCGCTTAACTGTTGATTCGGACGTTGAAAGGACTTCGGCCACCTCGTTATTCGAGAGGCCTGCAAAAAACTTCATTTCGACGATACGCGCCTGCACGCTATCGAGATTCGCGAGGCGCGTGAGAGCTTCGTCGAGCAGGATCAGGTCAACCTCGCGCCGGTCGGAGAAGCTGGTAGCTTCGTCGAGCGGGAGGAGAGTCGCTCCGGCGCCACGCTTTTCGGAGCGACGGCTGATGGCGTGGTTGACGAGGATACGTCGCATTGTTTCGGCGGCGATCGAGAAGAAGTGCGCGCGGTTGCGCCAGTCAACCGAGTGCTGGTCTACAAGTCGTAAGTACACTTCGTTCACGAGTGCGGTGGCTTGCAGCGTGTGTCCGGGCCGCTCGCCGGCAAGCTGCCGTGCTGCAATCCCTTTGAGCTCGCGATACACAAGCGGCAACAGCTCGTCGAGCGCTGCGCGATCGCCCGCTTGCGCCTGTCTGAGCAGCCCTGTCACGCCATCTATCAGATCTTCACGCTCCTATCGGTGATTGCCTGAAAAAAACTTTCGGCAGCTTGACCCTTCCGGTCCGATTTTCTTGCGATTGGTTATGAGGTCGCATTTGCCGCGCCCCACGGGGAAGCCGCGGGAGCGGGTTCGTGGCCATTATAAGTTCAACTGGTGCTTTGTGATCAAGATTGTGCCGCGAAGATACTCCCCGAAACCCCAAAACAAATTCAGGAGATCTTAAAATGTTCATCCCTCTCAAAAGAAGCGTGTCCCAAACTCGCCGTATTAACGAACCATGGTGGTTTGGATTGTCTTACCTGCTCTTTGCGTTAGTGATTGGTGCTCTTCTGGCCCACACGACTCAAGCGGCTCCACTCTGGACGCACAAACCCACAACCGATATCAAGTGGTATCGCGTTACTGACATTGGCTCAGTGCTTGTCGGATCGAAGTCGGGACTCTACTCGCTCGACGGTGCAAATGGGCAGACAATCTGGACCCGCAACGATCTCGCGGGCACGGAAGAATTTGAAGTGGAAACCATCGCCGGCACGCCGCTTCTCCTTGTGTCTGACACTTCCGGAACATTCAGCAAAGGCACCAAACTCTTTGCGATAGATCTGCTCAACGGGCAAAACATCTGGGAGACTGACAAGTTAAAAGGCGCGACCGTCGCCGTTGAGCCCGTTTATGAGAAAGACATGGTCCTGCTCGTCACTGTTCCTGACAACCGCGCGAACAAAGCAAAACCGAAGATCTGCGCGCTGCGCCTGACGACCGGCGAACTGGTTTGGGAAGCAGAATACCCGGACAACGTCGATCTCTATGGCATCGAACGTGGCAGCAAGTATTTTCCGAAGTTTGACCTCTCCGGCGCGAATGAGCCGCTGCATGACAGCGATTCGGTTTACTTCACGTATGCCGGACTTCATCGCTATGCGCTCGAGGATGGCAAGCTATTGTGGGGTGTCAAATACGACGTCACTGAGGGTTCAATCAAACGCGGTAACGCTCAGGCATTGATTGACGGCGAAACTATTTACACCTCCGCGAAGGGCCAGTTGCGAGCGCTCGACAAACAGACAGGCGCCGTCAAATGGACCAGCAAAGACTTCGGCGGCGCCGTCGCCGAGTTGAAACTGTTCGGCGATGTGATTTATGGACGGCTCGGCGGTGCGTTCTACGACTTCGGCAAACGTGAGTATGTAAACAAGAAGCCGTTTGGTGTTGCCGCTATTAACCGAACAACAGGAGCCACACTCTGGTATTACGAGGGCGCAAAGGAAAGCGTGACAAACATGGTGGTGCTTCCGAACGAGAACCTCGTCCTCATCGCGGACGCCAGGAACCTGATCGCGCTCGATACCTCCAGCTCCGGCAAGGCAAAAGAAGCCTACAAAATGAAACTGGAGTTTAAGAACAATCTCGGTACTGCTGCGACAGTGGCGAAGGTGGCAAAGTTTGGTTTTGGTGGTCTCTCGGCAATCGGTTCAAAAGGTGGGGATACTACCGACGAACCAGTTGCGTTATACCGGCGTGAAAACGGCACTGTGGTCGTGCAAGGCAAGCAACATCTGCTCGCTTTCGATCCGCGCACGCATAACATTGCCTGGTCGGTAAAGTACGAGGCGCCCGGCGTACCCGGTTGGCAAAAGATAGCGATGGCGGGTTTGACAGCGCTCGCCTATACCTCGGCAACTGCATCAGCCGCAAGCACCTACTACGGGACTGCCCAAAACCGCTGGGCCAATAGTCAGCGCATCAACTCACTGGCAGCCTACGAACAATTCGTCAGCAAGCGCTACAGTGCAACCAGGCAAACGGGCAACTACGTTTACGTCTTAACGACTGTCAGGGAAGGTAAAGAGAAGGGCGCGGGTTTGATTGGCGTACACATGGAGACCGGACGAGGCGATCGACAGATCATGTTCAAGGACAAAGAACCTGACTACCAGGTGGACGAAAATGAAGGTCGCGTATTCAACCTGCGCAACTCAAAGGAACTCTCGGCATTCTTCGTAGACGCTGCGCCATCCGTCGAGGAGGCGAAGAAAGACGATAAAAGCAATTAACCGTTTCCATCACCCCGCGCAAAAACGGCAGGGCGCCTGCCCTGCCGTAATCCTTCATCTCCGAACTTTGGATTTTCTCACCCAGGCAGTGCCGGCGTGCTCAACGGCATTGAGCCCGGCGGCCTTGATCTCTCAATCCGCGGCCGCCATTTAATCTCATGCAGCGCCACTGCCAAAATGATGATCGCTGCTCCAGCGGTGGCCTTCAAGGTTAGGTGCTCCGGATGAAGCGGCAGGGTAGCGAAGAAAGCTACTGCAGGAATCAAAAACTCCCACACCGCGTACTTCGTTAAAGCTGCGCGTCCGAGACCCGTGCAAAGGAGCCAGAGCGGTAAGAATCCACCCAGAACGGCGAGCGGTATCGAAGCCTCGGCAAAGTGAAGATGAATATTGCCGCCGGTCGCACGAATCCACACCCCGATCAGCGCCGTTGCCGGAAGGAAACGCACAAAGAGCAATTCAGCGCGCGTCATGTTGCCACACTCTTCTGAGAGGAGCCACTTGGTGGTGACGTCCGAGACAGCAGTCCCAATGGGGCTTAGCAAGGCGACGGCGATCCACATCCATCCCGGCGTCTGGTTACCCCAGAAGAGTAGGAAGATGCCGGCGGCGTAGGCCAGGACGGCGACCAACAGCCGGGGTGTAAAGGCGTTGCGGAACAGCATAATGCCAAGCGCTCCCGTCAGGATTGGAGCCAGGCCATAGTCAAACAGGTCGAACTTTCCCGCGCCGAATCGCCCAATCATTTCGAAAGTCACGAGATAGACGACCGCTGCCGAAACTCCGACCAAAATCACGCGAGGCAGAATGCGACGGTTAAGCACCTTCTGCAGTAACCCCGGTGCGTCTCCCTGTACGACGACGATGAACAGACTGAGCACTGTGATGGTCAGGCAGATGAGGAATGCTAAACAGGATCGCATTTCCGGAGCCTGGCCTTTGAAAAGTAACTCGGCACCAACATCCCTCGCGCCGAGCAGTAATGCAAAGAGTGCGAACGCAAGTTCGGGCCGCAGCCAAACACTCTCGAAACGGTTCTTCATGTGATCCTCCTTTATGCCAAGTGCGTGCTTTCCGTTAAGGCTGCCCGGTTACTTCCGGATCGGGCAGGGGTACATCAGACGTTGAATGAGTTCATCGCCCCACACGCCGTCGAAGTCTGAGTCGAGCCGGGCCAGGTAACGCCACTCCGGATTCCTGCTGAAGAGATCAGAGAGGAACCGCGCGCAATGACTCTTCTTTTGTGTTAACGCGTTCAGACAGGCCAGGTTGTAAATTGCGATGCTGTATTCGGGGTCTTCCGCCAGCAGTTCATTAAAGATGTTCTCCGCGCGATCGAAGTCGCCGAGTTTCATGCAGGAAAGACCCAGCGTCTTCCGCAACCGCTTGTCTTTCGGGTGGAGTTTGACGCCCTCGCGGGAGAAGTGTTGCATCTTGAGGTATGCCTTGCGTTGACGTTCGCCCGGCAATAACGACTCACCCTGAAGGAAGAAAGCGTCAGCCAGCATGAAATAGGTTTCCTCGTCACGATTGCCGGACTTCATCGCGCGTTCGAGTGAATTACTGGCCTGCTCGTAATTCTGCATGCGGTAGTAATGCAGTCCAGCCTCGAGATCATCAGCCTCCGATGATGGCGATTCGTCGTTCCGCACTTCGCACCTGGCCCGGTTGATGAGCACGCTGATGTGATTTTGGAACCGCTGATCGATGAAGGTTCCTTGCAGCGTGGCCTTCAGCACACCCTCCAGCTTGTTGCGCACGGTATCGTTGGCGGGTTCGTCCGGGTTATAGGTGATGACGTTTCGGCCGCGTAACATGGTGGGCGGCTCGTCAACATTCGGGGCGATCAGAATCACCGGCTTCCCGAGCCCGTCGGCGACACCCATCTCGTAAATCACGTTAAGTACAGCCCGGTCGACAACTACAATCACGGCGTTGCTCAAATGAATCAACGTCCGAATCTCATGATTGAACTCATCGCGCATCGGGAAATCCAGGTAAGAGAGTAGTCGCAGCCGCCCGCAATCCGGCAGCAAGGACTTCAGTATGGTCGTGTAAAGCTTATGCGCCGACTCGTGTGAAGGAAGGCAAGTAAAAATAAACCGGTGGTCCATAAATACCTCGATGGGGCGAATGTCGCCGCTAATATCAGTTCTTACAAACAATACTTATAGTCAGTTAGTTGCTGTTGCCGATCAGCGGCGTCGAAGTGGTCCACGACGCCGCTGACAGCGTGTCTCGTCCGGCACAATGCCGGGCTTAATTCGGGTGGCCGTCTTTTTGTCGATCGGGATGGCCCTCCGCAGGTTGCGGCGCTGCGGTAATTGCGTCGTTTCCGTCGTGCTGAATGAGGTTGGCATGGCCCGCGTAGGCGGTCAGGCCGAATGTCATGATCAGCGCGAGTGTTGTCAGTGTTTGTGTCAGTATTCTCTTCATTGTTTTCTCCAGTTGTAAGTACTACTCCTCGTTGTGAACGTGGTTGACATGGCTGGTCCGGCGCTCACTATGCGTTAGGGAGATGGACCACCGCGGCCGAAAGTTTTCATTTCATTTCTCATTGTCTACGGTTGATTGCCTCGGAGCGGAAACCACGCCGCTCTCAACATCAAATTCGCTATTAACAATTGCTCTAATATTGGTGTATAACCTCTCCGCTCTACCTTCTCGCTCACATGTACTAACGTAATCCGAAGGAAAAACTTCTAATCCAAAATTTCTCTTAGAGGGCACCCTCCATGCTCACAGAAGCACAAAAATACGAAGTAGTTGATCAGGCACTGCAGATAGCGGATGAAGATAGCCGCCGTAAATACATTGAGGAGGCTTGTGGCGGTCACAAAGATACTATCAATGATGTCTGGCTGTTATATGGATTGGCACGACCATTTTGGGACGAGGAAGAGCCTGTTCGTGTCGATGATACGATAGGGAATTATAAGCTTGTTCGCGAACTGGGACGTGGCCTGATTGCACGCGTGTACCTGGCATCACACAACATCATCAACAACTATGCAGCTATTAAAGTCTTCAAGAAGTCGGCTGTTTCAATTGATGGGGAGGAGATGTGGCGGCGCGATCCATCTCTACTATCCCGACTTAATCACGACAATATAGTCAGGTTCTACGACGCGGGAGTTACTGAAGACAATGTCCCATATGTCGTCATGGAATATGTTCATGGGACTAAAATAGATAGTTACTGTAATAAGGAAAGGCTGTCTGTTCTGGATAGATTAATACTATTCAGGCAGTTGTGTGAGGTTCTTCGATACATACATGACAATAAGATCGCCCACCTTGATTTGAAGCCGAGCAATATCCTCGTTACGTCATCACCGAAAGGCAGATTGAAACTTATAGACTTCGGCGCCGGTAAGCTGCTCCAATTTGCCGCTCATCAAGGGTCTCTGCCGCTGTCGCGTCTTACTATAGCTTTTTCACGGGACTATGCGAGTCCTGAGCAGATCAAAGGTGAGTACGAGCGCATTAATGAGACATCAGACATCTATTCGCTGGGGGCCGTGCTTTATAAGCTGTTAACCAACCAGCCGCCTTTAAAATTCACGGATGACAGCATTGATGAGATACGTAAGATCATTTCGTCTGAGCGTCCCCTTTCGCCAAGCCACTGCCTCTCAACGTTCAGCACCGCAGAAGGAAATCATGAAAGCGTTTCTATAGGAAGGCAGGAACTTAATCAGGTCAGCAAAGAAAGAAATTGCCGGCCTGAACATTTGCTTCAGTTAGTAAGGGGTGATCTGGATTCAATTGTGATGAAGTGCTTAGAAAAGGAGCAGGATAAGAGGTATCAAAAGGTCGAGGAATTGGCCACTGATGTAGATAATTTTTTAACGGGACAGCCGGTTAACGCGAGACGAGGGGGCTGGTCATACAAGTTTGATAAATCTGCGACCAAACTGATAGGACTTAAGATGGGATTGTTCGGTTTGCGCAAGTGGGTTGTGCCAAGTTTCAGAATAGCCGGTTTCGTGGTCCTTCTTGGTGTCCTACTTGCTGTTGGGTGGACCACCATGTTCAAGTCCCTTGAGATGAAGACCGAAGATAATAGGCTATACAAAGTACGGTTATATGACGAAACAGGTAAATTTACTCAGCGGGACAAAGCGTTTAATATTCTGGTCCAAACCGTTGCACCGGGTATTAATTTAGAGCTTATGCCTGTGCAAGCACCAGGACCGGATGCGCCTTTTATTATGGGCAGCGGAGACTGGGAACTGGTTGATATAAAGGACCAGAGCGAGAAAGATCAATTAGCTGAACAGACTCCGCGTCATCCAGCGAAAATTCAATCATTTTATTTGGGCAGGACTGAAGTGACGCAGGCACAGTGGCGTGCCGTCGCCATGTTGCCCGAGGTGACGATGGAATTAGACCCCGAACCCTCTGACATTAAAGAACGCTCAGCTCCCGTAACCAATGTCTCCTACATGGACGCCTTAGAATTTTGCGCTCGATTAAGCAAGGCTACAGGCCGAAATTATCGCCTCCCGACGGAAGCGGAATGGGAGTATTCGTGTCGCGCAGGAACAGGTACAACGTTTGGCTTCGGAAACACATTAACAACCGACGTTGCTAATTTCAGAGTCAATGATGAGGATGAAGGAAAGAAACCAAAACCGGCATCTCAACTTAAGGCCGGTAATAGTTTCGGACTTTTCAACATGAACGGTAATGTGTGGGAATGGACTCAGGATAGGTGGCACCCAAATTATAATGGCAATCCACATACAGATGAAAAAGCCTGGGAAACTATAATAAATTTTCCCGTTGAGGACGGAACGGAGGTCAGCAATGAGTTTTTCCGCGTTATCAGGGGCGGCTCATTTGAATTCCGTGCTAATTGGTGTCGATGCGCCAGCCGTACACTTGGAAATGCGAGTAGGCCGGATTTGGGAAGGAATGGACAAACCGGTTTTCGAGTCGCGCTGACTATGAACTAACTCTAGCTCGCCGGCGGCGTCGGATTAGTCTGCTGCTGCTTAAGCCAGGCTTTTGCCAGCGCAAATCGTGATTGGATTGTGGATATCGCGATCCCCAGCGCTTCTGAAATCTCCAGGTCCTTAAACCCCAACTCTTTTTTGAGGTTATAAACCTCGTAGAGTTTCGGCATTTCTTTCTCCATCCTTTCAACGAACTCGAGGGCAATGACCTTAGACTCAGGAGACATACTGGTTAGGTCAGGTAGAACCGATTCATCAATAATTCCCTCTATCGATACCACGTCTTTATTGTCTTGCCTGATACGATCAATCAGCAGGTTTCGCATGATTTGTGCGCAATAGGCATAAAAACGTCTACTGTCAACGAATTCAGGAACGGTGTTAATACGACCGAGCCGTTCCCACACGAGTCCTACTAACTCAGTGGGCCGATCTGCTCCGCGGCTGCTCGTCCTTCTATACTGCTCGTGAGCGGCTTTTTGAAGCTGTTTGTAGGCTCTATCGAACATTACATCCAGTGTGCTCTTGTTGCCTGCTGCCCATTCACGCAAGAACTTGGTGATCTCACCAATCTCTCCATCATCCGTTTTCTGTCCCGAGAGTTGAGACGTTCCAATCTGTTTATTGGTCATTGAATCGCCTTTTCTGCGATGTAGCACTAACAAAGCCTAAACGATGCAGCATTCTACCAATACGCCTTTCCGAACAACGTCTAAGGCTGGAGAGCCCTTCGTAGCCCTATTACTATTAAACGTGATTATTAAAGAAACCTTCTAATTTTATTCTTTCGAAATGTATGTGCCTCTTTATGGCCCTGTGGGAGCTCACTTGTTCATGAACTGGCCAAGCTGATCGCGGAGTATCCGGTAGCACTCGCAGGAGTGGGCTTCGAGGTTGGGGCGATCGAGTATGAAGATGCGGCCGCGGCTGTAGCGGATGAGGCCCTGTTTCTGCAAATCGCCGGCGGCTTTGGTGATGGCGGTCCGGGGAACGCCCAGGGCGTTCGAAATGTTTTCATGCGTGAGATCAAGGCTTTCAGAGATCACTCGATCCTGAACTGAAAGCAACCAGCGCGGCAACGTTTTATCGAGCGTGTGAAAGCGACTGCAGATTGATGATTGTGAGATTTGTCCGATCAAGACGTTGAAATAACGTAAAACAAATTCATGCAAGCCCTGTCCTTTGTAAAACTCTTCCTGCAACTTGTTCGCTTTGATCCTGAGCGCTCTCGTGTTGAACTGAGCCGTAACTTCATACGCGATCTTCTGGTTCCGCAAGAGCACCGGTAGTCCAACACCCCCTTCATTCCCGACCATTGCGACTTCGATCGGTGAACCGGTTTCTGTTATCGATGAAAGCGAGAGTAAGCTGTTTTCTGGAAAGTAGGCGTGTTGAATCTCGTCCCCGATGAGATAGACGATCTCACCCTTTTTCAGTTCAACCGGTTCCAGATACGGTACAAGACGCGCGAGTTCCTCTTGAGGAAGAAGACCCAGAATCCTATTCCCCGTACTTAGTTGCCGTGATGGTGCAAGCATAGCTAAGCCAACCCCTTGTTATCCTGGGCTGCACTTGGTTTTTTGAATTTAGGAGGACTAGGGAGGTCTGCGCAGTATCATATCTTTGCTACGCTGTGTCAACCGATGTTCTGATTACTTCCAAGATGACGAGGTCCGATTCTCGATAGACAATCCAAAGGCCGTCAGTCTACGTCTGGTTTTATACACTGTCTGGTTTCAGACAGACAGGAGCAGTAATGCAAGTAAAATCCCCGAACTCCCGAATTGTAAGATGGCTTGTTGCCGTCGCCTTTATCTCCGACGACCCCCCACGAAGGCAATAACTCCTGTTGCCTCGTCATCCCGATCTAAATAAGTCCCAGTGCATCCTCAAGACGAGCAGATTACGTTTACGTGAGACTCGAGAGATTGTGCGGTTCCTCTCGTGTCTCTAAAACAAAGAATCGTTCGGGTCTCAAAAGATCTCGATCCCATCCTAAGCTAATGGCTTAAAGGGCGGTAGCTTGCTCTCTTCACGAACGGCGACAAGCGGGACAACTGGCGAACTGATCCTGGCGAGGAGCGTGGCTTCGACAGGACTTCTCGGGCATCTGCTGCTCGCGAAGGTGCTGCCTGGCATAGTGACACTGGGTTTTTCAGCCGTCCTCTGTCTCCTGTCCATCCTGTCTTTAGCTCCACCAAACCTCAACGCCAACGCGCCCGCAACCGAGTTCTCTTCAGCGCGCGCACGCGAATACCTGAAAGCGATCGCGGTGAAGCCGCATCCGATCGGTTCGCCCGCGCACGCCGAGGTGCGCGACTACATCTTCGGCGAACTAGTGAAGATGGGACTCCAGCCACAGGTGCAGAAGACAACGGCCGTCAATAGCAACTGGGGCTCCTCTTATCGCGCTGCTACTGTCCAGAACATCGTCGCGAAACTCGAAGGCACTGCCAGCACGCGCGCAGTCCTGCTGGTTGCGCACTACGATGCGTCGCCGTTTAGCTTCGGAGCCAGCGATGACGGCGCTGCGGTTGTGAGCTTGCTGGAAACTCTACGCGCCTTGAAAGCAGGCCCGCCTTTGAAAAACGACGTGATTTTTCTCGCTACTGATGGTGAAGAAATCGGACTACTCGGCGCCATCGCATTTGTTCAGCAGCATCCCTGGGCCAAAGACGCCGGCGTGGTGCTCAACTTCGAAGCACGTGGAGACCATGGCCCGTCAGTCATGTTTGAAACAAGCGACGGGAACGGTTGGTTGATTGAAGAGTTTGCCAGGAATGTTCACCGGCCCGTGGCTAATTCACTCTCGGCTGATATTTACAAACTCCTTCCGAACGAAACTGACTTCACCGTCTTCAAACAGGCCGGGATGAAAGGTCTGAACTTCGCATACATAGAAGGCGTCGCCGCGTATCACTCCAGTCTCGACAACATGGAAAATCTCGATGAGCGGAGCCTGCAACACCACGGGATGTATGCACTCGCACTCGCTCGCGGCTTTGGGAACTCAGACCTGAATGGACCAATCAACAGCAGTGAGGCGGTTTACTTCGACCTGTTCGGAAGAACATTGATTCATTACTCGCGAACAACAGCGCTCGTACTGGCGACTCTCGTGACGCTGATCACTCTCGGCGTGATTGCTCTGGGTTTAAAGCGAGAGCTACTGACGTGGTCAGGTCAGGCTCTGGGATTTCTGGCCATGTTGCTCAGCATTATTGCCACGACGTTGCTCGTGATGTTGATTTCGTGGTGCCTGGTTACACTAGCGGGTTCAGGAACAGCCTTCCAGCAGGGAGATACCTGGACAAACCATCTGTATCTTATTGGCTTCGTTTTTGTAGCTGTCGCCTCTACTGCCATCGTCTTTGGTCTGTTTAGAAAAAAGGTGAGTATCGACAATCTGGCTACGGGCGCGCTCCTCTGGTTTTTGCTCCTGCTGATTGTCTCGCATATTTATTTTCCGGGTGGGAGTTACCTGCTTGTGTGGCCGCTGCTATCGGCGCTGATTGTCTGGATTCTCAAGTTCACTCTGCCTGCCGGAAAGTTGTCTTTAACTAAGCTCTGTCTCATCTCCGTTGTCTGCGCAGCGCCCGGTGTCGTCTTAATGTCGCCACTGATTTACCAGACGTTTGTCGCTGTTGGGATCAGTCAGACGAGTTTCGTGATAATCCCCGTCACGCTGCTGCTCGGACTATTGCTGATTAACTTCGAACTGATGGCAGGTAGTTCCAGGTGGTTGTTACCAACGGCTTCGACCTTGGTTGCCGTTTGTTTCATCGTGGCGGCTCTCTTACAACCCCGGCAGCAGCCCAAAGGCAACGAAATCTTTTACGCGTTGAACGCCGATACGGGTAAGGCCGTGTGGGCCACCGGCGACCGGCGTCCGGATGAGTGGACCTCTCAATTCCTGTCCGGTGATGCTTCCGTGGCGCCCTTGAATGATTACCTTCCCTGGCTGGATGGGGAGGTCTTTCTACAACAACCCGCGCCCGCGGCAACACTGGCCGCGCCGGAGATCAAGGTCCTGGACGATCAGGTCCAGGAGCAAACAAGACGCATACACCTGCGCGTTAGCTCAGCTCGAGAAGCTGCAACACTCTTTATTAATACCGGTACCGAGCTCTCCGAAGCGTCTGTTAACGGTCAACTTTTAACTAAAGGACAAGACGCAACCGCCTGGCAGAAGGGCCAGATGCTGGTTTACTCGGCGGCCCCCCGTGAAGGTATCGAACTGATTCTCAAAACCAGATCGTCCGAGCCTCTGATCGTGAAGGTGGTGGATCGATCGTTTCAATTACCCGAATTAACAAACGTGACGGTGAAAGCCCGACCGAATTACATCATGCCGGCTCCGTTCAGTTACAGCGATTCAACGTTCATCAGTAAGAGTTTTTCATTTCCACTTGCGCAGGGCACGGTTAGTAAGATCACGAGTCCTTAAACACTCGTGTCGTTGAACTCACATTCCCCCGTAAACCTCAACCACCCGATAAAACAGAGGGACGTACTATGAACAATCAGGTCGATGTCTGTCTTCCATGGTATGTAATCAAAACGCAGCCAAAACAAGAAACGAGAGCAGAATGCAATCTCAGAGCATGGGGCATAAACACGTTTCATCCCAAGATCAGTGAACGCTGTACCAATCCGTTTACGGGTCTTTTGTCATACGCAATCAAACCACTCTTCTCGCGCTACATCTTCGCGCAATTTGACATCAACTCCACCTATCGTCGCGTGTGCTTCACGCGAGGAGTCCACAGCGTAGTCAACTTCGGCAACGGCCCTGCCCAGGTTGATTACGAAATTATCAAACTGATCCAGTCGCGAGTTGGTAAAGACGGCCTGGTCAAACTCGACAACGAACTACAGCAGGGCGATCACGTCACGATCAATAGTGGGCCCTTGAAACATATGACCGGGATCTTCCAGCGCGACATCAAAGGAACTGATCGCGTCGCGATACTGCTGACCTCGATCAGTTATCAGGGCCGCGTCATCATTGAAAAAGATCTGGTCAAAAAGATCGTCTGAATCTGCTTTGCCTTAAAAGTCTGATTCGCACTTTGATCGGGTCAGTACAGGGAGCGGTAGCG
>DASVGE010000225.1:0-3519 GCA_036379695.1 Pyrinomonadaceae bacterium | reverse complement strand
GCCCCGGCCGAGCGACCGCCGAATATCTCAATACGATCCTGACGCGTTTGACGGTGGTGGGCGCGATTTACCTCGCGCTGGTCGCGTTCGTTCCACAATTTATGTTGAGCGGGTTCCAGGTGGCGAGGTTGCCGCTAATCGGTGCCTGGCTCGACTCGTGGATCAGCACCACTCCCGGTCTCTCGTGGATCCCGACCGGCATGGGCTATCAGTTTTACTTTGGTGGTACGTCGCTGCTGATTCTCGTCGGCGTAGCGATGGATACGGTGGCGCAGATCGAGGCTCAACTCGTGATGCGCAATTACGATGGCTTCCTCGGACCGGGTACCCGTATGCGCGGGCGCCGAGCCTGATTCCAGATGGCGAAAATCATTGTACTGATGGGTGCGCCTGGGGCCGGAAAAGGCACTCAGGCGCGATTGCTTCAGGAGCGCCTGCACTTGCCGCAGATCTCTACCGGCGACATCTTTCGCGCGCTCAAGAATGCACAGACGCCGCTGGCGCAGGAAGTAAGAGAATTGATGGAACGAGGACAGCTCGTTCCCGATGAATTGACAATCAGGCTCGTCAAGGAACGCACCGCGCAACCCGATTGTCAGAACGGTTACATCCTCGACGGTTTTCCGCGCACTCCGGCACAGGCCGCCAGTCTCAAGGATCTGGCCGCGGAGCAAGGCAACAGCATCGTTGCGATTTTGATCGACGTGCCGACCGAACTGCTCGAGCAGCGTATGACCGGGCGGCGAAACTGTCCCGTGTGTGGCGAGATTTACAACATCTATCTCAAGCCACCAAAGCACGATAACGTCTGTGACTTTCATCCGGACGCGCAGCTGGTCCATCGCGCAGACGACAACGTTGAGACCGTTAAAGCGCGGCTGGCAACCTACGAAAAGCAAACGCAGCCGCTGATCGACTACTACAAAGCAGCCGGTGTTCTCCGCACGGTTGACGGCACGCGAGAGCCGGAAAAGATTTATGAAGAGATATTGCCACTGATAAACACGGATTGACACGGATGAAGAAGAGATTTATCCGTGTGCATCCGTGAAAATCCGTGGCTAAAATACTCGGCATGATTATCGGTAAGTCAAAACGAGAACTCGAAAAGATGCGCGCGTCCGGCCGTTTGGTCGGGCTCGTGCTGTCGCATCTGCGGACTCTCGTCCAGCCGGGTGTGACTACCATGGAGATCGATCGCACCGCGGAGAAAATGATCCGGGATGCGGGCGCGCTGCCGACGTTCAAAGGTTACAACGGTTTTCCGTATTCGATTTGCGCCTCGGTCAACGAGCAGATCGTCCACGGTTTCCCTTCAAACTATGCGCTGAAGGAAGGCGACATCTTCTCGATCGATTGTGGTGTGACCCTCGAAGGGTTTGTGGGTGACACGGCCACCACGGTTCCCGTTGGTGAGGTCGATGAAGATAAGCTCAAACTGATTAAGGTGACTGAAGAGTGTCTGGAGCGGGCAATCCAGCAGTGCCGGGCGGGAAATCACCTCGGCGACATCGGTTGGGCGGTGCAGCAGCACGCGGAAGCGAACGGCTATTCAGTTGTTCGCGACTACGTCGGGCACGGGATTGGCCGCCGGATGCACGAAGACCCGCAGATTCCGAACTACGGCAAGCCGGGTTTGGGACCAAAGATCAAGGCGGGGTACGTATTCGCGGTTGAGCCGATGGTGAACCAGGGGACGCATTTAACAAAGGTTTTGTCGGATGGCTGGACGGTTGTGACGCTTGACGGCAAGCCCAGCGCACACGCCGAGCACACCATCGCTATCACGGAAGACGGGCCGGAGGTGCTCACTTTGGTCTCCTCAACCGCACCGTTGGAACCGGTAGTGATTTAGCCACGGATTACACGGATAATTTTTAATCTGTGTTCATCCGTTCAATCCGTGGCTTAAATCCAACCCTTACCACGGCTTGGCAAAGCTGAAGTGTGCGTGCTACTATTTGCGGTTTGTCGGCAGCGTCGAATCTCCAATCTGAGAGGATATGGCGAAGGAAGAAGCGATAGAAGTCATGGCAAAGGTGCTGGAGACTTTGCCTAACGCTATGTTTCGGGTCGAGTTGGAGGACAGCCAGCATCAGGTGCTTGCGCACATATCGGGGAAAATGCGCAAGCATTTTATTCGCATTCTTCCCGGCGACAGGGTTTTGGTAGAGCTTTCGCCTTACGATCTCAATCGCGGGCGAATCACATATCGATACAAATAGGTACGAGGTTAAGTCATGAAAGTCCGTGCGTCAGTAAAGAAGATGTGCGACAAGTGCAAGGTCATCCACCGCAAAGGCGTGGTGCGCGTGATCTGCGCTAATCCCAAACACAAACAGAGACAAGGATAACGAGAAATACGATGGCACGTGTAGCAGGAGTAGATTTACCGCCCAACAAGCGAGCTGAGATCGGTCTCACTTACATTTACGGTATTGGCCGCTCGCGCTCAAATTCGGTGCTCAAGGAAGCCGGCGTCAACCTCGACACTCGCGTTCGAGATCTGAGTGAAGACGAGTTGAGCCGGATTCGTGCCATTCTGGAAACGCAGGGCGAGATCGAAGGCGACCTGCGCAAGCGTGTGCAGATGGACATCAAGCGCTTGATGGACATCGGTTGCTATCGCGGGTTGCGGCATCGTCGTTCGCTGCCCGTCCGTGGCCAGCGCACCCACACCAACGCTCGCACGCGCAAAGGCCCGCGCCGTGCCACTATCGCGAAGAAGAAGGCGCCCGGTAAGAAATAAATAATTCTATGGCTAAAGCAGGCGGAAAAAAGAAGGTCTTTCGGAAGAAAGAGAAGAAGAACGTTCCCAACGGCATCGTGCACATTGCCGCGTCGTTCAATAACACGATGATCTCGATCACGGATCTTGAAGGAAACCTGATCGCGCAATCGTCGGCCGGCGCGCGTGGTTTTCGTGGTTCGCGCAAGGGGACGCCGTTCGCGGCCCAGCAGGCGGCTTATGAAGCAGCGAAGAAGGCACACGAGGCCGGCATGCACCAGTGCGAAGTGCGTGTGAAGGGACCAGGCGGTGGTCGTGAGTCGGCGATCCGGGCGATCGCAAACGCCGGCATCCGAGTGATGACGATCCGCGACACGACGCCGATTCCGCACAACGGTTGCCGACCGCCAAAGCGGCGCAGAGTTTAAACGAAGAATAGGACGTATAGGTCCCTACAGGACCTATTTAACCCAAAGGATGAAGGGTCAGCACGAAAGTGTGACCTGTAAACTTTTCCGGCTAGCAATAGTCCGGAGGCATATAGACCGGAGGCAATTAATTGGCTAGGTATAGAGACGCTGTGTGTCGCCTTTGCCGTCGCGAAGGCGCGAAGTTATTTTTGAAGGGCGATCGTTGTTACAAACCCGCTTGCCCGATTGAAAAACGTGGAACGCAACCGCCCGGACAGCACGGTAACTCGCTGCGCCGCGGCAAGGCACTGGTCGGCTATGGCCAGCAGTTGCGAGAGAAGCAGAAGGTCAAACGCATCTACTTCATCCTCGAAGGGCAAT
>DASVGE010000224.1:0-13774 GCA_036379695.1 Pyrinomonadaceae bacterium | reverse complement strand
ATGTGCGGAAAATATTGGTCAGGAAATGAACGGTGGCGCGCGACCTGCGGACTGAGACGTGACGAGAAACGAAACTAATGGGGATCGCTCGTCTGTGGTAAAGGCGTGCAAAGCACTTGAGATTTCATACTCGGTCGCCGTTAACATGGAGTCGAGCGGCACAACTTGACGCCTGTTACGCTTTTGGGGTTGCTCGGGAACGTCGAGTGGACCGTAAGTATGAGTTGAAATCAGATTCGTTGGTTTGACCGTCGATGAAGTTCGATCCGACTCGAGGCTCATTAGTGCAGAGATCGGGAAAGGTGTAAGTTGTAGTCCTTCACCGACCGAAAAACACAACGAAGCAATGACTGCGATCAATATGACCGAGGTCACGTTCCTTGATGCTGCACGTAACGGCATATCCATTGAGGGCGACACTATACCACGTGTGTAATAATGCAATCGCTAAAAAACACTTACCATACAGCAGCGGTGAACATAGGAGTAAAAGGAGCGAAACGATGGATAATTGGGAGCACCTTTTCCTGACCGGCGAGTTCCCGGCGCGGGCCCACCTGCTGTCCGGGCTGACGCTCGAGCAAGTCACGCTGGTGCCGGAAGGCGCGTCGCACTCGATCTACGAAGAGCTGTGGCATGCGGCGGGGTACCAACGCACCATCGTCGAGCGCGCTCAGTCGTCCGGCGACTACTACCCGAGCGCGGTGCCGGAGCACGAGCAGCAATGGCACGACCTGGTGCAGCAGTTCCTCGAAGGCGCGCAGGCGGCAGTCGCGTTCGCGCAAGCGCCTGAACGGCTCGCGGTGGAGGTGGAACCTGGAGTGACGATGGCCGACGAGTTGAACAGTGTGGCAGTGCACAATGCCTATCACCTCGGCAAGATCGTCGCGTTGCGGCAGAGGATGGGCACGTGGCCACCGAAGGCAGCGACGGACGAGTCGTAACATCCTTGAGCCGGCAAGCCAATCGCTGGACCAGTTTGAGGTGTCTGCGACTGAATCCTTCACCCGGGGTAGGTGCGCAGCCATCATGAGCCGCCCCCACTGCAATCAGTGCAATCTCAAATGCGCTGCTCAGTATCATTTTGGCCCTCTTCGCTTCGGCTTCGCCGCCCGATGTGCTTCGGCTTCGCCGCCCGATGTGCTTCGGCTTCGCCGCCCGATGCGCTTCGGCTTCGCCGCCCGATGTGAGGCAAGGCTATGCCTTGCCGTCAGGCTTTTAAAATAATGTTCGGGGCTAAGCCCCCGGTTCGGCTTTAGGGCAGAGCCCGAACCGGGGGCATAGCCCACTACTACGAGGGGTGCTAACGGCAAGGCAGAGCCTTGCCTCACATCGGGCGGCGAAGCCGAAGCACATCGCGCGGCGAAGCCAAAGCGAAGCGCGCCAAATGACTTTTTGTGCAAGGCCACTCACAACTGGCCTTGCACAAAAAGTCGGAAAGATACCACGGGCTTGCCCCGTGGAGTTTCATGTTTGCAGCTAAGAGAATCCCAAAATCCAGGTCTTAAGATGCCACGGGCTTGTCCCGTGGAGCTTCACGTTCGCTGCTATTTCAGCCAAAAAACGTGAACCTCCACGGGACGAGCCCGTGGCATCTTTCGGACTTTTTGTGCAAAGCATCAGAGCTTCAGATTCGCAGTAGCGAGGATCTTTACTTACTCATCCTCAAAACACGTGTAGCAGACTCTTTTCAGAGCTTCGTAGCTCAACAACTCGACCTCAGGAGCCTTGTAACCCGGCATCACAGGTTCATCATCCAGTAGCGCCGTGCTGAGATACTTCTTGTTGTCATCCGGAAATACAGTAGCAACGACAGCAGAGTCGCCGAGTCTCTCCTGGACCATCAACGCGCCAATAAAATTCGCTCCTGAAGAGATACCAACTCCCAGGCCAAGACACGCGGCGAGCTTCTGGGCCATGAGGATGGCGTCTCCGTCGGGCACACTTATTACTGAATCAAGCTCTTCGAGTTTGAGAATTGAAGGGATGAACTCGTCGGAAACCCCTTGAATCCGATGGCGGCCAACTTTACACCCCGAAGACAGCGTCGGTGATTCGGCGGGCTCGAGCGGATAAAGTTTGATGTCCGGGTTGTGCCGCCGCAGATATTTACCAGCGCCCATGATCGTCCCACCCGTGCCGACGCCCGCGATGAACGCATCGGGCTTGATCGAGCGAGAGTATAGCTGCCACCAGATTTCAGCTCCGGTGGTACGTTCATGCGCTTCAACATTTGCGAGGCTGTCGAATTGTGAGGGTAGGAAGACATTTCGCTCGTTGCGCGCTAACTCTTCAGTCAAACGAATGCTACCCAGAAAACCACCCTCTTCACGACTAACCGGCACCATTCTCGCGCCGAAACTGCGAATCAAGGCAACTCGTTCCCTGCTCATCCAATCGGGTATGAAGATCACAACCGGATGGCCCAACGCCCTTCCAATGGCCGCAAATGAAATCCCGGTGTTGCCGCTGGTAGCCTCGGCGATCGTATCTCCAGCCCGTATTCGTCCTTCTTCATAGGCCTTCTTCAAAATGTGAAAAGCCATTCGGTCCTTGATACTGCCTGTCATATTCAAGTGCTCGGCCTTGGCGTATACGACTCGCTCTTTTCCCCTGAAGCGAAACCGGATAGCGAGCAGCGGCGTGTTGCCTATCATGTGCTTCAGTTGCCTGATGCGGTCTGAAGACGGGCGTGCCGTGATTTGGAGCGCCGACGAAGCTGTGTGGTTGATGAGTGCAGACATGTAATCTTATAACGTGCTGAACTTATGATCGCTCTCGATCATTCTCTGACAGTCAAGGCACAGTTGTGCTGCCGGATCTGCCATCAGCCGGCCGGTGGCGATTTGCTCACCACACTCCACGCATTTTCCATAAGTCCCATCCAACAACCGATCCTGTGCGTCAACAATTTCGCGTAACCGCGCTTCCAGTTGCGCACGGTGAAGCCACTCGACGTCCCAGGCGTTTGCGTTCGCCTCTTCGCCTTCTCGCAAATCAAGAATCTCGCTCCGGCACAAGGGTCCTTCCCCCAGCAGATCGCGGGAAACTTCCTCTTTTAGATTTTGCAGCCAATTCCAAGTCTCGCCGGCGCTGTCGTTGAACAGCGAATTGCCATGCGATTGTGTCCGCGGTAGTAAAACAGCATCCTGCATCGTATTCGCCTCACAAATTTATTAGTGCCCGATCCTATCGTTGTTCATTGGCAAGATTCGTTCCCGACCGGAGTAATGCGAATGGGAATGCCACTTGCCGTGGAAAGTCGTGGCAAACAGGCCGTGCGATTGACAGTGAAATGTTGGGAGCAGGTCAATGGCTGAGTGGAAAGTTCCGCTCTGTTGGGCCAAAACCCGCAACACGCCCTCGCCAGGCCACCTTGAACGCTAAAAAGGACGGCGACATGAAGAAGCAACATCGGACCGCGAAAGAGAACTACCGCATACGCACTCACCTGATACACGGTAATCACGAAAGCAAGCATTGGGACTTTGACCATCACCTGGTCCCGCCAATCTCAGCTTCAGCAGCCTACCGGCTCGGCTCAGTGCACCGCGGAGCGCAGGGTTTTGTGGAATTTGCCTCAGACGAAGCGGACGTCAAGGGGCATGTCCCGATTTACATTTACGAACGCCTGGACGAACCGACGCGCGGCATGCTCGAGGACCATCTCGCCTATGCTGAGGGTGGCGAAACCGCAGTTACGTTCGCGACGGGAATGGCAGCGATCAGCGCAGCCCTGGGTATCACGAACAAAGCAGGCACTGAGATTGTCGCTCATCACACTCTCTACGGTTGTACTTATAGCCTGCTGACAAACTGGCTGCCTCGGTTCGGTATAACCACGAGATTCGTCGACCTGAGAGATGAGCGTAGCTTCAAAGCTGCCATCAACAACCGCACGCGCGTGATTTATTTTGAGACCCCCGTGAACCCCACGCTCGATCTTATCGACATCGCCCTGGTCCGTCGCTGGATGGACGAAGTCAGAAACGGGCAGAAGGACCGGCTGCTGATGATTGTCGATAACACTTTCGCTACGCCTTTTTGCCAGAGGCCACTGGAGCTGGGTGCCGATTTCGTGGTCCATAGCCTGACCAAAAACATTGGCGGCTTTGGCACGGACATGGGAGGCGCGGTGATCGGACCACTCAAGTATCATGCGCCGCTCTTGATGTATCGCAAAGATTTCGGCGGCGTACTTTCGTCTAAAAGCGCATGGTCCATTCTCGTCTACGGCTTACCCACTCTCGCCACACGAATGGTGAATCAACAAAAATGCGCAAACCGAGTGGCCCAGTTTCTGGAGCGGCATCCCAAAGTGGCATCGGTTCGCTACCCGGGACTGGAGACGTTCCCGCAGTACCAACTCGCACGCCGGCAGATGACGAGTTATGACGGCAAATTTGCTCCCGGAAGCATGATCTATTTTGTGTTGAAAGGCGACGAGAAAGCGGCCACCGAAGCTGCCGACCGTTTCATGGATTACGTTGCAAATCACGCTTACAGTGTTACGTTGGCGGTCAGTCTCGGTCAGATTCGCACACTGATCGAAGAGCCATACTCAATGACGCACTCGTCTTTACCGCCGGAAGTGAAGCAAGCGCGAGGACTCGAGCCAGGCGGCATCCGACTTTCAATTGGCCTGGAGGACTGGCACGACATCATCCACGACTTGCAGGAAGCATTGGAGCAGATTTGATCGCCAGCGTTCACAGCAAGACGCAAGCTAATTATTGCGAGGCGGAGTTAATCGAAAGAACGGACATATCCGCGAATCTCGCGATACTGCGTTTTCGGATGGCCGAACAACCCTCCTTCACCGCGGGCCAGTTTGCAACGATCGGCCTCGCCGTTGATGGGGAGATAGTCGAACGCCCTTACTCGATCGTCTCTTCGCCCCATGAACCATTTCTGGAGTTCTTTATTGAATTAGTACCCGGCGGCATCATCACACCAAGGTTGTGGGAGTTGAAGTTGGGATCCACCATCCTCGTCCGGCCTCGCATTGTGGGCCAACTTACGCTGGACACGACCGTCACGCACCACTTGATGCTCGCGACAGTCACGGGCATAGCGCCCTTTGTCAGTATACTGAGAACTCAACAAATTGAACGAGTGCGTGGAGCCGCGACCAACCATCGATTTCTCGTCATTCAGGGTGCAAGCCGGTCAGTCGATTTTGGTCTTTATCGTCGCGAACTCGAAGAGTTGTCACGCGGAGGATGGCTCACCTACATACCAACCGTCAGCAGGCCCTGGGCAGAACCGAGTTGGAAGGGTGAAACGGGTCGAATCGAGGATGTCCTGCGCAAGCACGCGGACCTGCTTGGATTTGATCATACTGACTCGGTTGCCTACGCCTGTGGTCATCCGCAGATGGTTGCAAATGTAAAAGCAATGCTGGCACGCGCGCGATTTCGTAAGGACCAAATCAAAGAGGAGAAATACTTCAGCCTCGACGCGCTCGAGTAATAGCTTGCCTCAAAAGTCGGAGTCACTCTTGGATCGGGTCAGTACAGCGAGCGGTAGCGACCTGGTCGGTGATCAGCATGCGATATTTTCCTAAGAATTTTGACTCCTGTGGTTCGACCAGGTCGCTACCGCTCCCTGTACTGACCCGATCCAAGAAGTAATCCTGACCTCGATACTAAAACTCACGAATTCAAGTTTCGAGTTCTCAGCAATTGCCAGAAACGTAGTCATGAAACATGAGTTGACGGACGCGACAAAGAGATGTTCCGGCGTCCAGGCACCTCCATGACCTTTGAACTCCGGTGGTGCGTCAACTTTCAGATTTGGCAGCACGGGCGTTAGTCACTGCCGGGTCCAGTTGTGAACCAGAGAATGAGAAAAATGATGCCTGCTGCAATTCCAACACCGATCGCGATCTTCGCGCCTGTTGAAAGATTGTTACCCTGGACGCTTTTTACCTGCGGATAGGCCACCGTCGTAGTAACGCCTGTCTTCCGGTTCGTAACAGTAAAAGTGTCGGCGCTGGCATCACTAATGTAACCCTCAAGCTTTGCGTTATCTCGCAGCTTGACTTTCACTCGAGTCGACTCGCCGGTACCAAGCTTTAGTACATTTGCTTTGATCTTCGCGGCAAAGCGCGCCTGCTTCTCATCCTTTGAGTCTGCATAGGCGAGTCTGACGCCGGTTAGATTAATGACCAATGTAACGAGCAGGACCGTCACGACTTTTTTGAACATAAGAGACCTCCGTCGAGTGAATTTAACGGCAGAAAGCGAGCGAAAAGGCTTGGACCAAACTGACCTTGCACGAAAAGTCATGTAAAGCACGTTTCTTTACGGCTTCGCCGCCGGATGTGAGATACCGTTTGGAAATCAAGATCAGATCCTGAACTTGACTCATTGCCTCCGGCTTCGCCGCCAGATGTGAGATACCGTTTGGAAATCAAGAGATCAGGAACTTGACTCATTGCCTCCGGCTTCGCCGCCAGATGTGAGATACCGTTTGGAAATCAAGAGATCAGGAACTTGACTCATTGCCTCCGGCTTCGCCGCCGGATGTGAGGCGAGGCTCTGCCTCGCCGTTTAACTCTAGTTTGCGAAGGGGCTATGCCCCCGGTTCGGGCTCTGCCCTCAAGTTTATAGGCCAAAGGCCGAACCAGGGGCCTAGCCCAAGCCTTAAGTGAATTTTAGCGGCGAGGCAGAGCCTCGCCTCACATCTGGCGGCGAAGCCGGAGGCAATGACTCAAGTTCCTGATCGGATCTTGATTTCCAAACGGTATCTCACATCCGGCGGCGAAGCCGGAGGCAATGACTCAAGTTCAGGATCGGATCTTGTTTTTCGAGACGGTATCTCACATCCGGCGAAGCCGCGACAAAACGCGCCTAATTACTTTTCGTGCAAAGCCGGACAAACTGACCAGTGAAGACGCCTTCAAGAGTATCATGACCTCATTTTCCGCAGCGCCTCGCGGTTGACCGGCTTAGATATGAACCGACGCTTCGAGGGATGAACGCAGTGCTCGGATTAGATCGCGAGCATTAAATGGCTTTTCTACGTATCCCTGCGCGCCAGCCAGCGTTGCCGCTTCTTTGTCTGCTTCGGTAATGGCGCCGGAGCAAATCAGTATCGGAGTGCTTTGATCAAACGTACGAATCTGGCGGCAAAGTTCGATGCCCGTCACTTCCGCCATCCAATAGTCCAATAACAGCGCATCGAAGCGCTCAGTCGTGACAAGCCGTAAAACGTCTGCACCACTATCAGCCGTAGACACACGAAACCCTGCGGCGTTCAACTGGCATTGGACCAGTTCGCAAATATCGGAATCATCGTCCGCAAAAAGTATATGCGGTCGGATCACCATCGCACCTCTTCAGCAGCATTTGGTTTACACTACCAGAGCATCGACTGTCTCAGGCAAAACAGCGGCGCGGAAGCTCAATAGCGCGGTTGTACCATCGGCGGATTTGATCGAGAGTGCAGCATCAGCGCCTTCATCAGTTTGCTCAAGGCTTACTTCTGTTGGGTTGCTAATCGAGTGCGTGACGTGAGCATCCGGCTCATTGCCGGCCATAATCATGATGGTATTGCCGTCTGCTTCGTCCCACTCATCGGTCAAACCTGCGAGGGCCAGGCCCGTCTCTTCAATCTGGGCGCCAAGGTCCGGATTTAAAATTTCGAGCTTCACCAGCCATCCTTCATGTTGGCGGCTGAAACGATCCAGAAATGCCGGCCATTCACTTTTTGGAATCTGTCTTGTTTGCATTGTAATCTCCCTTACTCAGATCCCGGTGGGAAATGTTTCCGGGACCTCGCCAACGTCCCATTCGGAAGTCCGTTCGACAGCTCTCGTCATCGAGATGGACCACTGCGTCGAACTGATCCGAAAGGCGAGTGCCGTCTCGCACAATTAAGCAGCCGCCTTTGTGTGCTGAGCCTTTCTTAAGAGCTGCTGCACTTCGGCATCGGTAGTTTGGGAAAAGTCTCGGTACCACAAACCAACTGCCCGGAAAGGCTCTGGCGTAATTGCGCAGACAGCTACCGTGTCGACTTCATTCATGAAAGAATCACAAGTTTCCCGCGAGCCCACTGGAACCGCTACCACGATATTTTTCGGATTCTTATTACGTAACGCCATGACTGCTGCCCGCATCGTGGAACCTGTTGCCAGCCCGTCATCCACGACGATCACGGTTTGCCCGGTTACGTCCACGGGGGCACGCTTGCCACGGTACAGCCGCTCGCGTCTTTCCAGTTCAGCGAATTCAGTGGCGGTGATTTCATCAACGAGCTCAACAGGTATGTTGAGAGACGAAATGAGTTGCTCGTTGAGAACGCGTATTCCGCCGCTGGCAATGGCGCCCATCGCATACTCTTCGTAGCCTGGCACGCCCAGCTTTCTCACGACGAAAACATCCAAAGGAGCTCTAAGCGACTGGGCCACCTCGTAGGCGACAGGCACGCCGCCGCGAGGCAGCGCAAGCACGACCACGCGCGGGTCGTTCGCATACTGCACGAGCTTTTGGGCCAGGAAGCGACCCCCTTCAGCTCTGTCTTTGAAAAACTTCGTAATCATCTCGCCTCCGCACAGCTAGTGTGGTTTTGACGTCCGCACGATTTCAACCGAACACTTCGCGTGATGGACCACAGCACTGGAAACCGACCCGAGCAGTAAGCGATTCCAGGCACCCAAACCCCGAGAACCCATGACAATGAGATCGGCGCCCCAGCTTTCCGCTTCTTCGACAATGACTTGACTCGCTGGCCCCTGAATGACCTCACGACTGATTTTTAAAGCCTTGCCGGAGCTTTCTTCCAACTTCCGCATTGCATTGTCGCTGACGGTTCGCGCGGCTTCCCGAGCGGGTTTTTGCAATTCTTCGAAGTAGTTCGCGGGCCAGGGCTCCAGACCGATACCAACCGTCATGGGTGTCTCAAAAACGGTAACGATTTTTACTTCGCTTTGTGGCGGCCACGGACGTTTTATGACTTCCTCGATTGCGGCGTCGCTGTAAGGCGAGCCATCGACTGCTAGTAAGATTTTCATTTTTTTACTCCTCCTTTGCTAATACTCGACACTCCTGAAGACTGCACGCATTCTGGTCGTTACCAGTGACATCCCACCATCGAGTTTGAGAAGGTATTTCACTAGGACGACTCCTTGCCAAAGCTGCTGAAAAGAAAACAAAGTCGAACCTGTTCACTTCTCGCGATTGGAGAAATGTTTTGCAAACCAGTCAGCAGCCAGGCGACCAACTTCCTCGAGTGTTCCGGGCTCGTCGAACAAGTGAGTCGCCCGCTCTACCAATTGCAACCTCTTTTCGCATCGCAATTGAGTGAGCGCCGAACGATTGATGGTAATCACCGGGTAGTCGAGCTCGCCCACAATCAATAAAGTCGGCGCAGTAACGAGCGGCAGCGCACTGCCGGCCAAATCAGGACGTCCTCCCCTGGCAACGACTGCTTTGACTTGATCGCCAAGCTCCGCTGCCGCCACCAGGGCTGCGCCGCCGCCAGTGCTTGCGCCGAAGTAACCAATCGCCATTCCCTCTGTTCGTGGATTGTTCATCACCCAGTTGGTGGCAGCCATCAGCCGGTGAGCTAGCAAGCCGATCTCAAAACGCAGTCGACCAGTCCGAACGTCGAGAAGCTCCTCGTAAGGCGTTAGCAGATCAAAAAGAAGCGTGCCGACTCCTGCTTCACGAAGCACGCCTGCAACAAACTGGTTTCGTGGACTGCTGCGACTACTGCCGCTCCCGTGTGCAAAGAGGACGACACCGTTAGCGCCGGCGGGAACGATCAGATCCCCGGTGAGCCAGAGATGCCCAACCTGAATCTTAACTTCGCTTACGATGCCTGCTTTTATAGCTGTAGTTGTTGCAGACATTTACTTCATGCTCCGAAGCTGGAGGCTTCATTCAATCACTCTCTTTGCCAACTCACGCGCGCGATCTTGTTTTCATGCGAGAAGTTGTACTGGACCTCTCCGCCAAATGCCTTTTCCACCGCATGCCCCAAACGTTGGGCCAAATGTTCGGTGGTCGTGGTAACGGTAAGCTTGTGGCCGTCGCGTTCTTTTAGCTCCAGAATTCGCGCGAGTGGATTGTCCTCAGCAGCCCGCTTTGCTTCATTGAGTATCAGATTCTCAATCTCTTTCCCGTGCCCGTCGAGAAAGGCGCCATCAAGATAGACAAATCCGCGCGGTTCTCCGCCGGCCGCTTGTTTGCACGCCGGACAGATTGTCAATTGTGCAAACTGGCGGCGTTGGTGGTGCTTGTTGTTTGAGGTGTCTCGAGCGGCGGTCCAGCGACGATTGGCGTAGACTGCTCCGCATTCTTTACAAGCCGCCGGTTCACTCATTGCACGACGTGTGCGATGACGGCCGCCCTCATGATCGACTCGTTTTGTAAAATTTGTGTTTGTAAAAGGTTTATTGCCGCGCATTTGCTTAACTCCAGTCTCCGCACCTCATAGGTTTCGCAACTGGTATGCCGATCGAAACCAAAGAACTCGGGCAGGATGCTTCAGGAAAGTTGGCTATATTTACCCAGAAGAGAGAAATTTTCCGCAGGAAGAGCAGCCGGACGACGTGGTCCATCGACCCGGAAATGCATTTACCGGCGTGGCGATAGGTTGATCCGCACACGCCGGTAAGGGCTGTCACCCTTGCGCCTATAGCCTGGCGCCTCCCTGCCCCATACTGTGTGGCACTCTCACGGTGACGTTCTGTTCAACTCGCGTCCCGTTACTAATGTCTTTCGAGGGATGGGTGATTACCATCGCTCCTTCGTCCAGGCCGCTTCTGACCTCGGCCTCTGACGAGGTGAAATAACCGATCTCGACATCCCGTAATTGAGCCAGTCCATTCTCCACACGGAATAAACTCCAGGTTTCACCGCGGCGAAACAAAGCGCTCACCGGGACGCGCAACGCATCCTTTGTTTCCCAAATTACAACTCTTCCCTCAACGCGATAGCCGTCACCTAAACTCGTTTCCAGTTCGAGCAGATCGACTATGACATTCACGCGTTGCTCTTCAATCCCTAAAGCCGAGACTTTCGTGAACGCCAAAGGCTCAATTAACCTCACACGCCCCTCGAGAGCTTTTGGTCCACCCCAGTTTTCGATGAAGACCATGGAGCCAGGCGCAACCTTTACAGCGTCCGTGGACAGCAATTCGATTACGACCTCCAGTTTTGAAGGATTGCTGAGCTCTAATAGTGGGGTTCCAGCACTCACAACACGCTCGCTCTCCTCCAGCACGCGCAAGACTCTGCCATCCGCCGGCGCGTGTGCCGTTACAGTCGCGGTCGCGGGTGATCGGTTAACTGCCAACAGCGCCGCTCTCGCAACTTCGACGTCGTGCGCAGCTCTTTCCGAACGAGACCTCACCGCTTCATATTCGCGCAAGCTTGTAGCGACCGCAGTTTGCGCTTCTTCTACCTCCTGCCGCGATATCACACCATCGCGAGCAAGAGTCTCGCTACGTTGCAGGTCTCTACGAGCCTGTTCATAACTGGCTTTGTATCGCTCAACCATTCGATCGGCTTCAGCCCTCGCATCTTCCGCCGCGCGAACACGACCGATTGCTTCAGCGCGTTGGCGCGGATCCAGGGGAGTCAAAGGAAGCGGCGCGATCTCAGCAATCAGTTGTTGGTGAAGAACACTGTCGCCACGCCGTAGCGTGATTCGCCGCAGGCGTCCTGCAACTGGAGCCGCAACTACATAGCGATCGCGCACACGCGTCTTCCCTTCTCCGTCAACCGTGACGCGCATCGGACCTCGCGATGCTTTGGCCACATCGACTCTTACGGGTGTTGGTCTAAGCCACATCGCCACAAGTCCAACGACCACGGCGATAACAATCAGCAATACTATTGTGTTAAGAAGTCGTTTCATTGTTATCACTCCCGAGTCTTCAGCACCGCAACCAGATCGAGATTTCGCAACCGCCACCTCACGAGAAATCCGGAGAGAAACGCTGACCCTACAATCACAACGAATGCCAGGGCATAAGTTTTCCGGCTAATAAGCAGCGGAAACCGGATCAGTTCCGTGTCAACCGCCACTGTCAGCAGCCCTGCAATTCCATAACCCAACGCAAATCCAACGGGAATAGCAATCAGAGTCAGGATTGCCTGCTCGCCGAGCAACATGACCGCTATCTCCGCGCGCGTGAATCCGAGCACGCGCAATGAAGCCAGCTCGTGTCCTCGTTCGGATAACGCAATGCGCGAACCGTTGTAGACCATCCCAAAGGCTATGATCATTGCAAAGGCGATCAGGATCACGGTCGACACATTGATAGTTTTGGCGATGGTCTCATCGAAGCTGGCGCGAGCTGTTTCGGGAATCGAGACTGCGCTGACCGCCGGCGTCTGTTTCAACGTCGAGGAGAGATTCGATATCGACTGTGAGTCGACCATGAGAAACGCGCCGCTACTGGTCTCGCCTTCATTCATCAAGCGGTGCAACGCACGACGATCCATGTAAGCTGCAAGCCCGACAAGTTCGTCTACTGTTCCGGTCACGGGAATCTGCCGTACCGGCCGAGTACCTTCAAGCACCTCGACGGTAATAGTCTGACCAGAAACTACTCCGAGTATCTCAGCCAATTTAGTGGTAAGCAGTAAGCCTTCCGGCGGGATCGCGGCGGGCTGAAGATCTTTAGCGACAATGCGACGGAGTTCGGCAGAGTCTTGTAAGCCTAGTAATACAGTTCGCCGTGTTCGATGCGCGAAGCGGAGGCGCGCCGGCACCGCTCGATACGGCTCAACACGTATGACTCCCGGGAGGTTGGCAAGATCGTACTTCACTCCGGCCGACCGCGGTTCGTGAAATACTACCGAGACGTCTTCACGCTGAACCTCATTAAACTGCACATCGATAATTCGTTGCACCGTGTCGAAGTAGAGAAAGAAACCAACTACGAGAAGAGCAGTAGCTAGAGCAGTTCCCAAAACCGAGATGATGGCCTTCAGCGGACGCCGCTCCAGATTGCGCAAAATGATCCGCACAGAGGTAGGAACGAGCTGATGAATACGAAGACGTTCGAGTAGACCTGCGCGAAAGCCTGCCGGCATCTCGGGACGCATTGCTTCAGCAGGCGGTAAGTTGATGGCGCGCCGCACCGCCCCGAGTGCTCCGATTGATGCAGCGCCGAGACTGACGAGAATGGCTGTTCCGATCACTACCGGACCAGACGAATAACGGAGTACCGGGAAGCGAAAGAACTGCATGTAGAGCTCAGTAATTCTCAAACCGAAATACCAACCCAGCGCAATTCCCAAAACGACCCCACCAAGCACCACGACGAAAGCAAGCTTCAGGTAATGAAACCCGAGCGCATAATTTCCGTAGCCAAATGCCTTCAGAACCGCGATCTCCTGTCGCTGCGTCGCGACCATGCGCGAAAGCACGAGATGAATGAGGAAGGCGGTCGTTAAGAGAAAGATGGCCGGAATGAACGTTCCCGTGACCTGCAATTCAGCGATCTCGTTCGAAAGAAAATGATGGGATACCTGGTCATTGCGGTTATAAGCGCCAAGGCCGCCGTAGTTCGCGAGCAGGTCATCGAGTTGACGAATCACCTCCGCTTCCGATGCTCCCGGCGTAAGTGTCAACGCAACGTCATTGAATGCCCCTTTCATGTTAAAAACCGGACCAAGGGCTTCGCGGCTCATCCATAACACTCCCGAGCGGCGGTTATCGGGAAACATCTCACCGGCCCTGATCTCGTAGACGTACTCCGGCGAGAGTGCGAGGCCCACGATCTGCAACTTCTGCCACTTGCCGTTGATCACGG
>DASVGE010000223.1:0-36115 GCA_036379695.1 Pyrinomonadaceae bacterium | reverse complement strand
GTCGGGTTGTTCTCGAGAAACGATAATTCTTAGGATATTGAGACCAATGCCTTCACCCGACGCTACCGCGTTACGGTACTGACCCGATTTCTCAGCGATTTCCGACTTTGAGGCAAAGCTTCTCAGCGAGCATGAATCTTTGGCTAAGCTGGTTGCGAGCCATGGTGAAAATGATTTTAACTTGCAACGTCTCCGAGTCGAAAACGGGTGATGTAAGTGCAAAGGCGCAAAGTCAGCAGTGAGGAAGGTACTCTTCTGTCCGTCTTTGCGCCTTTGCGACTTGCGTGAAAACTATTCCGCCAAAGTCGTTAGCGTGTGGCCGGCTAACAGCTCACCCTCGAGTGCTGCAATCTGGGCGTCGACCATGCCGTAGCTGTTCAACTCACCACAGCGAGTGAAGGCAAAGTGTTTCGTCAGGTTCGCAAGGGCTTTCGGGTGTGTGGCGGTTTCAAGCGTCGACATCAGGACGAGCAACGCCGCCGATTTGGTTGCAGGTTCATCGCCGGCCCGGCAGATCATCTCCGCAAGTGCTTCGAGCTTTTCTTCGCTTGAATCGTCTTCAATGGTGTCGGGGAGGTTCAGGTTATCGACGATGGTTTCACCGGCATTGGCGCGGCGCACCAGTTCGGGAAGCCACGGGTCGTCCGTTTCCAAACCGTAACGGATGACGGTCCGGGTTTGTGTATCGATTGATTTGTTGTTGATGAGAGACTGCGCGCGTCGTTTGAGCGCAGCGTTGATTGTCGTTTGAGTTGACTTGATTGTGTGAGGTGTTGCACTGCTATGATTAGACACGATCTTCATCCTTTCTTTTGCAAAGGTTGAGGGTTGAGGGTCGGCTTCGTGTTGCTAGCACAAGTCGGCCCGCTTCGTTTTGTTTGAGGGGTGACGGCACTATAACACAGTTCAGCCGTTCACAGCGCACGCTGTTTGTAGACAAGCTTCATGTGTTGGGCAAGGGATTCTGTTCGAGTAGCAGTTGCAACTCAACGACCGATGTGTAGCCGAGACTTGGATCGTCGACAAGGTTGGGACTACGGTCCCCCTGAAGAATAGCCTGGAGTTTGGGGATAAGAGATTTGAGCCTCTCAGGGATATCTTCGGCTAAGATCTGCGCCAGTTGCTGCAGTGATGCTTCGGCTTGATTCTCCTGGAGGGCGTTGGCCACGAGGGCGAAAAGGTCAAATCGGTTGTGCTGACTCACTCCACCTGCGTGGCGATACGCAAGATAACTCTCGACCCCCTTTTGGCGAGCCGCATCTGCAGCGGATTGGTTGCCGGTGGCTTTTTCCAGATCAAAGAGAATATCCCACGTCTTCCAGATCTCGGCAGCGAGCCCCAAAGGAGATCTGCACTCAATAGCACGAAGCACTTCGCGCCGGGCTTCATCATAGCGTTGCAGCCTGATGAGAGTAATCGCGAGATTACTGCGTATTAGTCCTTCACGACTCAGATTCTGTAGCTTGTTCTCCGCATCGACTGCCTGCTTATAGAAAGTTACGGCCTCTTCTAAGCGGCCCCAAGAATCATAGAGAATCGCCAGTTCGCCAAGAGATGTGGCCTCCGCCGCCAGATTCTTAGTATTTACGCTGATTCTCAGTGACTGCCGATATGCCTGTTCCGCAAGGTTGAAGCGCCTGGTCTTGCTATGTACCCTGCCAATTAGATGCCAAGCGACGGCAACAGAGCCGGGCTCACCCAAGCTCTCAAAAATCGTTAACGCTTCCTCATAAGCTGTCAGCGCTTCGTCGTAGTGGTTTTGCAACATACGAACCGTCCCGAGTTGGCCCTTGCATACTGCCACCCCCCTTTTGCGACCAAGTTTCTCATCTCGCCGAATTGCTTCTTGGTATAGCGAGGCAGCCTCATCGAGCCGCCCAAGATCTCTCAAACAATCCGCAGTCTTAGTCATGGTTGTCGCATACATTCCTTCCGCAGACACGTTTCCGTTCCTGGCGAGATTTTCAAATCGCCGTTGTGCCTCTCCCAAAAGTTGCAAAGCAACCTCGGCCGCTTCCATATCTGCTAACACTTGACCAAGGCTAAAATGAGCCATCGCAATATCGTAATCAGCTTCAGGATAGGCTCCCACTCCAGCCTCCATACAACGACGCAGTAGTTGCTGGGCAGCGGCATGGGCGGCTGGCAGATCTCCTTGTTCAAACAATCTGCTAATCGTTGCACTCTTACTCAGGTAGCTGGCCCTACTCCATACACGTAGTTTCAGCGCAGCTTCCTCTCGCACCCTGATCGCTTGTGTTAGCGCCGATTTCCTACCTAATTGGGAAGCCAGCGTTTCAATACCGTGAGCAAACTCAATGACAGTTTCCGGTGTAGTTCGGTCTTGCAACCACAAAAGCATGGCCATCAAATTTGGTAACTCATATTGCGTTAGAATCGCAGCAATCTGCACATCTTTGAACAACTCACGATAAAGGAATTGGGTCAGCGCCTGCATCGCTCCGGCCCAACGAGTTCTGATCGCCTCGACTTCGGCTTCGGTCATCTTGCGGAGCACGTATGAGGGTAACGCCGGGTCCAGTTTTAGATGGCCGTAACCCATGTCTTCTGCAAGCCCGACCTCGATCAAGGCTGCTGCTAGGCGTTGCACAGTCTCGGTGTCGTGTTTGGCTATTTCCAACACGTGGTTGAGCACCATTAGGCTGGCGCCACCGTGAAAGACTGCCAGTGCCTTCGCTTGCTCGCGCATTTCAGGCGGCAGTCGCCGCAAAGACAGTTCAATGCTTGCGTAAAGCGAATTCTGACGGTTATCAGGATGTCGGCGATCCAGTTCCGCCATTAACCTGTGGAGATTCTCGGTTGTTGCTCGCACACCCTGTTTGGCAAGCTCACGGGCGAGCAACTCAAGCGCACGAGCGTGGCAGTTAACTGCATCAACTAGCTCTTCAATCTCTTTCGGTGTGCCTCCCGGATCGTCAGCTTTTGGCTCGAGTCCTTCCTGCTTCATCACCTCGCTAACCAATGCGATGGCGTCAGTGCGATCCAGAGCACCGAGCCGAACATCTCTGCGCGCGTGATCAAATGGAGATGGCAGTGGTTCGCGGCTGGTAAAAACGATGCGCGTCGCGGGATCGGCGTTCAGTAGATCTTGAGCGAGCTTCAGAATCTCTTCCCGACTCTCGGCAATGGCAGAAGAATCAGTCGCGTCCGCAGACGGCAAGAGACTCTCGAAATTGTCCAGCACGATAATCGTCGGAGAATCGCGCAACGCACGCTCGACCGGCTGCAATGCTTCTTTGAGATCCTTGAACTCGGCCACCGAATAATTTTCAGGCACCAATTGTTGGCCGAGCCTGTCGAGCACGCCGCGCGCGTCGCTGTACTCTTCAAGACTGAGGAACGCCGCTCGCCGAAACCGCCGCGCGCGCACCAGCCAGCGCGCCAGCTCGACCGCCAGCGTCGTCTTGCCCGCCCCGCCCTGGCCACGTACCACTGCATACTGATCGCCGATCAGCAATCGCTCCAGCTTCAGCAACTCGCGGCTGCGTCCCTGAAATTTGTGATTCGGTTCAGGCGGCAATTCGCCGAGCCGCAACTTTCTTTGCCGAGCCCCGACCTCTTTGACTTCTTTGGAAAGCAGCTCTGTTATCAAAGACGCGTCATGTTCTTCCTGATACAGAACGGGTACAAACCAGTCTTGCAGTTCCAGCTCGCCCGCGCCCATCACCTTGCCGCGCCAAGTGTCACCATATAATTCGCACTGTCCCGCCAACATTGCTGCACCGGTTGATGATCCCTGGGCCAACTCAGCGTAGAAGGCGCGCACAAAACGATGCGCCGTCTCCACCAGCACGCTGTGGCTCATCGCGACAACCGAAGCTACGCCTTCTTCAAGCAGTTTTGCCGCGACCGAAGCAGTTGGATCATTTTCCTGGGTAGCCGTCTGGCAGGCTTCGAGAAACACCAGCGGAATGCGATAGTTACGCATTACCGAGGCGAGTTTGTCGGCATCGATCAATTCGCTCGCACGTTGCTCCAACTTATTTGTATCTTTCGGATCTTCGAAACAGAGGGCGCCAAGACCATGTTCGCGATTGAAAACGCCGTGGCCGTCAAAATGGACCGCATCAAATGGCTCTTTCCTTTTCCTGGCGTGTTTCAAAGCTTTCTCTAACGCGGGAAAAGTCGGCGGGGATAGAACTGTTAACTTCACGAGTTCGCCGAGACTATCGATGGCGTCCATCAGCGGTCGCGCACTAAGACGGTGATCGATGTAAGCCGCGCGCTTATCCTCCGGACGTGGGCTGACCAACAGGATACGAATCGGCAATCCGGCGAGCGCAACCCGGTGCTTGCGGCGATTTGGCATGCGGCGGCGCACTCGCACAGCGCCTGCCCCCTGAAATAAATATCCGCCACCATCACGGAGCAATTCCCAGGGCAATGAGAGCAACTCGCTTGCAGCTTCGTTGGCCGAAGCTCGCTGATGTTCGCTAGCGCCTTCAGGCAACGCACTGTCGATAAAGATTGAGAAACAACGCGCCGCACCATCAGCAGCATTTTGCCAGGCCGCCAAAATCTCCTTAGCCGAGTCGGACGCCAGAGCCGCCTTGTACAAATCCTGTCCCCAGTTAGGCAGTTGCGATTCGACGCGAGCTGCACGCTCTTTGAATAATCCCACCGGCCAGAGGTAATACCTCTCCAGATACCAACGCAATTCGTCTGTCTCTATTGGTCCGAGCGGCGCAGTAAAAGAGAATCGCGTGCTTTCGACTGATCTGGAACCGTCGGCCGGCTCGTAAATCACCGTCGCCGTCGCCATCGCGCGTCGCTTGTTATCGATCGTCTCGATGCGTGGATCAGTTAGCTTTAATACGAGCTCTTCGAGCGGTTGCGAGACGGCTTTCGGCGCAGGCTGAGGGTCGGTAGGCAAACGCTCACCGAGCGCCGCAAGTATCGCAGGCATCGCTTCGCTGACACTGCCCGTTTTTAGCTCAACCTTCACTCCCACTGGCTCTTCATCAAACCAAAGCGGCAACGCTGACGGCTGAACACCCGGTAAAAGAAGAGGAATGACTCGATACCCATCGGCTTTTCTCTGCTTCTCAACTTGAAGAGCCTGCTCGATCTCGCGTCGCACCCAGGGCGAATTGATTGTGTTTTGACTTAACACGACGATGACTTGCCGTGCTTGAGCGATGGCGTCCTGGATCTCTAAAGCGAGTTTGTCGCCGCCACGGAGTTTGCGTGAATCAACCCAGACAGAAAGTCCGCTGTCTTCAAGCGCTGTGCGCAGATCTTTGACAAAGTCGTCGTCAGCGGAGGCGTGGGAGATGAAGATGTGTCCGCTCATGCGCGTTTCAGATTACCGGTGCTTTCGGAAACGATGGGATTTCTGAAACGAGGTCCGAAAGGCCAGACAGAGTAGCGACGAGTATACGTTTGAATGGAGCTAAAGAAAATGCCCCAACGCCGAAGGCGTTCGCTAATTGCAGCCCAGGGTTGGAGCGCAGCGACAACCCTGGGTTTATCAATTAAGAATAGCGATTCAACCCTGAAAGGGTTCCTCCCGAAACAAACCCTTTCAGGGTTCATGCGAATTTTAAGAGCTAACCCAGGGTTGGAGCGCAGCGACAACCCTGGGTGCCAGTAAGTAAAGCTTCCAACCCTGAAACGGTTAATTGCAGGTGAACCCTTTCAGGGTTGGAGCGCTTTCATAAAATGATGACCCAGGGTTGTCGCTGGCGCTCCAACCCTGGGCTCCAATTAGCGAACGCCTTCGGCCTATGCAGCACTAATCACCGAGTGACAACGAGTACTTCAGCGGCTAACATTGCTTTGCCCAATGTCACTCAAGAGCAGATTCGCACCCCAATTCAATCCAAAGATCCGCGACCGAGGTTTCGCCTACTTTCGTGGTGGCGCCGTAAAGATTCTCGACCATTCTGACTTTTACGTGCTGGCACGAGTGGAGGGCACGCTCGATTATTTTGTCGAGCTTTCACTTTCGTTGAACTCACTCGACGTTGCTTGTACCTGCCCGTACTTCGCCGACGGTGAAGACTGTAAACATATCTGGGCGACAATGTTGGCCGCCGATAGCAAGAATTATCTCTCTGAGGTAGATCTGCACGGCCCGCTCAGACTTGTCTACGACGACGAAGCGCTCGAAGCGTTGCAACTCCTCGAAGAGGACGAAGCGATACCCGAACCGCAATCGGACTGGCAAAGACAACTCGCCATAGTTACAAACTCAATCAACAATGCACCGCCACCAGAGCGCAATCCCTGGCCCGATAATCGCGAGATTTACTTCATAGTCGACCCACAGTCGTCGCGCACTTCGGGATTGCTCAACGTCGAGATTGCTTTCCGCGAACGCAACAAGAAAGGTGAATGGGGCAAGATCAAAAGAGCGCGGATTCAGCAGAATCAGATTGGTCAACTCAACGATCCCAATGATCGGGAAATCCTTTCACTGCTGTTGGGCGGTAAAGAGGCTTACTGGTCCAGCTATAGTTATGGCAGTTTTGATCTGCCCAACCCATTCGTCCTCTCTAACACGCTTCAACCTCTATTACTAGCCAGGATGTGCGCCACCGGACGATGCATGTTTCGTCCTGAAGTCAAAGACGCCGAACTCAAGCAACTCGCGTGGGACGACTCCACCACCTGGCAATTCTGGTTAGTGGTAAAGCGTACAGACGATCAGTATGCACTTAACCCGGTTTTGCGAAATGGCTTCGACGAGATCGAGTTTTTCGCTGCGCCTTTGACAACCGAAGCTATCGCTATCAGTCCGGATTTCAAGATTGCGCGTTTCAGTCCGAACGGCGCACGCACATGGACTGCAGCCCTTCGTACTTCCGGCGGACTAACAATCCCGGCAACTGAATCCCAACAACTGATTGCCCAACTTCTGGACCTGCCATCCATTCCGAATATTGAAGTGCCACCAGAGTTGCAGTTCGAGCGCGTTAGTTTTCCACCCCAGCCTCGCCTGATTGTTCGTAAGTCGCAATTTGCTCCATACCAGACTGACTTGGAAGCAAAGCTCTCTTTTGATTATGAAGGCGTTGAAATTGACTACTTCGATAAACGCAATGGTCTTTACGATCGTAATCGAAACCGGTATATCGAACGAGACCCGGAGTCGGAAAAGAACGCGTTAACACTCCTCCATACGTTAAGCATTAAAAGAGCATCCCAGTACTCAGATACGTTTCGGGTAACGCCACGTAACCTGCCGCGTGCGGTAACCAGTCTGCTGGCAAATGGGTGGCGCGTCGAAGCGGAAGGAAAACTCTATCGAAACGCTGCTTCATCGAGCCTGTCGGTAAGTTCGGGTATTGACTGGTTTGAATTGCATGGCTCGCTGAACTTTGGCGAGGACCTCGAAGTAAAACTTCCGCAGTTGCTTGCAGCCTTGCGACGTGGCCAGAAGGTGATCGCACTCGGCGATGGAAGTTTTGGGGTGTTACCGGAAGAGTGGCTACAACAATACGGGCTGCTCGCGTCTTTCGGTGTCACCGAAGAGGACCATCTGCGCTTTCAACGAACGCAGACTGGAGTGCTCGATGCCCTGCTCGCTGCACGGCCGGAAATCACCTGCGATGAAATGTTCGCGCGTGTTCGCAAGGAATGGCAAAACTTCGATGGAATCAAACCCGTCGCAGCGCCACGCGGATTTGTGGGCCAACTTCGAGATTATCAGCGAGAGGGTCTGGGCTGGTTTAGGTTTCTCCAGCGATTCAAATTTGGCGGTTGTCTCGCCGACGACATGGGATTGGGCAAGACAGTCCAGGTACTGGCGCTGCTGGAATCGCAACGCAACGGAAAATCTCAACCTTCGCTGGCAGTAGTTCCACGCTCACTTATCTTCAATTGGCAACAGGAAGCAGCTCGATTCACGCCCCGGTTACGCGTCCTGACTCACACCGGCAGCGAGCGAATTAAAGGACATGCCCACTTTAAAGATTACGACTTAATCCTGACCACCTACGGAACGCTGCGGCGCGACGTGATCCATTTCGATGATGTCGAATTTGATTTTGTGATTCTCGATGAGGCCCAGGCAATCAAAAACGCCAGTACGGAAACAGCGAAGGCAGCGCGCCTCTTAAAGAGTCGACAGCGTCTCGCGCTGAGCGGAACACCGATCGAAAATCACCTCGGCGAATTGTGGAGCTTATTCGAGTTTTTGAATCCAGGGATGCTTGGTTCAGCATCGGTATTTCAACTTTCGACAAACGGGACACAGAAACCCGACGAGGATACGCGCGTCATGTTGTCGCGGGCATTGCGTCCGTTTATTTTGCGTCGCACCAAGCAGCAAGTCGCCAAAGAACTTCCCGAAAAACTCGAGCAAACGATCTATTGCGAAATGGATGAGCGGCAGCGCCGGCAGTATGAAGAGCTGCGTGATTATTATCGCCAGTCGTTATTGGAAAAAGTCTCGCGCCAGGGGATCAATAAGTCGAAGATTCAGATACTCGAGGCGCTACTGCGTTTACGACAGACCGCGTGTCATCCGGCACTGGTGGACGGCTCAGTTGACGATGTCACTCCCAATGCAAAACTCGACGTACTGTTGCCGCGTTTGAGTGAAGTAATTGAGGAGAATCACAAAGCTATCGTGTTTTCGCAGTTCACCAGCTTTCTTTCCATTGTCCGCAGACGATTGGACGATCAGGGCGTGGCGTATGAATATCTCGACGGCAAGACGCGCAATCGCGGAGTAGCGGTTGAAAGATTTCAGCGCGATCCGGACTGCAAACTGTTTCTGATCAGTTTGAAAGCCGGCGGTCAGGGCCTTAATTTAACCGCCGCTGAATACGTTTTCCTGCTCGATCCCTGGTGGAACCCTGCGGTCGAAGCGCAAGCCATCGATCGCGCGCACCGCATCGGCCAAACGAATCGCGTCTTTGCCTATCGACTCATATCGCGTGACACAGTAGAGGAAAAGGTTCTCGAACTTCAATCAACCAAACGAGAACTGGCCGACGCCATCATCAATGCTGACAACAGTGTGATAAAAAACATTACGGGTGAGGATCTGAGACTATTACTGTCGTGACAAACCCTGTCTCGCTAATATGATGCCTGACGGCGAAGAGTTCGCTCCGTATGGCCGGTAGCACTGAACGCAGAATCTTTGACCCCATCTAATCGCGGGTGTATAGTCCGAGCGCCTCTGGGCCTTGTGGTCACCTTTCTCAACAGCAGTGACTTGAGGAGCGCCTCGCCATGAAACTCCAATCTGAATTTCTTACCAGGCAAAACGTTATTGGTCTTATTTTGGTTGCGATTGCCTGCTCGCTGCTGTTTTCTAAATTCGGCAAAGTAGAAAGTGCTGTTCAAACAACGAAGCGCACTATCGAAAACAAAATTCCTGCTCACGTGCCGCTCCAGATCAAATTTAAGAAAGACAAGGAGGAAAAGATAAAAAGTAACAAAGAGTGGTACCGCGACTTTGAAATGGAGATTACCAACACTTCTGATAGACCCATTTACTACTTTGCCCTGTTTATCCAAATGCCCGGCGTTACCGGTGCAGATGGAGGAACCATGGTGTTTAATGTTTTCTTCGGAAGAGCCGAACTGGTCGATGCCAACGTCAGACCGAGGTCTGATGACAAACCGCTTATGCCGAAGGAAACTTATACTTTTCAAATTCCTGTGAAAAATCAGATCGCGTGGGAGGCCTGGCAGAAGAGAAATAACAAATACGATGTTCCTAAACTAGAGATTTCGTTCAATCACTTGAGTTTCGGAGATGGTACCGGATTTATGTCGCTTGACGCGATTCCGTTTCCAATAAAACAAGATCCGGAGGATTTGGCGCGTTGCATGGAAGAGTCTCCGCCAGGGGAGCGATGGGCCACCGACCCCACAGTTGCTTCGGGTCTATTAGCAACTGTACTTGAGACACCGGCAGCTTTTGCGCCGGTTGATTTTTTTTCAGAAGAGTCCGTTGCTTCAACACTTTCCATTCCTCCGGATATTTGTTGTCCGAGCACATCGTGCAACAAATTCAAGAATGTTATTTACACCTGCGTCTGTGACAGTGACCTCAGCAACGCAGCCAGTGTTGCGACAACTCCCTGCAGCGATCCGATCGGCGCCTGCGGTATTTCGGTCCCAATGAATAGCGCGTGTAGCTTCGCGGGAGTGGACTGTCCGCAAAGGGCTTTTACTGCGTGCAATCCCCCGCCGACACCAACTCCGACACCAACTCCCTGTCCGGCGACCTTCCCTTCTATGTGTCCAAGTGGTATCGCCAAAGACGTTTGTAGGGATCCGGTGAATGACGGATGTCCACCATTCATGCATCCCGAAGGTGCGTGTTGTGTAATGGATGATTGTAACTATCCGTCTCTGACATGCCCGCTCGGAAAGACCAAGATACAATCTGGCCCACCAATATGCTCTCAGTTTTGTGTTGACATCATTGGCTTACCAGAACTCGCTTGCGCAGAATTTGGATTTGTATGGAGCATTGCCGGTGGTTGCAGGGAGTCGGTGCCGATTGAACCCGAAGCTTGCGCGGACTTCTTTTGGTTCTGGAATTATCAATTTAGTGGCTGTCATGAAGAACCACAGACATGTAGTGGGAATTGCTCGCCTTATTGGCCACTAGAGTCTGGCGGATGCGAATTTGCCCTTGACTACTGCGCTTTTCAATGGGGCTGCCCATTTGGCTTTACTGATGGTGGGTCTGGATGTTGTTGCGGTCCAACACCCATATTGATTGACGTTGCGGGAAACGGATTTGCATTAACCGATGCGTATAGAGGTGTTAATTTTGATATGGGTGGCGATGGTCATAGTGAACCGATAGCCTGGACGACTAGCGGGACGGATGACGCCTGGCTGGTTCTCGACCGTAATGGAAACGGTAAGATTGACAGCGCCAAGGAGATGTTTGGAAACTTCACTGAACAACCAATTACCGCACCTCCGAATGGATTTCGAGCCCTTGCCGAGTATGATAAGCCCGAAAAAGGCGGTAATCGAGATGGTCGAATCCGCAACAACGATGCCGTCCATGCATCACTTCGGCTCTGGCAAGACGTGAATAAGAACGGTATCTCAGAGCCTTCCGAGCTTCACTTGCTTTCAGAGTTCGGTCTAAGCACGATCGAGCTCAATTTTAAGGAATCAAAAAAGACTGACCAATACGGTAATCAGTTCAAATACCGCGCCAAAGTGAAGGATGAGAATTCTCGGATTAGTCGCTGGGCCTGGGATGTGATTCTCCAAGTGAATCCTCCGCCAAAACGTAGGCCTAAGAAATAAGAATCTTTAATCCTTTAGACCAGACGACAGTGAGGGTAACGCGACGCCCGAACATCGTTCCGCGAACATTCGATCCACCAGTCTCGCTATTTCCTCCACTGCTCTTTCGGGAGGCTTACCGCGGCGATGAATTCCGCAGACGGTCGTGGTCCAGGAGTGATCGAAGGCTGCCGGCGGTCCCCAGCGTGATTGACCCTTGTAGTCCAGACCATAGGTTAAGTATGCCGAAAGCGTATTGAGCCCTGTGCCGGGTCGCTCGCCTATAAAATGTATGATCATCTCGGCATCCAGCAGCGAACCGACGTGATAACCCGCCCGCACTCGTCCATTCTCAATAAGTATGTCTATCTGGCTTATATGATGTCCGGCAGTGATAAGTTCGCGACGTAGCGCCGATAGCACCGAACGCAGATTCTCGTTGATCGCGTTCGCATTGAGTCCATCCGAAACGACAACCTGCACTCGCGGCCGGCGCACGGGATAGAGTGCCTGGATGCGAGCCGCATCTTCGTCCGTGATTAACTCGCCCGTTGCTGGGTGCGCCAGGTAGTCGTCTCGGTCTGAAGATCTTGTGTGCACTCGTACGAAACACGGCGACGAATCAGAGATCACCGCCTCCTCGAGTGTTGCGTAGAGCGCGCGCCGAGCGTTTGAGTAGATTCTCGTAATGCGAGCGTTCGCTTCGGGCGGGTCAGCGTAGTTTTCATCGCCGCCGAAACCAAGATCGAACCCTCGTTCTGCAAGCCCACGAATCTTTTTTGCGGCATCATCGTGGAGCGTATCGAGCGAACGAGTGTCACCGCCAGCCTTGTGATAGGCTGCATACAATGCTTCCGCACCCGCGGGCAACTCGACTAATCTCTTCTGCATTGCGGAGGTGATTTGGCGCCCGGTTTGGCGGCGCAACCTCGGATGGTCGCGAAACGAAGTCGTCATGTAGCCAAGCATCGGATCAGCGTTTCCCGCGACCGCCATCAAATATGCCGGTGCAGCCTGGACCACGATCTGTTCCGTCAGCGTCCGTAATTCAGCTGGTCCAATGCCCATATGAAAAGTGGCGCAGACATCAAGTCCCATCGTTATTCCGTGAAGCTTGGCCATCACCGTGTCTTCAAGGCACGCTCGTAACAATTGCTCGCCGGTGCGAAAGACTTCGGGTCCGATGAATCCGGCTACGTCGTTCACAATCATCCAACTCCCTGTCCGTTGTTGAATGAGTCTCGCAACCCCGTAGGCTCGCGCTTCGAGTGTAACCATATCAACGCCCTCGGCTGCCTGATTGGTGACTTCGGAACCCTGACCTGTCTCGAAATACAGCCCGTCAAATCCGGGAGCGAGGGCGAGCAATCCATCAACGTCGAGCCCGACCATTCCCTGTATTGCCTTCGAAGTACCGGCAAGACTTTGAAAGCCGACATCCACTTTTGTTTTTGAGCGCGCCGTTGTCTGCTTAACGATGTCCGACAGCACACAGAATCGAGTAGGTAACTGAAGTCGCTCGACTACACTTTGCAGCAACTGCTCGAGCCTGATGATTGTGTCGACATCGTCGCTGGCAGGATTGAGGCCGAGAATCACATCGCCGCAACCGTAGGAGAGCCCTTCGAGGATTGAAAGCAATATCTCTGTTTCATCGTCGCCGGGAGAATTAGGCTGAATTCGCGAGCCGAAATGTCCCTGTGATCCGATTGCAATACCCTCACCCGGCAGCGGATTGAAAAGCTTGCACGAAACCAACCCAAGCTCTTCATTAGTCATGATTTTCACCACCGCGGCAGCAGCTTCGCTCGAGACACCATCTCGATGGTCTTCGATCCAACTCGCACCTTGCGACGAAAGGAGAATTTGTTTGAGCTCAGCGACAGTAAGGTGGGCCACCATACCAGCCAGCTCCAGATCCAACGATTGATGAACAGCCTCGGTGACCTGATCCTCCACAAATTCAGCCCTGGCAATATCCCCAAGCGACAGAGCCGCCAGCACCTCACGTGCCTCCCGGCGTACGTGGTCATCGCATGTACCGCCGACGTTCAGATCACCCTCTTTGAACTCGTTGGCGAGCACAAATATTTCGCTAAGCTGGTTGCGAGCCATGGTGAAAGATCATTCTAGATCGGAAGAGAATGGTAGCGCCCTAGTTCACTTTCTATCCACAGATTACACAGATTGATCAAAATAATCTGTGTAATCTGCGGATGAACAACTGTGTGGGTTGTTGCCATTTGCAAGATTATGTGCGCCACTTGGCAGCAACACAAATCCGACGAATAGCCCTGCCGCGCGCACAAAAAAAGCGCGCCCCCGAAGAAGCGCGCTCTTGATCCTACATAGAAACCAAAGATGTCTCTCTTATTCCTTCTCGCGTCTGTAACAGGTCTCGACGCCTGCGTCGCTCAGGCAGATGAATTCTTTGCCGTATTCATCGGTCTTAAAACCGAATTCCAGCGATTTTTTCGTGGGGGTCTTCATCTGTGACCGGTTCGAATTCGGAAAGCACGAATACATGTTTCTCCAGAGGTCGCGCGAGGGGTTCAGAAAGATGGTGGTACCGTCAACCAGGTAGCGTCCGTTGATCTCGTTAAAAAGGCTCGTTGTGCAGCCAAACATCGTGGATTCCATGTAGCCTACGAATGTATAAGTGCCATCTGCAGCAAACGTGTAGGAGAACGTTGTGCCGCGATTGTTCTTTGTCTGGCCGGTGACGGTGTTGACCTCGTTAATCGTTCCCAAACCGCCCGTTTTCCAGTTACCAACAACCGAACGCTGCGCACTTGCCGTTACGCCCTGCGATATGATCCCCAGAACCAATATAAATCCAAACATCAACTTCGCCATACGTTTCTCCTCGTCAAGTTATTCGATCAGCACAACAAAGCTCATCAAATAACGCGCAGGAACCTCTGAAAAAGTATCAAGCATGAACAGTCGGAGCTATGCCGTTGGAAACAGTCAGTACCACCTCGCGGTAGCGGGTGGGTGCGCAGCCCTCAAGGAGTCGTCGCACGGCTGCGCACCCACCCGCTACCGCGCGGTGGTACTGACCCGACCCAACAATGATTATGCTCCTTACCAGTTCCTCCCAACTCTAAAATCGCAACTCTTTCCCAATTATTGGCAATGGACTATATTGTTTTGCCCGGGGTCCGGTCATAAGTCCTAACGTCGATTTGAATGGTAGCCATGAAGCGAACGAAGCTCAGGCGCACATTATTGTTCTTAATCTCGCTTCTCGGCGTCTGTCTGGTCGTGCTGGTTGCGTTTGAACCTCACATCTTAAGCGCTAACACTTCCCAGCAGGACACACCGAAACCCGACTCCACGTTCGATAAAATCGTGCGGCCCTTTTTCGCTCAGCATTGTTATGAATGTCATAACAAGGAGCTGAAAACTGCGAATCTGAACCTCGAAGCCTTCGACACTGCCGCTTCACTCACCAATAATCCCGCGACACTAAAGCGCATTCACGAGAGGCTTAGCGCGGGCGAGATGCCTCCTCCCGAAATCATTCCACCCAAACCGGCAGACATCGCTGCTGTTACCCAGTGGCTGGCACATCAACTCGGCGCCCCACCTGAAACGAACAAAGACGCCGTCAAAACCGCAGACACCAGTTCGGGGCGAGTAACTGTTCGCCGCCTTAACCGAGTCGAGTACGACCACACGGTGCGTGATCTCCTCGGCGTTGACCGCCACGCCTCAGATGACTTTCCCCAGGATGACTCCGGATATGGCTTTGACAACATTGCCGACGTGCTTTCGATCTCACCGGTATTGATGGAAAAGTATTTGACCGCCGCGGAAAAAATTTCGCGCACCGCCGTCTTCGGCAACGAGCCGATGCAGCCCACGCTCGTGAGTCTGCGGTCAGGTCAGCGAACTCAAAAGCCACAGATGACCCCGTTGACTGATTACGATCTGACCGGCTTGAGCATGCCCAACGCCTTTCACACAACTTATCGCTTCCCCGTTGCTGGTGAGTACGTGCTTCGGGTCAACCTGGGCGGGGATCGTCCTCCAGGTTCGGAAGCCTTACAACTCGCGCTGTGGATTGATGGAAAGCAGCATCAGCAAATAAAAGTGGATCCCGCAACTGTTGCTTCCTTCGTCAACGAATCAGAACCGCAACAACTCTGGGGCGTCAAAACAGAGTTCAGGGTAACTCTGACGGCGGGCGATCACTGGCTTGCGGTCACCATTCCACGTCTCTACGAAGGACTGCCGCCCAGTTACAACGGACCGAATCCATCCCGGCGGCCCATTCCACCACCTCCGACGTTCAAGCCACCGCGGAATGCTACCTCTGCGGAGATCGAAGCACGCAGAAAAGAGTTTGAGAAACGACTGGCAGAAAAGATTTCCGCCAACAGTGCACGCATCAGTTCCGTCGAGTTAGGTGGTCCATATGCCGCGCTGAAAGGACCTTCAATCGAGAGTCAAAAGAAGATCTACGCTTGCGGACACTTGAATGGCAATCACGGAAAGAAGTGTTCTCGTGTCATTGTTGAGCGCCTCGCGCATCGTGCCTACCGGCGTCCAATCACGAAAGCGGAAGTGACCCAATTGACAAACCTGGTCGCGCAAGCGCAAAAGGACAATGGATCGTTTGAAGAAGGGCTCGCAGTAGGCATCCAGGCGATGCTGCTGTCGCCTCACTTTCTTTTCCGCATTGAGGCACGACCCCACAAAGCGGCGACTTTCCTTACGCAACACGAATTGGCATCGCGACTTTCCTACTTCCTGTGGAGCAGCATGCCGGACGACGAGCTGTTGGCAGCCGCTGATCGAGGTAAGTTGTCGCAGCCGGCAACACTTGCTGCACAGGTACGACGGATGTTGCTCGATCCAAAGGCAGATGCGCTGGTTGATAACTTCGGTGGACAATGGTTGCAAACACGCGCGCTCGAATCAGTCAAACCCGATCGTAAGAAGTTTCCAGACTTCGACGAGTATCTGCGTTTGTCGATGGCGCGAGAGACCACAATGTTTTTCAAGAGCATCCTGCGCGAGGATCGCAGTATTCTCGACTTCATCGATGCTGACTACTCCTATCTAAACGAACGCCTGGCGCGCTTCTATGGAGTAACCGAAGTGCAGGGTCCGGAGTTTCGCAAAGTTTCGTTTGCCCGCGATGCACAACGAGGCGGACTGCTGACTCACGCAAGCGTGTTGACGATCTCCTCATACGCCAACCGCACGTCGCCGGTACTGCGAGGCAAATGGGTATTGGACAATTTTCTTGGCACTCCACCACCTCCGCCTCCGCCTGATGTTCCTAATCTGAATGAGGAGGTGATCGGAACCACCTCTTCCATGCGCGAGCAACTCGAACTGCACCGCAAGAACCCCATCTGCGCTTCATGTCATGTACGCATGGATCCTTTGGGGTTTGGGTTGGAAAACTTCGACGCCGTTGGGGCCTGGCGCACGAAGGATGGAGAGTTTCCGATCAATGCTTCGGGAACACTGCCTGACGGAAGATCATTTACCGGCCCACAGGGATTGAAAGCGATACTGAAAGCACAGCCTGATAAATTCACAGAAAGTTTGACTCGGAAACTGCTTATGTACGCGTTGGGTAGAGGACTTGAACCTTCTGACGCCGGTGCTGTTGATGAAATCGTTAGAAAGGTAGCCGCTGACGATTACCGCATGTCGAGTCTGATTCTGGGGATAGTCAACAGCCAACCATTTCAAAAGCGACGAGGAGAGAGTTCACGATGATCATTACTCGGAAGCGATTGCCGAGGCGAACGTTTCTTCGCGGCCTGGGGACTGTGCTTTCCATTCCAATGCTGGATGCGATGGTCCCGGCACTCGCTCGCGGTCGCGCTCTCGATTCGAAGGCGCCGGTCCGAATGGCTTTTGTTTATGTGCCAAACGGCATCGTCATGAAAGACTGGACGCCGGACGCGAGTGGCCACGACTATCAGTTCAAGAGGATTCTTAAACCGCTCGAGCCGTTTCGCAAGGACCTTTACGTGCTTTCCAATCTCGACTCCCATACCGGTAACGCATTGGGAGATGGACCTGGCGATCACGCCCGCGCGGGTGCTTCCTTTCTCACGGGAGTTCATTGCCACAAAACTGCCGGCGCCGATATTCGCGGAGGAGTCTCGGTCGATCAGGTGGCTGCAACCAGGTTGGCAGGCACCACGCGGTTCCCTTCTCTCGAACTTGGTTGCGAGGATTCGCGCACCGTTGGTGACTGTGATTCCGGCTATAGCTGTGCCTATACCAACAGCCTCGCCTGGCGCACTCCGCAAACTCCTATGCCACCCGAGGTAAATCCTCGTGCAGCCTTCGAGCGCTTGTTTGGGACCGCTGAAGATCTCAGTCTTGATCCGCAAACGAGAGCACGCCGGCTAAAGTATCGCAAGAGCATCCTCGACTTAGTGAGCGCGGATGCGCAAAGTCTTTCTAAGACTCTTGGCCCCGGGGATCGGCGCAAGCTGGATGAATATCTTTTCTCCGTCCGCCAACTCGAGCAACGAATTGAGAGCGCCGAAAAAGACACGCGTGCACTTACGCCCGGAATCGATAAACCAACCGGCATTCCGTTCGAATTTCCTCAATACGTAAAACTGATGGCTGACTTAATGGTCCTGGCGTTTCAGTCGGATCTCACTCGCGTGGTCACGCTCGTGCTTGGACGCGAGGGAAGCAATCGCGTTTATTCGGAGCTTGGTATCAGCGATCCACATCATCCACTTACCCATCATCGCAATAATCCCGAATGGATCGAAAAGGTCGTTCGCATCAACACACTGCACACGGAATTGTTTGCTTATCTCCTGGAACGGCTCAAGTCGACAACTGAGAGCGACGGTACTTTATTGGACCACGCGATGCTCGTCTACGGTAGCGGCCTGGCCGATGGCAATAAACATACTCACGAAGAATTACCTGTCTTACTGGCAGGCCGGGGCGGCGGCAGCTTGAAACCTGGAAAGCACGTCATTGCTCCATCGGGCACTCCCGTTACGAACCTGTACCTCTCACTTCTGGATCGCATGGGTGTGCCTGAGGAAAAGCTGGGTGACAGTACCGGTCGACTGGATCTGCTCTGAAAGGATGATGCCACGCAATGAGAGTAACGGTAACGTACTTACTCGGTTTAGTGTTCGTTGCAGCCGCCGCGATAACCCTTGCGCGCATTCCGTCGCTGCCAATCGCTACGGGACAACCTGAGCAAGTCGCAAACCCGGATTCTCAATATCGTCTGGGCCCCGACTCGATGCCACAGGAAGGCGTGCCAAAGGGAGAGATCCGTGGGCCATACACGCTACCAAGTAATGTTTACCCGGGAACTCAGCACACGTATTGGGTTTACGTGCCGGCACAATACGACGCGGCGGTTCCGTCTGCCTTGATGATTTTCCAGGACGGCCATGCCTTCAAAGACGAGAACGGAGATGTACGCGCACAGAACGTGATGGACAACCTGATTTACCGGCGCGAGATTCCGGTAATGCTCGGCGTGTTCATCAATCCGGGCCGCACGCCCGAGCAGCCTGAGCCCAACTCGAAGGAGTGGGGCGACCGAACCACAAACCGGACCACCGAATACAACACACTCGATGACAAGTACGCTCGGGTGATCACCGAGGAGCTGTTGCCGGTACTCTACAAGGAGTACAACATTTCGAAGGATCCGGAGCAGCACGGAATCGGTGGTTCGAGTTCAGGAGCAATTGCCGCCTTTACGGTCGCGTGGGAACGGCCCAACCATTTCCGGAAGGTGCTGAGTAATGTGGGCAGTTTCACGAACATTCGTGGTGGCCACGTATACCCGGAACGTGTGTTAGCGAGCGAGAAAAAGCCGATTCGAATCTTTCTCTGCGGTGGCCGAAACGATAACCGAGGGATCCGCAACGGTGTCTATGACGAGAAGTGGGATTGGTTTTTACAAAATGTACGACTCATGAAAGCGCTCACACAGAAGGGTTACGACGTGAACTACTCCTGGGGAATAAATAAGCACGGTCAGAAGTTTGGCGGCGCTATCATGCCGGAAATGATGCGCTGGTTGTGGCGCGATGGCCCAGTCTCCACCGACCCGAACGACATGACCGAGCGCTCATTCCGCCAACCGACCGCTAAAAAATGATATGAATTTCATTTCTTCGTAAGAAGTCGATAGAAACCTTCTAATCTGATCATCCGATCAGTTTCTCGACCAGCCAGGAACTCCACACTGTGCCCCATTTGTCCTCACCCGATTTTTGCGCAAACGCACCCGCGAACTCGGCCAGGCCGTTTGTGTGCCTAATCCGAAGTTTCTAAGTCGCTAATCGAGATCAACCCTGAAATATTTTCTCGGACAAAGCCATATGGAGATTAGAAGTCACTTTCTTACACGCAGAGAACGGCTAGCAAACCAGCAATGCTGCCAGCCGGGTAAGCCTCGCAAACATGTGGCTCGTGACAATAATCCAACTTGAGGTGAACACATGGTAGGTGGAATTCGCCGCTTACTGGCGTGCTGGTTGATGGCGTACCACTGAAGCGCGTTGTGGCGCTCGCAAAACATGAAAGTGATTCGTCGACGTTGCCCGTAGCCGCAGACTCTCCTGGCGAATACGAGTATCTAAATCCCAGTCAGATCGTCATTAGTTTCTCAACTGCCGATACAAACTTCGTCGGTACTCCTTTGATCACGCTTGTTACTCCGGAGAAAACTGCGCCGATCAATTTCTTCAGAATGCGGATCAACGGTGGACGCCGGTGGCGCACCCTGCAACAACACAGCACCGTTGAACCGATGTTCCTCGACGCATTTCGGGTGGACGGTCTCGAGGTTGAGCCCCGGTTTCTATATAACACGCCGGTTGGTGATGCCATACGTTTACGGTTACACGGCTCCGGTTTTCGACAGCGTGCGCAGATTTGCGTCAACAACAATTGTGACTTCGACAAAGAGCTGAAGCATGCCGGACTTTATGAATTCGAAATTCCAAAGCCGGCGGATTCCGTCTGGACCGTTACCTATCGGATGGGCCAGGAAGTGGGCTCAACTATATTTGAAACGACGGTTGATGGGACAAGGCCGAGTGCACCAACGATCGGGAGTATTGAGAACCCTGCAACAGGAAGAGCGGACGGATTACTCGCTGGCGGATACACGGTGATTATTCGCGGCGAGAACCTTCACAACGTGGACACGGTCAATTTCGGACAGAACGCGGTAACCGGATCCAAAATAAAACGTAAACACCCCAACGTGCTCCTGGTTGAAGTTCCGGCTGGGCCAGAAGGTGGCGTACAAGTCTTGCTGGAGGGAATGGTCAGGGTTGACGGGCAAAGTCACAGCGTTTCGAACATCCTTGACTTCATTACTCCAGGCAAAGCCATTTTCAAGTACGTTAAGCCTGAGCGAGCGGCACCGGCGCCGGCTGAAGACAAGAAGAAAAAGGGAAAGGGAAAAGCAGCGACCTAAGCTGTATCAACCTCGCTTGTTGGATCAAAGCTTTGCGCAATAAGATACAACCGATTGCCATGCGTTTTGGGGAATTTCTTTCGTCTGCAAAACTGAACCTTCCTTTCAAAGGCCACTCGGAAATGTCTCGGCCACTTCACCTGTATCCCATTCCACGGTACGCTCCAGCGGTTCGACCGCTCGCGTCTCATCGAAGTGGAGCACTGCGTCAAACTGCTGAGATAGCCGTGCATCAAAATAATGACTAACCCTCTCGGTTTCAGGTCGATAGATAACCCCAATCGCGCGCTCCAGGAGTGGTCCCTGCAAGGCCTGAGCGGCGTGACTCTCATCGCGTAAATTCAACAGAAAGCGCGGGAGCTTCAATTCGTGAAAGAGCAGTTCATAACTGATTGGCAGTGCGGGACGCACGCGTTTACGTTCGGCTGGAGAGCCCCAGTTTGATGCGGCTGTCACAGTGCCTTGATAAGTTGTTTGACCGATCAAAACCGCGTCTCGGCCATGCTGCTCGCGTACCAGTTGTCCTACGTTCCACTCGCCTGCTCTATGCATGTAAGTTGCGCGTGCATCACCTAAATGGGAATTGTGCTCCCATAGCACAATCTTGGGTTGAACTGTCTGATTACCGAGATAGGTGATGAGTGACTCCAGTGTTTCCGCCATGTGAAGGTCGCGCAGGTTCCAGGAAGAGACGCGGCCACGAAACATCGAGCGGTAATACTCCTCCGCATTCATGATCAATCGCGCATTCTGTTCGGCATAGAAATAGTCATCCGGTGAAACTCGCCCATCGCGACGCACATACTCCGCGGCGCGATGATGCAACTCAACCAACTGTGATACGACTTCTTCTTCGCACGACTCGGACATTCCGAGTCCGGTGACATACCCGTAGGCCTGTTCGTCTTTGCCGAAGTTATCAAAACATGCGTACCTCGCCCGCGCCCGTGCAGCAGCCTCCGGATCAATCTTGTCGAGATAAGTGAGGACGGCTTCTATTGATGTATGAAGGCTATAGAGGTCGAGGCCGTAAAAACCAACCTTAGTTGCGCCAGGCGGGAGTTCGTCGTTATGAGTTCTTAGCCAGCCCACAAAATCAAGCACGTCGGCGTTGCGCCACATCCATGCAGGAAATCTTTTGAAACCCCTAAGCGCTTCAACAGCATCGGCATCGGCACTGGCACCGCGCACATACCGGTTGACTCGATATGCATCGGGCCAATCAGCTTCGACGGCAACGGCCCTGAACCCTTTTTCTCTAATGAGCCGCTTGGTGATCTGAGCTCGCTCGCGATAAAACTCATGAGTGCCATGTGTCGCCTCTCCAATCAAAACCAGGGGAGAGTCGCCGATCATCTTCATTAAAGGATCATAGTCTTCCAGTTCACCGACCAATGGATGCGCTGCTTCGGCTACAACGTCCTTCAGTAAAACTCTGGTTTCGATCATCGCCTTATCACCTCAACACTAGCCGGACGCCGGTCATCTAAAAGTCGTGTTTTGTAAATTGTTTGTTACTACGCACGTGTCATCATTCCTATCAATCAGGATTCGTCTCCAATCCTGCGAATAGGCAATGAATGTGCCCGCCCTTTCCCATGAAAAAGCCTTGTAAATCGCTGTTACCAGACGTTTTCCTGGAGCCTCTTCAAACTTGGGCGTGAGGCTTTCACCAGCGGTTGCGTAAGTTTCCCCAGATGAGTTGAGTTGAATGCGTCAGAACCGGCCTTTGACAGGCAGGTGCAGAGCGTTTCGCAGCGGAATGATTGTTGCCGGTTGTTTGCATCTGCGAAGGGCGATTCGAGATGTTTATCTATGAAATGAATGAGTTTCAGTGTCAAAAGATCCTGGAACAAACCAGTGTCGGCAGATTGGCCTGCGCAAAAGATAATCAGCCCTACGTCGTGCCAATCTATTTCTCCTTCGATGGTCGGCATATTTATGGGTTCAGTACGTTGGGGCAGAAGGTTGAGTGGATGCGAACTAACCCAAAGGTCTGCCTCGAAGTTGACGAGGAAAAGGGTCATGACCGTTGGACGAGTGTGATTGTTTATGGACGTTACGAGGAACTATCCGACGAACCCGAGTTTGGCGCAGCCCGGGTAGCAGCTCATGAAGTGCTACACAAGAGAGCAATGTGGTGGGAGCCCGCTTACATATCTACTGAACATTATGATGTCCCTCATTCCTTGATGCCGATTTTCTATCGCATTCACATAGAGCGCATCACGGGCCGTCGAGCGACAAAGGATCGAGAGGATGGAATTTCCGAGGCTGTCGGCAAAACGGAGCGGAAACAAACGTGGTTCGACAAAATCTTCCAGCGTCTTCGCTCAACGTAAGAGGACTCACCTGTACGGTGACTTCGTTTGAACCCGTAACCGGCGCTGTCAGCAGGCTGTTCACCTAAAACCAAATAAATCTCGTGGGGCTGTTGGTCATCAATGTGCACCGGATGAGTCTCTATTGGAACAGTTGTTGCTAATTAACATGATGAACTGCGTCTACAGGAGGCCATCATGCAAGTTAACGCAGCAGTTGTCGATAATCACGTACTTCACCTTATGAGTTCAGATGAGCAGGCGAAACCAGACATTAGTCTATTCACGCGAATATTTGGATGCCGTCATGCATATATGGGCCGCCCTACTACAGCGGGAAGGGAAACATATCGCGCCTGTGTAGATTGCGGTGCGCGGCGCCAGTTCAACACGGATACCTGGCAAATGGAAGGACCGTATTACTTCTAATAGACGGAAACATCATAGGGTGGTGGAAACATAGCTCGATCTTAGTCGGCGGCAAGGCCAATTGAGGGAGATTCAAGCGCACGCTGAGTCGCGTGCTCGCCGGCAATAATCATTTATCTACTGCGGAAGACTGGAAATCTAGCCGCTCAGCGGGCTCTGTGGCTGAATATAAATATCTGTGTGGGCCAAAGCGGCGCGATAGTGCCGGTTCTTGCCCGAGGGTAACTTGATGACGTCTTACTCACGAAGCAGCCACGAGCGGCGCACCTTTACTTTGTGTCGTTGCAAACCAAACTGCTCAACTGCATGTCGCTGAATGTGCCGCATTGCTTCTTCGACTGAATCAGTTACCAGCAACAGTTTCAAGTCGGCAGGATCGATCGTCCTGGCGGTATTCATTCTTTGTAATAGCTGCACGAGAGAGCTCCAATAGGCTTCGCCCATAAGAACGATTGGAAACCGTTGGATCATGCGCGTTTGTATCAGAGTCAGCGCTTCAAAAAATTCATCCATGGTGCCGAACCCGCCCGGCATCGCAATGAAGGCATACGAGTATTTGATCAGTAAGACTTTGCGAACAAAGAAATGCCGCAGCGTCACCTGCCGATCAAGATATGGGTTGGGCTGCTGTTCTTCCGGCAGGCGTATGTTACATCCGATAGATTTGCCCCCGCTTTCACGTGCGCCGCGATTGGCTGCTTCCATGAGTCCCGGACCACCGCCGGTCATAACAGTAAAGCCAAGCCGGCTTAGGCCGCGACCCACGTCACGCGCCAACTCATAAAACGGATGCTCGGAAGTGAATCGAGCGGAGCCGAACACAGTCACACATGGCCCAACGAAGTGGAGTACGCGAAAGCCTCTCAGGAAATCCCGCACGATGTGCAACGTTATCGCAAATTCTGAGCTTCGCGATTTTGGCCCTTCCAGAAAATAGCGCTCTCCCTGTGGAGCAGGCGCGGTTTCTTGAAGGTTGGGAAGAAAGTCCGGCGCAACCTGTGACAGCACGTCTCGATTCTGCGGCACTTCGATCATTACGCAAGTAGGTCCTCTGCCCAATAACGAACTTCAGATAAGCAATGATTATGCCCTTTCGGAATTATTCTTACCGTGACTAACCGTTGTAGACGCGCCGGCTTGTCGAATGAATCGCGAAATTGGAACCGATGCGCTCCGTCAAGGATTAATCGCTTTCAACACCGGAAAAACAATGCGTACTTTCGCGCAGACTTCTGCGCAACTCTTCGCATTCCCAAATTCCACGAATCGATATCAACAACAGAATTGCGTTCGTACGGTGGTATGTCCTTTGCCATGAAAAGGGAAAGAACAGCAGATATGAGACTGTCTGGACCACCTGGCCCAGACACCAAGAAAGGAGAAGGACAGTATCATGAAAAAATTTGCTGCCCTTATGATATTGGCTGGTCTACTGGCATTTCTGTTCCTATCAGGCAACAGCGAATCCAGGATGACCTCACATGCGGCCGCAGTCTTGAACGCCCACCAGATTGCCGAACGGAATAAACCGTGAACTGTGATGATTTACACCTCGTGGAAAGCCCACATAGTTGTGCCAGAACCGGATAGGAATTTTTCCCATGTTTACGTTTCCCTTTATAGCCGCCGTCCTCGCAATCCTTTCCTTTTCACTGCCGATGCAGATACGAACCCAACATGAATATCGGTCCTATCACAACGCGAGATTCAACTATTCGATCTCATATCCCGCAGATCTCCTGATTCCGCAGGGCGAGTCTGTTAATGGAGATGGACAGAGATTTCTGTCGAAAGATGGACGAACTGAACTGCTCGTCTTCGGTTCCAATAATTCGTTGGATCAAACGTTAAATGATGTGCTCACGCAAGAGAGTGAGCGCTCACCAGATCACCCGAATCGTGTTGTTACCTTTAAAGTGTTGCGCGCTGATTGGTTTGTGATATCGGGCACTGAAAAGGGCCGAATCTTTTATCAGAAGACGATGCTCCGAGACTCAACATTCAAGACCTTCAGGATCGAATATGACGAAAGTCAAAAGCAAACGTTTGATTCTATTACTGCTTTCATCGCACGTTCGTTCAAGGGCTGATCGCTTAGGAGAAAAATTATGAGCACCCTTTCACTAAAATCATTGTTTGCACTGTTATTAACCACACTAATCCTCGTAACTGGAGTACACGCACAAAAAGGAACCAGTGTGGTTCGCCGAATAAATTTTCCGCCTGGTCAAACCTCCACGGAAGTTCAGGGAAGCCTACGGCGCGGCACAAGTCATGACTATCTGGTCCGTGCGCGGCGCGGCCAGGGTATGGCCGTACGGATTATATGTCAGGGAGAAATGGGATTTCAGATCGTTACACCGTCCGGCCAATACCTCTCTGATTTTACGGTAGAGTGGACTGGTCGCTTGCCGCAAACCGGCGACTACCGCATTAATGTTCTACCTGATCCGACGACAAATAGATCTCTACGATACACTCTTGAAGTTATTATTGAGTGACAGTCTGGGTTCTTGCTTCAGAGGAACGGAGCCCAGTTTCCCACGCAAGATTGGGTATCGCTTTATTGTCAGTGGCTGTATCTCGCCAAAAAACCGCGGCGGCGATCGCCAGTTTTTACTTCTGCGCCGGATTCTTGATTCCTGTCAAGGCAGGCAAATGCACCTTCGCTAACCTGCATTGCTTCGCGCAGAGCGGCAGCCAGTCGCAGGATAGTCTCCGCCTCGGGGGTCTTCGATCGTTCAGCGTTCGCTTCGATTTGCGCCAGTTCATCCAATGTCAAGTGGTTTCCCAGCCAATGGTTTTCGCCGTTGAGGACACTCATCACTCACTCCAATTGAATAAATCTTGCTGCGGTCGTGTGGCGGATAACCAGGTAGTTAATAGTGCAAGCGTTCACCCAAGCCTTCTGCTTCTTTGCAGTGCGGGAATATGCAAAAAGTCTCATTGGAGCTCGAGAAGATTCTCGATGTCCTTAACTCCTCGCATCGTAGCCACTGCGTCAACCAGCGGAAGAACCTCCGCAGTCGGGATTGGCCCACTCAGGATTATCCGCCCTTCTCTTGCTTTCACTGCGATTGCGTGCGGATGTGAAACGAGTCTTCCCATCCTCGAACGTACCCGTGCCTCAAGAACGTCGTCTGAAGCTATCTCGGGTCTAACAAGGGCTTTCAGCTCACAAACAACGCCACGTAAGCGATTGCGCAAGTCACGTTGGGTCTTTGTGGCGACATCAGTCGCAATGTGATTGATGTGTATCGCCTTGTTGCGTATCCCGGCGCGACGTCGTTTCCCGCGGTCCGGATCGAACAGATACATCAACCCTGCCCCAATTCCTGCCGCGCCGATCAAGCCTACAGCTCTCTTCATAACTCACCTCCTGCTTGTGCCTTAGTGCAAAGTGCTCTAAAAGCCCGTCGCGAATACGCTGATTCCAAAGAGTGTTTGTACCGACGGGGTCTTCCGGCATTCGGGTAACACACTTGAAATCCCATGTCCTGAGTTTCGAGAAATCGTAGCTTCGGTCGTAATCAGATTTCGTTTCAGCTACGACCACTACGCTGAATAGCGAAATTACAATTGCTACAAGAAATACCTTACGAAGCACAAAATGGGCACAACCCGGTTCGCTCCAAAAGTTTGGCCCAAGTTGTGCCCATCGGCGGCAGCGCTACTGCCCGTGGGAGCTTCAGGTGCACTGTCGCATAACTCAGTCGTCGACTGGGTCTTTTCCTCTATGAAATAGAATCATCGCGCCATACTCGCTCTCACGAACAAGCGGTCTCGATGAAGCCTTTCCCGAACCGGACTGGCATCTTTCAACGCATCCGGCTCTCCATCGCGCGCGAGCTCTCTCCAGAGTCTGAGGAAAGTTTTCAACTCTCGGGTGAACAATTTCCTCTATCTGAAGGCAACGCGACTGTGATCCTTCGCCTTGTGAACGGTGTTACCGTCTCCCTGGATGGTCATAACTCCATCGACTACTACGACCACTCTGTGTCTAACCGCAACTAGTCACTCAGCCGACCTATCCCTTGCGGGAAGCTGCGTTTAGATTCCGGCGTAGCTCGCATAGCAATTTACCCGCCGACTTAGGTCTCCTTCCGATCCTGTTAACCTGACTAAACAGGCTTGAGACTTATCCGCGAAGTTTGCGAAGACTTCGCAGCCCGTACGACTCGTAACCAGAACCCACAAGTCGCAGGGCAGTTTGCAAGATTGCTCTTACATTCCGCTGATCTCCCGTACCACTAAGTTACTTAGGTACGTTTATGGATTAGATCTCGGATTCGACAATTACTCGACTGACCGTCTCGGCTTCCGTGACGAACTCTTATTGGGAAGTGTAACTCTCCCGCAAGCCCGCCCGTTTCCCCTGCAAGCTTGATCTCATGCCCGCCCGTTGCGGCATCGTGCAACAGGCTTCGGCAGGGTTAGGACGCCACTGCTTCGCCAGTGACGACTGGTTCCAACCAGTCTTGCTATGCGGCCTTTTCGCCGCGCCCTCTGGCTTCCATAAAAATCTTCTCTTTTCAAACAGCTCAAATCTTCAATACGAATGCAGTACTCCCCCAAACATCTCCTGCCCCTGCACTCGGTACGCCACCGTACCCAAAGCAAGCTCCATGCCCTTGGATAAACTAAATAAATCCCGGGAATTCGCGGAACAAGGTGAGAATCTGCTCTGTCACCGCGGGGCCGTTGCGAGCTTATGCACACTTGCATGTGGAAGTTTCCCCAACCTTCCAATGGCATCATGCTCGCCCAGTTTTCGGTACTCCGTTATCCAAAATCCATCTGCGATCTCACCGCGACTTAGCCTTGAAAGTCTTCGAAAAGCCGCTCCATGTCTTCGGTAAGTCTTCTCATAAACCGAAATGGCGTGGCTGTGTCGGGCATTCCCCGCGCCTCGTTTCTGCAGTTCGGGTTGATTCCTTCCTGGTTTCCTGGTTCACACTAAAAATAAGGGTCCAGACGTAAATGATCTCTGATCGCCATTACCCCTGGCGCATGGCTAATCGATCCCAGAACTGCGCGTTTCTCCTGCCACGAGTGAACGCGTCCAAATACATCGATGGCGCCGTCGTGAACCTCAATGCGAAGGCGATCAGCTTCTCGATCCGCGCGTCGCTCGAGCGCGTACTCAATCTGCTCGCGCAACTCTTCCGGATCGACTTTCCTCGGCACCATCCGAATCTTATTGATAACCCCGATCACACCCTGAAGACGCAAAACGGCCCTCTCCGCGTCCTCTCGCTCGCGCCACAGATCAACGTCGCCCTCAAGTGTTACCCAGCCCTCAGAGACAGTTGACTTGATACGCTCATCAGGAACAAAAGCGTCCCACTCGAGTACGTGACGAACCGCGCGAGCCAGGTGTCGATCACTTCTGATGAACTCCCCTTCCCGCCTCACTTCAATCTCGTTGGCTACGTCCAGTACGCCGGTCACTCGATGGGCTGCATTCTGAGCGGCCACCTTCTTCGCATAATTGGCGACTGTGCCTGTTAGGGTCACAACACCTTCACTTACCTCAACTCCGATCTCGGCCCAGTCGATACGCGAGTCCCATTTCAGCTCGCGCAACACCTGAGTCCTAATCTCACTGTCGCTCTTTCTATTCATCACACCTCTTCCTTTCGCCGATTAAACAGTGCCCACTTTGCTCCCTGTCCATGGATCCGCTGCAATGAACGTTCCTGACCAAGTGTGTTTCAAGAGGCGTGCAAGGCTGAACGACGAAACGTATTTACTGAGGAAACTTCCCTAAGTTGTGGGTGAAATATCGCTGTCAATTCTCTGTAAGCCTCTTCAGAACCTGTATTTGACGTTTTTTGACGGAGATTAATAGGCACATTCGTTGCAACGCCAATCAACGACTAAATCGACTGGAGAAGACTCTCATGGCCCATAAAGACGTTCTTTTCCGATCCGCGGCACGCGAAAAGATTCTGCAATGTGCGAGCGCACTGGCGGACGCTGTCCGGGTCACCCTCGGTCCCAAATCAAAATCCGTCTTGATGATCAACGGATCTAGTTAACTACGGGTTCGATGCAGCGTCTGGACAGTATTGCGATCTGATCGAGGCCGGCATCATCGACCCCACGAAAGTTGTCCGTATAGCGCTGGAGAATGCGGTTCTGTGGCGAGCGTGCTTTTACTTACTTACTGAAGCCACACTCACCGAGGTGCCCGAGAAAAAAAGTCGAGCGAGCCTCGGCGCTGGATCAAATGCCGGAATAGCGAAAGCAGGTTTTATGTCCTGGCCGACAATTTCCAAATCGCGAACTGCTATGGTTTCGGCTCCTAACCTTGCCGACTATCAAAAGACTTACGCCGAATTTTCCTGGGAAGCGGTGCGGCGTGAGTTGACGGGTCTCCCTGAAGAGAGGGGCCTGAATATCGCTCACGAAGCAGTCGACCGACATGCTGCTAATCCGTCTCTTTCACACCATCTCGCTATCCGTTGGTTAGGCAAGAATGGCTCAATCAGCGATTACACCTTTAACGATCTGCACTGGCTCACCAACCGTTTCGCCAATGCCTTGCAGCGTCTGGGTGTAAGAAAGGGAGAAACAGTTTTTGCGCTGACAGGAAGAATTCCGGAGTTGTACGTTGCGGCTTTAGGAACTCTGAAGAATCGAAACGTGTTCTGTCCGCTCTTCTCAGCTTTCGGACCCGAACCCATTAAGACACGAATGAACATCGGCAAGGCGAAAGTTCTAATCACCACGCCTTCCTTGTACGAGCGCAAAGTTGCGGGACTTCGTGAGAGTCTTCCCGATCTGAAGCATGTAATCCTTGTTGGCGATACTCAAAGCTCAACCGCTATAACCGGTACGCTTGATTATCATCACATCATCAGTGAGAGCAGCGATCAGTTTTCCATCGAACCGACTGATCCCGAAGATATTGCCTTGCTGCACTTCACGAGTGGGACCACCGGCACGCCGAAAGCCGCTGTGCACGTGCACCAGGCTGTTGTTGCGCATCACGTCACAGGAAAGTTTGCACTCGATCTTCATCCTGACGACGTCTTCTGGTGCACCGCCGATCCCGGATGGGTAACTGGTACTTCCTACGGCATCGTTGCGCCGCTTACAAACGGAGTAACAAGCATTATCGACGAAGGCGACTTCGATGCCGAACGCTGGTATCGCATTCTTCAGGATCAACGAATTTCTGTTTGGTACACAGCGCCGACCGCCATCCGCATGATGATGAAAGCCGGCGCCGATCTCGTTCGCAAGTATGACCTTCCGAGACTCCGCTTTCTCGCCAGCGTTGGTGAACCTCTTAATCCAGAGGCAGTAGTTTGGGGGCAGGAAGCGTTCCGTTTGCCATTTCATGATAACTGGTGGCAGACGGAAACCGGCGGAATCATGATCGCTAACTACGCTTCCATGGATATCAAGCCGGGCTCGATGGGACGGCCGCTGCCCGGCATCGAAGCCGCCATCGTGAAAAGAACGGACGACAAGATCGAGGTCATCGACGAGCCGATGGTCCAGGGTGAGTTGGCGCTGCGTCCCGGTTGGCCCTCAATGTTTCGCGGTTATCTAAACGAACCTGAACGTTACAAGAAATGTTTCGAGGGTGGTTTTTATCTCACTGGAGATCTCGCGCGAAAAGATGCCGATGGCTATTTCTGGTTCGTAGGCCGCAACGACGACGTCATTAAAACGTCAGGTCACCTTATCGGTCCATTCGAGGTTGAGAGCTCGGACTAAGGAAGAGGTTCAACAATGGAAACAGCACTGCCCAATAAAGAAGTTGAGTGCTTATCTTCATGAAGAGACCTCAACCATTGATAGCCAAATAACGGAATTAGAGAAAGCGATCGAATCAGAAATTGCAGAGGCAGTCGCGATTGCTGAGGCTAGTCCGTTGGAACCAATCGAGGATTTGTGCAGAGATGTCTACACGGCAACTACATAAAATCAACGAGAGAGAGTGAAACGTAATGCAGCCGGCACTCTGCTTGGTTGGATGAAAAAGCCGGGCGATGAAGTGAAGCGCGGTGACATCATTGCTGAGGTTGACACGGACAAAGGTGTTATCGAAATCGAGGTCTTCACCAGCGGCATCATCGAAAAGTTTCTTGTTGAGCCAGGCGACAAAGCGAAGCGAGGGATAGCCGGCTTCGAGGGGAAAGAGTATTCGTCTTCGGCGGTGACATAAATTGCTTCTTACATTCCAGTTTAAAAGGAGGAGATTATGAGTGATGAAATTGGTGGTGGCTTTCCAGAGCACCCAGGCCCTACAGAAGTCGTGATCTTGCCAGTCTCAGATCTGCTCAACCCTGTAATCATGTGCACTCATGGACACTCCGTGGTGTGCGAAGACCCGCAGTTTCTCAACCCACAGCCGGGTTCAGGATATTCTTCCTGGAGGTGGGGAGGGGGCGGCACATTCAGCAGTCCTGCAAATCCAGTCAAGAAATGGTTTCACTTCGCCATCCCGTCTCAGCCGTATTTCCGGACCGGGCTGAATTCCCCCTATGTTTATCGGGCTCATATTTACGGCGTCGCCCTCCAGTTCAAATCCGATCCAAAAGCAGTTGTCCACTCCGTCCATGTCTACGACCAATACGTTAAAATCTATTGGCGGGATGATCTCGACCTAAGCGGCGACCTTACCAAGCAATGGCAAAGTGAGGGCGTTCCCGGGCCGAATGTATTCATCGTGAACGGCAATCCGCAGATTTGGGGGCCAATCGGCCTCTCTGTGGGGGTTATCTTCCACACAGCGTCATCTATTACATTCACAGCAGCATACGCTGAGTTTCAATACTTCCAAGCGCAGTCCTAGCGTGGGGTTTTAGCGACGCTGGAGGAAGCAAAAGGCACGAGCAGAAATAAGTAAATAACAGCAGGAAAGCAAAGGTGACGGCAAACCGCCTTCCCTTCAGCAACCACCAACTTAAGTTGCATCGCGACCACTCGATCTCGGTCACGGAAGATGACATCGAATCCGTCCGAATCTACAGTCGGTAGATACACCAATAAGTCGTAACCCAACGCAGCAGCCGCAACACCGAGGTCGTGTACCAATCGCGTTGTTAGCAAATACTCTCTGCTACGCAAAGACGGCGAAGTCATGGCGAATTCCAGCAAAGCAAAAATCGTAATCTGTTCAATCATGCGATTCGATAGAATGGCTCGAACAAGTAAGGAATCCAATTAAGCTTGTTCGCCAGAGCGCGCGTAGTTCAGGAACTGATGCGACACTCTAATAGTCGCACAACACTGGAGGTTTATTAACAGGCAGGAATCCGCGCGAAGCGCGAAGCACAGCAGAGAGTTGTGGAAATGATTCTGCCCGAAGACACAAAGATCATGATGCAGCATATTGGTCCGGCTGAGCGTTTGGGTGGCACTTAAAAACTACAATTATCAACGTGCGCGGGGAATGGATCGTCTGGATCGTTTTGGATCAACGGCGAACGCGAAGAGTCTGCGGCTTTGTGATTTTGCCGAATAGAAATGGTAGGCGCGTGCGGATTTGAACCGCAGACCCCTACCGTGTCAAGGTAGTGCTCTACCCCTGAGCTACGCGCCTAAAATCGTGGGATTGTCAAAACCTCAAGAAAACGGACTTTTCTGATTCCGCATAGTCCGCTTATCCTGCTTCGACCGCCTGTTCCGCACTGAATGGTGCGGGTTTTGTGCGGGCAAAAATGGAGCGACATAATAACACGTCATTTCAAAATTACGCACCAGCGAACCTTCTTTAAACTCCCCAATATTCGTCGTGCAAAGCCACGGGCATTCCGACCACCACACTTCCAATCAGTGAAGGAGGCATCACCACCTCACTCACCGAGACGATTAAGGCTTCCTCTTGACGCGGCAAACCCGCCGTTTGTAAATCAGCAAGCACCGCGTCAGCACTCACAGAGCCGTCATAGCCGATCTGTACTCTCATTACTTACGGAACCTTTTTGAGTAGACTTCATTTCTCTCAGTATTTGTGCCACAAAGAAACCCAAGTGGTTGGGTATTGCCGCGAAGTTATTGAGAATTAGATGTCGAGTTCTGCGCGTGTCTGTAGCACGCGCACGATATGGCCACGCGAGATGATTCCGGCAAGACTTCCATGCTGCACGACCGGCATCTGATTCACATCCTCTCGACCCATCATTTCCAATGCCTCAGCCACTGGTCGTTCCGGACCTATGCTTCGCAAAGTCTCAAGCGGACGCATTACGTCGCCAACCGTTGTGTACCGCCAGCGCCCGCGATCAATCGCCTTCACTTCGTGCGGCGTAATGATACCGGCTGGCCTTCCCTGTTCGAGCACCACGAAACAGCGATGACCAGTTGGCAGTAAGTGCTCCTGGACAAACGTCTCAAGGTTCGAATTTGCATCTACGGTTGCGAATTGCTGTGTCATTACATCGCCAACTCTCAGGCCCCAGAGACGTTCAGTAATCTCAACCTGTGCGCCGCTTGCACGCGCCGCATCCAGCAGGAACCAACCGATGAAGGCAATCCACAAACCTCCGAACCCAGCGCCACTAAAGAAACGCAAAATACCCAGCATGATGAAACCCAGAGCAACAAGCTGGCCCACTCTCGAAGCTATGCGAGTAGAACGGTTCGCATCTCCTGTGATCCACCACACTATGGCACGCAAGACGCGGCCACCGTCGAGTGGAAATCCGGGAATCATGTTGAAAATGGCAAGGGCGATGTTGATGAAACCCAGCCACATAAACATCGCCATCACAGGCGAGTCTGCTTCGGCGGAGAAGTTCCAGCCCAACAACCAGGCCACCGCAAGGCAAACTACTCCAATCACAATGCTGCTGATTGGACCAATGATGCCCATCCAAAACTCTGATTTTGCATCCGCAGCGTCTTTCTCGATCTGCGTTACGCCACCTAATGCGAAAAGAGTAATTGCCCGCACGGGGATTCCTCGCAGCTTTGCAACCGCGGCGTGCGAAAGCTCATGCAACAAGATGGAGACGAAGAACAAGAGTCCCGTTATGATCGCGATACTCCAAGTTGTAGAACCGTTCCAGTTGGGATGCTCCATAGCAAACTGGGCGCGCAGTGAGAGTGTTACCAACAGCGCGATTATGATCCAACTATAATGGAGCCCGATCGCCACTCCGAAGATGCGGCCGAGCTTGATATGGCTTTCATGACTTCCCTTCTACGCCACAAAAGGCACAAAAAGAGCAAATGTGTTTTAAGAAATGATTGCGCCCGCCTCGTGCTGGGTCCAGGCTCGGCGGGCTTCTCGGTGAATTCTCTACAAATTGTGATCACCTGCCGCCTCCGGCTGATAGAGAACCTCCTCAACTTTGAGCTTGCGCAAGCCTGATGGTACCTGCCACTCGATGGTGTCGCCCTTCCTGAAACCAAGTATCGCGGTACCAATTGGCGCCAACACAGAGATCTAACCTTCGGCAAAATCCGCCTCTGTAGGAAACACCAGTGAGTAAGTATTGCTTTCCCCGCTCACTAAGTCCTGCAAACGCACTTTCGAGCGCATTGTGATTACGTCTGCCGGAAGATCTTTTGGATCAACGATCTCTGCTCGATCGAGCTCTGCTTCCAACTTGTTCAAGTATTCTCGGTCGGTGCCGTTGCGCTCGCGCGTACGCTCGATCAAGCCGTTAAGACGGTTATAGTCGAGTTCTGTTATATAGATGCGGGACCAACCTGGTCCACTACTGCGGTTGTTCGGCACTTCAAGGTTGGTATCGAATCGAAGATTGTGCCTTCTCTTCTCGGCCGATCGTGTTTCGGATTTAACGACAGAGGAGATCACTTCCTGCACATCAACTCGTTGATGCGTGACACGCAACACCCCGCCCTCGATGCGGGAAAGGTCGAGCAGATTGAGAACAAAATCAATTTGACGGTCACGCTCTACGGAAATCGTTTCAATGTACTCGCGCCTCTTCGTCTCATCCAATCCAAACTCCTCGGCGGCAAAATTCAGCAAGCGCACCGGCCGGGCTATACTTCGTGCAATCAGCGGGGCCGCCGTCACCGTGCCAAAGACAACTATCAAGCCGATGACGGCATAGCCCATGAGTTGTCGCCACGCTGAGGCATAAAGAATGGCGCTCTGAACACCCACCATGACTACGTAGCCGGTATTGCCAACGCGGCTTAGACCGTAAACGCGTTCGATATCATCAACAGAACTTTTCGTCACCGTGACTGCGGTGTTACGTTCGTTCAGCGCGGACAGTTGATCGGTGCCGCTGAGATCCAGACCCACTGCGGATTCCGCGGTTTGGCTGCGATAGATGATGCGATGATTCTGATCGAGTAAGTTAACGACCGCTCGTTCAGGTAACGTAATCCCGTGAAGTGCGTCTTTCAATGCCGAGCCCTCAATACGTGGGATTACGGCACCACCTTCGACGGGAACTTCTACCGCAAGCAGGTAATGTCCTTCTCCCCGCATCCAGTCCGTTTCTACATCGGCAGCACCACGCTTCGCTTCATCGAGCAGCCTTTCGCTTAACCCATACGGAAGACCACCCGCGCCGGCGGGCTCGATCGCCACAACTCTTCCCGTTGAATCGCTTTGGCTCAAAAGTCAAAAATGGTTATTGGATCGGGTCAGTACCGTAACGCGGTAGCGTCGGGTCAGTCTCGCGCATACGATATTGTTAGGGTTTGAATGACATGCGACCCGACG
>DASVGE010000222.1:0-20533 GCA_036379695.1 Pyrinomonadaceae bacterium | reverse complement strand
TATAAAGAACAAGTCAGGAAGAGGGGCTTGCCCCCGCTCTCTCCCAACAGCGGGGGCAAGCCCCTCTTCCTGACTTGTTCTTTCTATTGACTTGTTCTTTCTATTGACCGGTTCTTTCTATTGACTGGTTCTTTCTTACTGACTTGTTCTTTCCACTGACTTGTTGCTTCCTGTGAGACGACCTTAACGGGTGGTTACTTTATCCCCGTTCGAAGCCGGGATATTCATCCGTTCGCGGAATAGGTTCAGTAACAGCAGCGTGCCGATGCCGCCGCCGCTGTCGCCGGCTCCGCCGCCGGTGGCCATCACGTCAGGAGTGATGCGAACGTTCTTCTCGCCGATCACTTTCAACGTCTCAACCAGCGCCACACCTTGCGGGCCGAGCGCGTTGACCTGTTCGCGATAAGCGACACCCTGAGCCTCACCCATCAGGCGCACCTTCTCCGCCTCGGCACGACCGGTTTGCTGAATGTAGTGCGCCTCGCCTTCACCTTCAGCCTTGCGCTGCTCGGCGCGTTTGTTCGCGATCTCCACGCCCACCGTCGCGGCCATGAGATCTTTCTGGTTGTCAGCGTGTGACTTCGTCTTCTCGAGCTGAATGCGTTTCTCTTCCGCCTCGCGCTGAGCGTTGTACATGTTCTGACGCTGCTCGGCGAGTATCTTCTCGGTCTGAGTTTTCATCAGCTCTTCCGGCAGATGAATGTGACAGATAAGCACGTTCACTACGTCGACGTGATACTTCAGCAAGTGTGCCCGCACGCGAGCCTCTGCGCGTTCCTGCTCTTCGTGACGGTTTTGCAGGTACGCCATCGCCGACGATTCAGACGCCTGGTTGCGGAAGATCGAGTCGATGAGCGGATGCATCACGTTTTGAATCAACCGTTCGATGCCGCCGATCTTCGCCACCATGAACGGCGCGTCTTCGGGCTTCACGCGAAAGACCACGCGAACTTCGAGTTGCATCGTGAAACCGTCTTTCGAGATCACTTCGAACGGATTGAACGTGTTTGCAACTTCACCTGCCGTCCATTCGACCGTCTGATTCGTGGTTGGAATCACGATAGGGCTGATTGCCAGTGTGTTGACGTAATAACGTCCCGGGCCAACCACCGTCTCCTGAATGCCACGATAACCTTCGGGAACGACGTAGGCTTCGTGCGCGCCTTCGTCCAGACGTCGATCGGCCGGGTCGCCCGTCATCAGATCAGCTTTGATCTCTTCGACAGTACGCTTGTCGTCCATCGCGTCCAACCGCTCTGCCGACTCCTGCACCTGTTCCTGCTCCTCGCGTTCCATTCGTTGGCGAACTTTCTCCGCCATCTCACGCCGGACCTCTTCTGAAGGATCCTTTCCGACGTTTGAAACAACCACGGCGACTTCGCCCGGTTTAATCTCCTTCGCCGTTTCAGGAATGACTTTGAACAGCAGCGGGTTGATGTAATAGGTTCCCGGCAGCAGGATGTCTTTCTGTGGACCACGCTGGCCGCCCTTGCCGATGAACTCGTGTCCATCCTGAAAATTGTCGTGACCCGAGATCGGTTGAGCGACGTAGTCGCGCGGATTGAGCGGCGCACCGTCCAACGCTTCGACGAGACCAACCTGGTTCTCGTTAATGACAGTCGCATCGAAGAGACGAACGTTGAAGATTCCGGGTTTGGTTTCACTGGAGCCTTCGATGGTCCCGGACTGAATCAGGATGCGATACACGCCCGGCGTCAGGATGTCGACTTGCGGTCCTTTTTGTCCGCCTGAAGCGATGAACTGTTCGGCGTCCTGGAAATTGCAATGGTCAGCGATCGCTTTGCCAAGCAGGCGACCCGGATCGAGTGGACCACCGTCAGCAGCCGTCACTACACCAACCTTACCCTGCGGCACGAGGGTCGCTTTGGCCACTGAAACGCGGAACAGGTACGGATGGATGGGCCATAAACCCGGTGGCAGTGTGCGCAGTTGAATACCTTTAACGCCGCCGCGTTTGATGAACGCGATCGGATCCTGGAAGTTGTTGTGTGCATTCTGCGCGCGGTCTGGCGCGAAGATACGACCGGAAGGCATCGGTTCGCCGTCAACCGCTTCGATGACGCCCAACTCGTCCGCGCCAATCTCGATTAGCGGCACTTTGCGAACTACTCTTTCAAACGGAAACTTGATCAGGTGTAAGCCGGGCTTCAGCACGTCGGCTTGAATACCGACTTCTCCTTCAGTGGCCACCACTCTTCCCGGCGGCATTTTTGCACCGAGGTATCGTCGTTCTTTGATCGCGATTTCGCGCGCGCCGACGTTGACGAAGATACGCCTGACGATGATGAGGAAGAGAATCAGAAGAACGAAGGCTCCGAAGAGCACGGGAAACACAGATGCGATATCAATAATTGGCATGGTCTTTCTCTTTCAAGTTCAACTGGAGGCAGTTGGACTGGTTAGGTTGGGTTGTTTGTAAGTTGGAGTTCATGGTTTGCGCTGGAAAGGGTTTCCTTCAGAACGAAGCCAGCGCCCGAGGTTCTGGTGTGCGATGACAGCACCCAGTATTCACTGTTGAATAGCGTTTGAAGCTCTTTCGCGGAGAGATCGGACAGGCTGCCGTCCCGCCAGGAGAGGAGCACAAGTTCGATGGCTCTTTCGTAGTTCTTTGCGTTGTCTGAAAGAGCTGCGGCATGAAGGAGTTTTGCCGTCGAGTTTCTGTTAGGACTTTTCTGGAAGTCGCGTATCGCCTGGATCGCCTCTTCGAAGGTCTCTTTGGTTACTGTGGGCTCAGGGTCGAGAGCTCGAGTTTCATTAACGCGGAAGTCAGGAAATAAAGTGCTGGGTGGTGGCGGCGGCAGCTCCTCAATCTGCGAGCTGGTCGAGGGCCTTTGCCAGAAGTATAAGGCTATAACGATTAAACCGAAGGCTAGAACGGAACTGATAAGAAGGGTGACCATCGCGGTCTAGTGGAGTTATACGCCTGTCTGGGGGAAAAGTTCAAGGCCACGGATTTACACGGATTTCATACACGGATTTTTTCTTAATCTGTGTATGAAATCCGTGTTCATCCGTGGCTAATTTTGGTTTGAACTTAAGGCGTTGAAGAATAGCGGGTAAGTCGCGAGAGATTGGGCGCGGTATTGGGGGCGGAAGCCGAAGAGGATTACGCGTCCTTTTCCCATCCTGACTTCAACCAGAGCAGCCTTGCCTTTGAGCAATTCTCCGCCGAGTAGCCAGCCTGACAGAAGAGGGTCTTTGTCGGCAGGGTAAGAAGCGACCACGCGCACGTTCGACGCCGGCACTGTCGCGTTCGGATCATTCGTCACTTCAAACACCGGCGAATCCTCAGCCCACGCAATCGTCTCTTCAGGCATTCCACTCGCAATCGGATGCGACGTGTCGAGCTTAATGCGCAGGATCGATCCGGGTACGTAGAAATCCGTTCGTGGTAATCCGGCGACTACGTTGCGCACGGGTAAATTAAACTGCTCGATGGCGAAGTTCGAAGCGCGATTGAGAAAGACGAGCGTGCCGCCAGTCTCGACAAAGTCGCGCAAGTGCCTGACTCCTTCCGGTCCCAGACCGCCAGTGAACTCCGGTGGCATTGCATCAGCCCGGTAACCTTCAAGCAGAGTACGAGCAGACTGATCCGGAATCAGCAGCACGTAGTACTTTCCGGTAACGCCCGGAGAAGGTTTATAGACAGTGATACCCGCGCGCAGTTCTTTGTCGGTGAGCACGCCAAACGAAATGCCTCTGGAATCGAGGATCCACCTGGTCCAACCTTCGTCGTAGGCCGGCACCGATGATCTGTAGATTGCAAACAACTCAGCCGGCGCACTCGGTTTCTTCTCACTTGGAACAGTAACTGGCTGAGGTGTGCCTGCGGTTCGCGAAGGCCTGTAGGGCGCCTTGACCGGACGAACTGCGACACCCATCAGCAACGGCAACGTATGTGCGGTTACATCGTAAGGCGGGATTGGATGTCCCGCAGTGTCTCGCAGGTTCGGATAACGCTGCACTTCGAGCAGTGTCTTTGCGAACGCCGCATAGGGCTGGTCCATGCGGACTAACAGCGCACCCTGCTTCGTTGTCTCAATTTCAACACCGCCTCGACGGAGAATGTTGAGCAGCGCCTCAGTATTTTCCGAACGTTCGACCAAAAACCCGAAAAGCTCGCCGGGACGGCGCGGTCGCACCGCTTCTTTTCCAACTCCGTAGAAACGCCGCAACCACAGCTCGCGATTCGCGGCGGCGTGATCCATCAGGAGAAACGCGGCGGTAGTCATGTATTTCGTGATGTCACTCAAGTGCCACTCACCACCACGCCATACCGGTCCAAACTTCGGTGACTCTGTCTGTGGATCGTAACCTTCGCGCGAACGCAGTTCTTCAAACTTCAACGTTATTGGCGATGCGATTCTCGCGGACGCAGTTTCAGACAGCATGCGCGCGCCGGCATGGTAGTGGGAATACGCGCGTGCGGGAGTCCAGGCGTCGTAAGTTGAATTGGTGGTGATTCCCTGGAAGCCTTTGGCGCGCAACTCGCCCGCCATCCAGTTTCCGAGTTCTGTGTAAGCCTGCACGATCGGTTTCGGCACGTTCGGTTCAACCGGTGGCATGTACGGCGGCAGGAACAGTCGCGATCCAAAAGCGCCTTGCTGGTGTATGTCGTGGACAATCTGCGGATGCCACACGTTGTGAATCTTGTCTACGGTGAGCTGCGTCTCGACTTGCGTGAAGGCGTACCAGTCGCGGTTGTTATCGTGGCCGGTGTACTTGTGATAGAGCTCCGGAGGATCGGTGCCTTCGAACGGTGTGCCGAGAGTTTTCTCGTACCAGTTTTTGACGATGTCAACGCCGTCGGGATTGAGGGACGGAACCAGCAGCACGATCGTGTTGTCGAGAATCTTTTGCACGCCCGCGTCGGTTGACGAAGCGAGGCGGTGAGCGATCAGCATACTCGAGAGATACGAGCCGACTTCGGTTGAGTGAATTCCGCAAGTGATCAAAACGATGGTTTTGCCCTGGCGGATCAGTTCTGCTGCTTTGCGATCGCGCGTGGCGAGTGGGCCGAGTTTGCGAGGATCTGCAAGCTGGTCCTGGATGTTCCTGAACTCGTCGAGTCGAGCAAGGTTCGCGGGCGCGCTGATGGTGGCCATTACGAACGGCTTGTTCATCGACGTCTGTCCGAGCGTTTGAAAGATCACGCGGTCGCTGGAGCGATCCAACTGCTCGAAATAGTCGATCACCTGACTCCACGAGGCCAGCTTGCGATCCTCTCCCGGCGTAAAGCCGAGCACTTCCTCCGGTTTGGGGATCTTTGTTTGGCTGATTGCCGGGGCATACAAGCAACCCAAAAGCAGCAGTAAAACACCTATTATATTGCGCATCGATATTTTGCAGCGGGAACGGCTTCGAACGAGCCCTTGCAGTTTAATCGAAGCGACAATAAGGCACAAAAGAGCAGGTTTGTTTTGCGCATTTTGTGCCTCTTTGTGGCTTGCCGAGCGCGAGCCGCCCGTGTAAAGTAACGGCGTTTTCCAGTCCCCTTTGCGCACTCCCCGCTTTTACCAAAACTTGTTGGAGGTCAAACCGGATGTCTTCTGAGAGCGTCGGTGCAAATGAGTTTCCGGATACTGTCGGAGTCAAGGCTGCCAAGCCTGTTGATAATCCTTTACTCGCTACATTCCGGCCGTATATCCCGGCCAATGCGCATGTTCGCGAGCTCACTGCACTCCCTCTGATCGTCGGCACCCTGCTGGGGATGGTTTTCGGCGCTTCCTCTTTGTGGCTGGTGCTCAAAGTAGGACTGACCGTGAGTGCGTCTATCCCCGTCGCCGTGATCTCGATCAGCCTGTTTCGACTGCTCGGTAAGATCGGAGTTCGAGAGGCCACCATCCTCGAGAACAACATCGTGCAGACTTCGGGCTCCGCCGGAGAATCGATTGCTTTCGGCGTCGGTGTGACCATGCCCGCGATCATGATTCTCGGTTTCGACCTCGAATTTACGCGCGTGATGCTGGTGGCGAGTTTGGGAGGACTGCTCGGAATCCTGATGATGATTCCGCTGCGCCGTGCCCTCATCGTGCAACAGCATGGAATCTTGAAATATCCCGAAGGCACGGCTTGCGCGGAAGTCTTGAAGGCGGGCGCCTCCGAAGAGTCGCGCGCCGCCGCGGATCCGGTTTACAAGGCAAAGGCTGCTGAGACCGAAGATGCAATGTCGGGCGCGAAGACGATCTTCACGGGATTCGGAATTGGCCTCGTGTATCAAGTGGCAATGGCGGCGCTCAAGGGCTGGAAGGACGTACCCAGCAAAGTTTTTGGCGCGCCTTTCAAAGCCGGATCGCTCGCCGCGGAGATCTCGCCGGCGCTGCTGGGCGTGGGTTACATCATCGGACCACGCATCGCATCGATCATGTGTGCGGGCGGCGTGCTTGCTTACCTCGTGTTGATACCGGCCATTAAATTCTTTGGCGAGGGGATGACCACGGCGCTTGCCCCGGGCACCGTTCCCATCAGTGAAATGGGACCTGATGACATTCGCGGCGCTTACGTGCTCTACATCGGCGCGGGCGCCGTAGCAGCGGGCGGAATCATCAGTCTGTTTAGATCACTACCTACTATCTGGCATGGCTTAAAAGGCGGGCTTGCCGACCTCCGTGGAGGACAATCCGCCGCCTCGAACCTGCCGCGCACCGACCAGGACCTTTCGATGAAGATTGTGATCGGTGGTGTGCTGGCGCTGATCGCGATGATCGTGATCCTGCCGCAACTGCACCTTCAGTTCAACATCCTCGGCGCGATACTGATCATCGCGTTCGGGTTTCTGTTTGTAACTGTCTCGTCGCGTTTGACTGGTGAAATCGGATCGTCGTCGAACCCGATCTCCGGCATGACTGTCGCCACACTGTTGCTGACGTGCTTGATCTTTCTCATCGTCGGTTGGAGTGGACCGAGTTACTACGTAACCGCGCTCTCGATCGGCGGCATCGTTTGTATCGCAGCTTCGAACGGTGGCACCACTTCTCAGGACCTCAAAACAGGATTCCTGGTCGGCGCCACGCCCAAGTATCAGCAAATCGCGATTCTCGTTGGCGCGCTTGCTTCTGCTTTGATTCTCGGGCCGATCCTGCTCCGGTTAAACGACCAGAGCACGGTTTACGTACCGCAATCGACTTTCACGGCCATGGCAAACGGTCCGCAGGTTGACGGCGCTGCTTTGGCTGCACTGCCACCATTTAACGAAACGTTGCAGCCCACCGGCGGCGGCAGCTTCAGGTTACTGAAGAACGAAGTTGGCGCCGTGCCGCTGGTTGGGGGCCTCGAACCGGGCGAGTATCTGGTAGATCAATCAGGCAAAGTCTTACACAAAGTCGAGCGCAATTTTCCGGCGACGTTGCGCGCCGACACCTCGAATCTTGGACCACCGGAAACAGCGAAGAGTGGACTTGCTGTTCCCGACAACAACGCGTATGCCACCTGGCACAAGATCGACGAGCGGGATGGCCCTCCGGGAAAATATCTCGTGAACGCGCAGGGTGTGCCTGTTTACTACGTCGATCCGGGAATCAACGGTACCCACCGCGTTGCGCCTGACGGCTCGTCAGTTACGAAGTACGACGCGCCTAAGGCCACGCTGATGTCTTACATCATCAAGGGCATTCTCAATCAGCAGTTGCCGTGGGGCCTGGTGCTCCTGGGTGTGATGATTGCGATCGTGCTCGAGATGGCGGGCATTCCGTCACTCGCATTCGCAGTCGGTGTTTACCTGCCGCTGTCGTCCTCGAGCCCGATCTTTATCGGCGGCATGATTCGCTGGCTGGTAGACAAGTACCTGCGTTTCAAATTCCGGAACCGGGAACTGTCGGAAGAGGAATTTGTAGCTGAGACTGACAAGAGCGCCGGCGTGCTGATGGCCTCGGGCTACATTGCCGGTGGCGCACTCGCGGCAGTGTTCATCGCCTTCTTCGCGGGTCTCTGGAAAGACCAGAGCGAAGCGATCGAACATTGGTCCAGGGACCACAACCCGTTCTTTAACGGCCCATGGGCTGACGTACTGTCGTTGCTGCCGTTCCTCGTGCTGGCGATCCTGCTTTACCTCGTCGGTCGTGAAGTTTTACTTGCGCCGAAACGCCGGCAGACGTAGGCTACACGACGGAGTTAGACACTCATTCAGGGGCGCGCTGCTAATCCGGGGCGCGCCCTTTCGATAAACTGAGGTTGCTATCTTGAAACTGTTTCGATCCCCACTGCTTTGCTGCGCCTTGTTGCTGGCCGTTGCGACGCCCGGATTGGCCCAGTCCACGCAGCGCTCGCCGGTTGAAACCATGCGCGAGTTTTACCGGATGATGCGCGAAAAGAAGTTTCGCGAGGCGTTTGGGATGTCGGTTTGGCGGCACGGCCTGGAAGGTCTCTCGACAGAGGAATACGAAGACCTGCGTCCCGACTTCGAGCGGATGGCGGTCGCCGTGAGCGAGAAGCTTCCCGGGCAGATCGACATCAGCGGCGAACAGATTAGCGGCGACATTGCTACCGTGTTTGTGAAGGTGACGGATGCCGACGGGAAAGAGAAAGTCGAACCGGCTACGCTGATCAAAATCGATAACGCCTGGGTCGTCGGCGACAAGGAAAGTCTCGAAATAGTCAGGAAAGCGGGCAAGAAGTTCTTTTTTGAGACCCGCATCAACGCCCACCACAGCGACGTTCAGGACATGATGACGCGTATCTCACTCGCGCAGGTGGTCTACAGCCAGGGCCACAACGGCCAGTTCGGCAACACCGCCGAGCTCATCAGCGCCGGGCTCATTCCCAAAGACATCGAGGGTACTGAAAGCACCGGCTACCGCTTCCAGGTTATCCGTTCCACTGACGGTAAGTCGTGGTACGCCACCGCCGAGCCCGCTCAGTACGGGCGTACAGGCCGTCTTTCCTTCTATCTCGACGCTTCGGGGGTGCGAAGCGGAGACGCGAGCGGCAAGCCGCTCGTAGTAAAGAACTAATTAAATTGTTGCGTCCGTAAGAGCAGGTTCTCTAGAATGGCCCTTGCGGCGACTTGCCCCCCATCGGTTTCCCGACGAAGTCCTTTCCTCAATTTGGTCCGCGCTTACTTAGTGGTTTCACGAGATGTCGGAACTGCCCCGCAGAATCGTGTCGCGTTTACGCCGTTTCATTGGCAACCGGCGAAATAGCAGGCGTGTGCGCGTGCGTTTGAACTTCACTCTGAGCTTGTCGGATCCGAGAGTGAATTCGAATGGTTCGCGCCGTTTGCCGCAGCTGAACGGGCACACGCTGGATGTCAGCGCGACGGGGCTGGCGCTCGTCGTTCCGGCGATTCGGATTGGCGAACACTACCTCGCAGGAGCGGACCGCGAGCTCCACATCAAGCTCGAGCTTCCGAGTGGGCCAGTTGAGATGAAGGTGGGGACGGTCAGGTACGAGAGCCTTGAGGATGAGAGCGGGTACTTGATCGGTGCTCGGATTCTGGAGATGAGCGACACGGATAAGGTCAGTTTTGAGAAGTACGTCTCAAAAATCATGGCGCACCAGCCCAACGCTTGAAGAGTTACTTGCAGACGTAACATCAGAACAAGTCAGTCAAGAATAGGAACAAGTCAGTCAAGAATAGAACCAGTCAGTCAAGAATAGAACAAGTTTAGTCAGAATAGAACAAGTCAGGAAGAGGGGCTTGCCCCCGCCGTTTCGACTCAACTAACAGCGGGGGCAAGCCCCCCTTCCTGACTTGTTCTATTCTGAATGACTTGTTCTGTTCTGACTGACTGGTTCTATTCTGACTGACTTGTTTCTATTTTGCGTTCTTGTGTGAAAAAACTAAGGTTCCGAATGCTTCAGGGACGTGGAAGTTAGGCTCTGGGGTTTTGGTTGGTTGCCACGCCAGGTAACGCTCGGGCGCTTCCGGGCCAACACAGCGAAACACGTTGACTCGCCATTCTTCCCCGGCTTCTGGTTTAGGAAGCGCATCACTCCAGGGGATCCTCATAGAAATCATTAGCTGATCGTGATCGAGTTTTGCGGCTGTGGTGAAGCCGGAGGCGAAATCCCAGTCAGTCTCTCGTCCGGTTGGCGTCACGGTGATTCCCAGGTCCACCCATTCGCCGGTCGGCGCTGCTTCGAATTCAAAGTATCGCGCCGGATTGGCGGGATCCGGGGCGAGGAAGATCTCGCAAACATCACGATCCCAGAGTCCGAGTGTTTTCTTTTCTGTTTGCGGATTCTCGGACACGATCAACGGCTCGTGTTGCGCACACACGAAACGAACGTGAAGCGCCTCGTCGGACCAGCAGATTCTCGCTTCAGCATGACGCGACGGTGGCGCAGGCTGGCCAGACCAGTAGTGTTCGATCGTGATCGGCTGACACTGTTGCCAAATCGGGTGGTCTACGTATGGAGCGATAATTTTCATCTTGATTTCAATGCGTTCAGGCAATCGTCTACGAGCTTCTCGGGATCTTCGTTGTGAAACACACGCGCCGCGATGCCGCGCTTGCCAAACCGCTGCACCAGATACTCCGATTCATCAGCCACGCCGCCCGTTCCCGTCAAACAGCCGATAATCTTTCCTTCATCGTGCGCGATCGTGAACTCGTTGAGCGAACCCATCGCACCCGCAACAAACAATGCAATATCGCACGATCGCACCAGCACCACGTTTCGACCCTTCAAACCAAAACCCGTGTAGATCAACGAGTCGCAGGCATCGAGCGGTAAATGGTGCAACTCTACGTGCTCGCGTTGATTACCTCCGGGCGAGATTCCAATGTGAAATGCGCCATTGTCGTGCGCTGTCTTTCCTACAACGTAAACGAGGCCGGTCGTGGCCCCGGTCAAAAGCACGACGTCCTTTGCAGCGATAACGCGCGCGAGGCGTTCAGCCTTTGCGACGATTGTGTTGCCCGTCTCCAGCCGCGCGCTATCGGGCGCAGCCGAGCCCATCACTCCGATTTTGATTCGCATAAATCTGTGTTCATCCGTGTAAGTCCGTGGTTTGCTGCAGGACGTGCTTCGCGGTCCCACCAACGTTGAGTCAGGAACCACGTGATCCCGGGGATTGTAAAAAGAGCTCCGATGGCAACAGTCACGATCCGCGGTGAGATCTGAAAACGATCGAGCAGTTCGCCGGTGACGTAATTAGATGCTGCCATGGTCAACGTTAACAACGCCAACTCAGCCGCAAACACGCGCCCGCGAAAGGTATCCTCAACTCTCCGTTGCAGTATCACCGTGGAGTTAACCCACAAAATGCTGCCGCCGCAATGCGCAATCCCGAGCACGAGCAGGGCGAAGACAAAACTGGTCGCCGTGCCGAACGCGATGTAAAAAACGCCGCCGATCAAAAAGGCGATGCCGATCGACGCCTGCATGCGTCGATTGCCTTCACCCGAGATGCGTCGCGCCACTATCGGACCAACGGCAGTGCCAATACCGCGCGCTGCAAAGAGCACGCCGATTCCGCCGGCTGCGTCCTTGCCCACCGGAAAGATGCGTTCGCCAAACACAGCCAGCAACGTCAGGATGCCGCCACCCAGTCCCCACGCAGGTTTGACCAGCAACAGCGCGAGCACGCGTGGTCGATCCTTAACGTACCTGATTCCGTCGATCGTTTCGGTAATGCCGAGCAGGCGTCCTAACGAGAGTTTTTGTCGTTCGCGCTTCTTGCGTTTGGAGACGCGAATGCTGGCGATCAAAGCTGCTGACAGCAGGTAAGTTGCGGCGTCGAGAACGAAGGCGACGTCAGTTCCGAACCAGCCGGTGATCAATCCGCCGATGGCCGCGCCGATCGTGAGCATCGCCGACCACGTCACCGACGAGATCGCATTCGCGGCAACAAGTTCGCGATCTTCCACGATGGATGGAATCGCCGCGGTTTTTGCAGGTTCGAAGAAAGTGGAAAGTCCTAATTGGAAAACGGTCAGCACGTAGATTATCCACAACTGATCCGGACGCCGCACAAACAGGAATCCAAGTACGACTGCCGCTCGCAGCAGGTCTGAAACGATCATGATTCGTTGCCGGCTAAACCTGTCCGCGACGACACCCGAGATCGGTCCGAATAAAAAGCTGGGCAGAAAACGCGCAACGAGTAGCAGACCTACGTCACGACCCGAGCCGGTAAGTTTGAGAATGATCGTGTAGAGCGCGATGGTGTTGAACCAGTCGCCCATCTGGCTGACAACCTGCCCGAGCCACAATTGTCTGAAGCTGCGATTTCGTCGCAACAGATCGATATATCCCACTTGCGTCGGCGATTTATTCATTTGGAGCCACACATTGACACGGATGAACACAGATCAAATTCTTATCTGTGTTCATCCGTGTAGTCCGTGGCTCAGATTAACCAGCTTGACTGAAATTCTCAATCTGACGCGTCAGAATGAATTGAAGCCTGCGCTTCCATCGCGAATTCGCAGTATTTTGCAACGGCACACGAGTTGAGAAGAGGCACAGCGCGGCGAAGAGGCCTTCTGGCTTCGCGGGCTCTCCGCACGGGGTCCGTAGCCGCAAAGTTCTATGACAACGACGAGCCGAGAAACATCTCACCCAGCACGGCAGCTCCGCGAGGGGCTGCCACTTGCCCAATTCACCGGAGATAGAGCTGAGTTGCTCCCAGTTCTGTCTCCGGTTCCGTCGGTGCGCGAATCGCTCGCGCACTGGTGGCGCACAAATCAACTCTGGATCTCATGGACGTTACTGGTCGTGCCGCTCGTGCTCGAAATCTTCTACGGTACTTTCCCTTTTGCTTATCTCGTTCTTACTCCTATCTCTATTCTTGCAACTTATCTGATCTATCGCAGTGTGCGCGCGCGTTTGCAGTCGAAGACAAATGAGATCGAAGCGCTGAGTCAACTCCACCTCGCAACCGCGGAAGCCCTCGCGACCGCCATCGACGCCAAAGATCAAACAACCCACTGCCACGTTCGTCGCGTGCAGATTTACGCGGCGGGCATGGGCGAAGTATTCGGCCTGACGCTGAATGAGATCGCCGCGCTGAAAGCCGGCGCGCTGCTTCATGACGTCGGCAAACTTGCGGTGCCGCCGCACATCCTGAACAAGCCTGGACCCCTGACGCCCGCAGAGTTTGAAAAGATGAAGATCCACACGGTTGTAGGCGCCCAGATCCTCGGCCGTGTGGATTTTCCGTATCCGGTGATTCCGATCGTCAGGCACCATCACGAACAGTGGGATGGACGCGGTTATCCCGACCGGCTTCGCGGCGAACAGATCCCGATTACGGCGCGGATTATTTCAGTGGTTGATTGCTTTGATTCGGTTCGTGAGGATCGTCCGTTTCGACGTGGCATGACCATGGATGAAGCGACCGCGCTGCTGTTGCGCGGCGCCGGAATTCATTTCGACCCGATGGTGGTCGAACAGTTCCTCAAACATCTGCCACGCTTCGATTCTCAAATTGCTGAGCTTGGCCTGCAACATCAACCTGCAAATCACTCAACCGAGCCACCGATTCAACTGAGCACGGTTGACATGGCGCAAACGCGAGAACGCGGTTCTTTCATCGCCTACGATCAGATCAAGAAAGCTCACCGCGAGGTGTACGCGCTCTACGAGATTGCGCGCACGTTTGGTACTTCGCTCGACGTCGAACACACGCTCGAAATACTCGTCGACAAAGTGGGCCACGTGGTCCCGTTCGACACCTGCATCGTTTACTTCTACGACGACGGTAAAGGCTACGCGACCGCTCGCCACGTCGTAGGCAAGAACATTCAAAAACTGGCCGGAAGGTGCATAGCACTCGGCGAAGGAGTCACCGGCTTTGCCCTGGCGAATCGCAGCGCCGTTAATCAACTCCATCCGAGTCTGGATTTCACAGACATCAATCCCGAAGCCGGGATCAAGTATCGATCGATGGCTTCGTTGCCGTTGTTTAAGGACGACGTTCTGCTGGGTGCGTTGTCGGTCTATTCAAGTGATCTCGAACAATATACCGACGATCACATGCGACTTTTGGAAACGGTAACGCATCTTGCCTCCGACGCGCTCGCGAACGCGATGCAACACGCGGAAGCGGAGTCGAATGCGTTAACCGATCCGCTAACCGGATTGCCTAACGCGCGCTACCTGTCCTTGCGTTTTGAAGAAGAAGCAGCCCGCGCTCGCCGTACCGACCGCACGTTCCAGGTCGTCATGCTCGACCTCGACGAATTCAAGAACGTCAACGATACCCACGGTCACAAAGCCGGCGACAAGATGCTGCGCGAAGTAGCCCACATCATCGAAGGCCAGTTACGCGAGTACGACTTCCTCGCACGCTACGGCGGCGACGAGTTCGTCGCCCTGGTCCAGGAAGTTGTCGGCGCACAGGTCGAAGAACTCTGCGCCCGCATCGAAAACGCCGTCTCCAAATTCGAACTTCCCCTCGCTAAGAACCGCGTCGCCCGCGTCGGCATCAGCCTGGGCACCGCCACCTTCGGCATCAACGGCGAAACCCTCGATCAACTCGTCGTCGCCGCCGACAACGAAATGTACCGCGTCAAATCCACCCACCGCGTCGCCCGCCTGATCCCCGACACAGATCTGCACCCGGAACCGCCGGACACACCAAACCAAGCCATAGTTTCATAGAGCATAACTAGGACAGAATTTGACATCCGGTAAACATCGACCATAGACTGCGCGACGCTCCTTGAGGCAAGGTAAGTTCTGTCTACGGGTATATCAGTTGCCATGGACAAACGTAATGACTTCGGCTGACCCAAAGAGGCCTGTTGGTGTAGATTGTAGTTATGAAAGTGTTGGAACTTCAGCTACCAGAACAAACCGCTTCGAAATTGCAGGAGGCGGCAGAGCGCCTCAGTGTTTCTCCGGAGCAGTTGTCAATCCTGAGTATCGAAGAGAAGCTTGCGCAGCTCGAAGACGAATTCCAGCGCTCGGCTGAGTACGTACTCAAGAAGAATGCCGACCTCTACCGACGGCTTGCCTGATGCGCTACTTAATCTCTTCAGGAAGTCATCTCACTACATTCCCTCTTGATTGCACAAAGTGGAGGAAGCTCTGGCCTAAGGGATCGTGGAGCTTTGGAATCGGCTGTGGCCCAACCGGAGGCTAGTTTTGGTGGCCAGGAATTCTATCCAGATCTCGCCAGCAAGGCTGCGGCGTTGGGCCATTCGCTAATCCAAAATCATCCGTTTGTTGATGGCAACAAGCGTGTCGGTCACGGTGCGATGGAAGTATTTCTTTTGCTCAACGGCCACGAAATTGATGCGTCAGTTGATGAGCAGGAGAAGATCATTATCAGTGTCGCGAGCGGGAAGTTTTCAAGGATCGAGCTGAGCGACTGGATAAGAAAACACATGGTGGTGTGCGATCATTCTTAGTTACTTATCTAATGACAACCGAAAATCTGCCGCGTATAGTGCGGAGGCCCCACTAAAAGAAGCGGGCCGGCTTGTGCAGTAACACAGAGCCAGCCCTCGACCCTCAACCTTCTAAGGAAAGGATGAAGATCATGGTTAATAATGGTAGCGCAAGTGTGCGCGAAACACCTCACGTCAACGCTGCGATCAAAAGACGCGCGGAGTCTCTTATAAATGACAAATTGATTGATGGGCCAAGCCGGGCGATTATTCGTTATGGGTTGGAGACTGATGACCCGTGGCTTGGTGAATTGGTGCGACGGGTGGATGCGGGCGAAACCATTGTCGACAACTTGTACGTCACGTCAGACGAGGAGCAGATCGAAACACTCACGACGCTGATCTGCCGGGAAGGTGACGAACCGGCGACGAAAGCCTCTGCACTGCTGGTCCTGATGGCGACGCTCGAAAACTCTCCGCACCCGAAGCTGCTTGCGAACACTGCGAAACACTTCGCCTTCAATCGCTGCGGTGAGCTAAACCTTCATGGGATGGTGGATGCTGAGATTAAAACGCTTGCGGGTGAATTCTTTGTGTCCTGAGTTCGTGTTAGTGCAAGCCGGTTCCCCCACCGGCTTGCAAACACGAACTCAAGAAGCGGGGGCAAGCCCCTCTTCCTGACTTGTTCTTTCCAAGGTACAGTTCTTTCCAGGCACAGTTCTTTCCAGGCCCGGTTCAATTGAACTAACGTCCGCGCAGCAAACGTCGTGAGCGGGAGATGGAGCGTTGTACCTGTTCCATGCTTTGCTTCACCGTGAGCTTCTGTTTGAAGGGCTTCTGAGCAAGCTCGACTGCGGGGCCGGGGAGCGATGCCATGCCGAAGTTGGGGAAGAGGTCGGCGGTGCCCCAGTCGTGCGCTTCGACGATGGGCCGGATCTCGTCGTACCAGTTGACACCGTCGCCTTTCGGGCTGTTTCCGTTCTGCGCAATTATGTAGAACAACCCGCCGCTGGTCCCAATGTAGTACGTACCCATGCCAGGCAGCCATCCACCTTTGCTGAACATCACCTGATGCTTGTCTAAGTCGACGTTCGACGCCCAGTCGAAGCCGTGATAGCCATGCGCGTCAGGGCCGGATAACCCGCTGGTGGCTGCGACCGCAGCCGCGAGCATGTCGTCGATGGTGTCCTTCTTGAGCACGGGATTGTTGTTGCGGCAGGAGAACATTGCGCACAGGCGCGCGACGTCAACCACTGCGGATGACAAGCCGCCGCAGCCGTCAAACATTTCCAGATCGAAAGTTCCGTAATGCGTCGGGACGAGGGGTCGAGCTTGAGTTCGATCGCTCGAACCACACTCGAGTTGGAACAGTGCCCATCCAGCCTCTGGATCGTGAACAGTCATGTGATAGTGGGCTTCGTCGGATGACTGATCACCAGTTAACGATCGCGACGCGCGCGTCCGTGTTTGACTCAGTGGATCGAGGACCAGCTTCTTGAGTGCTGCTTCGAAAGACGACGTATTCATCTTCTGTGCGACGATCAGGCTCAGCAGGAAGTAGTCAGTGTTGCCATAGACCACGTTTTTCTCATCGCCTGGTTTACCCGTCATGTCCAGTCCGGCGATCCAACGTGCCACCTCGGTGCCGTTTGACGGAAGCGTCCCATTTGCTGTTTGTGAAGCTTCGACAGCACCCCAGACGCCGCCTTGCGGAATGCCGGAAGTGCTCGTCAACAGGTGTTTGATCTTGACGTCAGCGAAGCGGCTGTCCCTGGGCGCCGAACCATCAAGTTGCTTGAGATTCAGCACGCTCTGCATCGTTGTGTTGAGCGACAGATCACCGCGTTCGATCAGTTCCCACACCGCGACCGCGCAGAAGCTTTTCGAAATACTCGCCTGACGAAAGAGTGTCGTGGGTTGAATGTCAGGATACGAAGCTTCCGCGTTGGTGTAACCGCGCGCGTAAACCAGGCGACGACCCTTCACGATCGCCAGGGCGGCGCCGCGTAGATTCTCGGATTCGACGTAGTTTTTCATCTTCGCGTCGATGGCCGCGACTGGTGCTGTCCCGGTCATGCGAAAAGTGCGCGGACTGATCTCCTCACGTGTGGCAAAGATCGCGGCAAAACGAGCGCTGTTGCCTGAACCTGAGGCCGAGACGCAGATGGGCCAACGCCCTGCCTCGGCGTTCGAGTTGAACGCAGCCTGATACTCGGCGGAAGTCATGCCCACTTTCGACGTCCATGGACCGATGTGCGAATCGACAAACATCTCCATGAGGTTGCCGGAAGGTGTGACGCTCAGCAGTGCCGGACGAGCGCCCATTCCTGCCATTGCCTCAAAACGTTGCTGTAGTTTGTCGCCACCTTCGTCGACGGCGTCGATGTTCCAGGCGACTCTTTCGGGGTTTGGACCCCAGATGGCGCAGTAGCGTGGTTCGCCGGGGGTGCCGAAACAGTCGGCCCAGATCAGTATTTTTCCGGCGTCGTGTTGCTGGAGATTCAACTGGATGAACTCGTCTTTTGACAGGTTGTGTCGCGTCAGTGGGATTTTTGACATCTTTCGGAAGGAGCCGGCGAAGACCGCGCCGTCTTTTGGACCAGTGGCGGTGATGATGAATGGTCCAAATCCTTCTTTGGCCTGATCGTCGAACACTTTTTGAAATTCGGAATGAGACATGTTGATAAAAGAACGTGTAGCGATAACTTGCGGGCGCTTGACCATCACAGCGGCGAAGCGCGGATCATTAGGGCTGCCATAAATTGATAATGAGAGCGGGCGAAATCCTTTTTCCGCGAATTTGTCGCGTTCGGCGACGTGGTTGGCGGTATCGCGGTCGTGCCAGGCGACGAGATTTTGTGCGGTTAGAGTCATTGGTAGGTCCTTTCACCTAAGTGGTTTCTGTCCGTTCTCTATGTCTTTGTTAGCGTGATTTGTTAGGAAGTGTTCATTGTCTATCCGCAGATTACACAGATTGTTAAATAAATCTGTGCAGTCTGTGGATGGAAATTCTTGACATATCCGTCGCTCATCGCTTTCAATCGACTTCGAGGTGCGTCTTCATGACGCGACTGCCTGAAAGCATGGTTGCTCCCGCCGACAATCACAACGCAACACTCTTAATAGTTGACGATGATGCCGCCGCCCGCGAAAGGCTCCGCGAAATCTTCGAGACTGCTCAGTATCGTGTTGTAACTGCTACCGAAGCTGCTTCCGCCCTTCGTGTGCTCAAGGGTGTGCGTTGCGATCTGGTCGCACTGGACCTCGAGATGCCAGGCGTCGACGGGCTGGCTCTTTGCAAGCTGCTTCGCGCTCAACCGACCACGAGCAAGCTGCCGATCATCGCGCTGTCTGAAAGCGACGACGAGACACGCAAGGTGCAGGCTTTCACCGCCGGCGCCGACGACTACATCACCAAACCTTCAACTCCCGGCGAGCTTCTGTCGCGCGTCAGCCTGCACGTGCGGACGTCACAACGCGAGTGGGCGCTGATCGGCAGTAATCGCGAACTCAGATTTTTGTCTGACATCGGTCGCGGGCTTTTGCGCGCGCTCGAACCCGAACAGTTGGTCCGGCGTGTTGCAGGTGCGACTTTCGAAGCGATCGAGGCGTCGCTGTGCGCGGCGTACGTCACCGCCGGTAAAGACATAAACGCGCTGTGTGTTTTCGATCGCGAAGGCGCCGCCGACGATCCTTCGTTACTCAACACCGCCGCGCTTCAGGAATGGTTACAGTCAGGAGACTCGGTCAACTCAGTACTGATCACTGAAAAGAGTTCATTTCTACTGCGCGATGATCTTCACAACGTGGAGTATGTGTCGCCGGTACGCTTTGCCGGCCGTTCAAAAGGCGCGCTGATCGTCGCATTCGATCTGCGCGAACAGTGTGGCGAAACAGAAAGACGTTTGATCGAAGCCGCAGCGCAGCAGACGTCGCTCGCAGCGCACATCTGTTCGCTGTATCAAGCCGCGCGTGAAACGTCAGTGAGCCTGGCGAGAGAAGTCGAGAAACAAACTGCGGAGGCCGAAGCACAGCGCAGGTTCATTGAAGCGATTGTCGATAGCTTGCCGTTGTCGCTTTATGCGATCGATCGCGAGTATCGAGTCGTGGCGTGGAACCGTAACCGCGAACTCGGCGAGCTCGGTATTCCCCGTGGCTCAGTGCTCGGCAAGAACGTCTTCAACGTGCTCACGCGCCAACCACGCGACGTGCTGGAGGAGGAGTTTGCGCGTGTGTTTGAGAGTGGTGAGATCGAACGCATCGAGCAGGAGACTCCATCTCAAAAAGGGGACATCCGTCACTGGGTCATCAGCAAGATTCCGATGTGGGCCGACAACAGCGGACAGGTCACGCACGTCATCACTGTCGGCGAGGAAGTTACCGATCGAGTAGAAGCCAATCGCGCGATCGCTCGCGCGGAAAAACTCGCCGCGGTCGGGCGCCTGGCGGCAGGCGTGGTCCACGAAATCAACAACCCGCTCGCAACGATCTCCGCGTGCGCCGAGTCGCTCGAAGCACGTGTGAATGACGGCGAGTTTGACGGTTCACCGGCGCTCGAAGACTTGCGTGAGTACCTGGGTCTGATTCGCAGTGAGGCGTTCCGTTGCAAGAGCATCACCATGGGCCTGCTGGACTTTAGTCGCACGCGCAACTCGGATCATGTGACGATCAATCTCGCCGACGTGGTTCGATCGGCAGTGCGTCTGCTGTCGCATCAGAAGCGCAGTCCCGACGTCTTTTTCAAAATCGAAATCGCGCTCGATTTGCAGCCTGTTTCCGGCGATCCGGGTCAGTTGCAGCAAGCCGTCATCGCGCTGGCGACCAATGCGCTGGACGCGATGGGCGACAGCGGCGTGTTAACAATCGTCGGGCGCAATGAGGACGACAAAGTAGTGGTTGAAGTCAGTGATACCGGCGTGGGTATTCCACCTGAAAACCTTCCCAAGATCTTCGAGCCGTTTTTCACGACGAAAGAAATTGGGCGCGGAACAGGGCTCGGGCTTGCCGTATGTTATGGTATCTTAACGGAGCATGGCGGCACTCTTGACGTGCAGTCGACCGTGGGAGCGGGAACTACTTTCACGATCACTCTCTCCGCAGTCAAGCTAAGCGAGGAACAGACAGTTTGAGCGAGCAACAGCAGCAGGCACGAATTCTGATCGCAGAAGATGAGGCCAACCTGAGGCTGGTCCTGCAAAAGGAATTGGAACGGCTGGGCTATCGCGTGCAGGCGG
>DASVGE010000221.1:0-5387 GCA_036379695.1 Pyrinomonadaceae bacterium | reverse complement strand
AAGTCAGGAAGAGGGGCTTGCCCCCGCTCGCCGCGTGCTTAGTTTTTCTTTGCTTTCTTGTCGACCACCTCGGGTGGGAGCTTGGTGGCGGCTTCGAGGATTGATTGGGCGTCTTCGTGCAGCAGTTCGAAGCTTGCGATTTCGGCGTCGGTCTTTGCTTCCGGCGCAAGTGGCTTCAACTGGGCCATGATTGAATTCACGGACTGGGCCAGCTTCCGCAGCGACTTCGCGATCAGCGGGTTGCGCTCGTCGCGTGAGCTGACGTCGTCAATGTTTGTGATCGCCTCGTCGAGAATGCGCGCGATATCGGAGACGAGCTCGGCGCGCGATCCAGTCGGCAGTTCTCCCCAACGTTCCGAATCCTTCTTCAACTGCTTCGCATTCGCCGCCGCCGAATTCGTAATCACCATCATCCGACGCTCGGCTGCCTTGATGAACACGTCGATACGCTTGTCGAGGATTTGAGCCTCCTTCACCAGATCTACTTCCTGCTGCGTGAGATGATCTCGTGACTGGGCTTGAACACTGAATACGACAAACAGGGAGATGCAAAAAGTTAACAGGATTCGGGTGATCATGGCTGATTACTCTTTGGGGTTGGGCTTTCTTTGGGCTTCTCTTTCTTTTCCGGATCGCGCACGACGGTGTGGCCGTAAAACGAATTGAGCGCTTCGGTTCTGCCGGCGCGGGCGAAGTCTTCCACCTGCTTGATCCAGACGGCAAATTCGAGCGGAGTAATGCGCCGCATGGCAGTCAAACGCGGACCGTCAGCACGTAGTGATAGTTCGAGGCGTTTATAAAGGTCGCGTGTTTTGTTGCTGTCGCGTTTAAAGGAACTAAGAAAATCCAGAGCGCTCTCGATCAGGGCGTGGTACATGCCGATTTCGGCTGACGCTGCCTCATAGTTTTCGCGCGCAGTGTGTTGTTCGGCACGCGTCAGGTGGCCGCCTGCGTATTCGATCGTGAGCTTCAATCGCCTGCCTGAATCTTTGGTCTGCTCGATCGCCGCCCGCTCCTCTTTGACTATCATCTTGAATGGCGGCGGCGCCGGAAGCGGAGTTGCTTGTGGTGTTGCGGCTGGTTGCGCATCCTGAGCATTGACTGCCGGCAGACACACGAACGCGAGTAGTACCAGATGTGCCGCGACGGCGATGAAGCGTTGTGTTGCGCGAGTCATGTCAGGGCTTTTTCTTGACGCCCTCTCCTAACTTAATTTGTCGGTGGAGCGTTGGCAATCGCAGTTTGACTTTGTCGATCTCGAGCTGGTTTGTCTTTGGATCGGCGACCGCCAGAAACTTTTCATACGATGCGAGTGCTTCGGTGTATTCTCCAAGATAATCGTGTGAAGTGGCAATGAAATAATGCGCCACTGCGATCTCGGGTTTAGCCGCTAAGATCCATTGATACTCCGGTATCGCTTTCTGATAGCGTTTCGATTCGTACAGTGCGGTCGCGAGATTCGCGTGTGCGGCGTAGTTGTCTGGAGCGGCTTTCACAACCTGTTGCAGGATTTGTGCTGCATGTGCGAAGCGACGCGCCTGGACCAGTGCCGCGGCGTATCCGAGCGCATACTCGGGAGAGTCCGGTTGAATTTCCGCGGCGCGGCGATAGAAGTCGAGTGAACGGTTCGGATCGTCAGTGCGATACGACGCGCCGAGACGTCCGAGCAGCATCGCGCTGCGCGGATTCTTCTCGAGCAGTTTTTCGAGCGCTTTGCGCGCGACAGCAGGATCGGTGCTGTTGGCGGCTTCGATCTCTTCCGGTGTTCCGACTACTCCGCTCGTGCCGGTTGGTTGTTGGACCTCGAGCCCTGCGGCCTTCGCGATTGCCAGCGCCTCGTCGGTTTTACCTGCCTGTTGCAGCGCGTTAGCCAGGCGCGATGCCACTGCTTTATCTGCCGGCTTCACCTTCGCCGCTGTGTTGAGATCTGCGATAGCGAGTTCGAAATTCTTTTCGTCAGTAAAAAGATCGGCGCGCTCCATTAGTGCCGCGACGTTTTCAGGTTCATCGGCGAGTACGCGATCCAGAATTGTTTTAGCGGCGACCTTATTGCCGTTTGCTTTCTCCGCGATGGCGAGGCCGATCCACGCTGAAGCAGGAGCCTCGGCGATGGCGGTAGCTCGCTTTGCGAATTCGAGGGCCGACTTCGCATCACCTGCGCGAAGTCGGATCTCGGAGAGCATCCGCAGCGCCACACTCTCTTTAGCGTCAGCGATGAGGGCTTGCTGGAAAAACTCCTCGGCTTCTTTGTCACGACCTTGTCGCATCAACAAAGCGCCGAGGGCGGAATATGGAAGTGCCCAGGTTTTCTTGTAGGAAATGGCGAGGCGAAAGGCTCCTTCTGCTTCCTGCAAACGTTTCAAAGACACGAGTGCATTGCCGCGCTGGAACTCTGCTTCAGGAAACTCCGGCCGGACTTTGAGTGCTTGTTCGTAGAAGGCGAGGGCCTTTTCGAACTCGCCATGCGAGTGGGCGCTCTGTCCGCGTTCGAACAGACGCACCGGATCGGCGGCATCGTCGCCAAAAGCTTCCTGCGCGGAAACAGTTGCACACAGCGAGAACAGCGCGAAGCAGATAGGGATCAGCGACAGTCTTTTCCAGTAAGAGGCGATCAATTCATGCATTTTTGAAGCGATCCGGGGAGGCTTGGATGTTAGCACAACCGGCGCAGATCGTCGCTGTGATGCTGGTTGCGCTGCTATTGATGCATGAGCTAACATGCGGACTCCGAATGAATAATCTAATCGCAAAGGAAGAAAGACTGCGAGAAATCTTTCGTGAACTCGAGTCGGTGATCGTTGCTTACTCAGGCGGCGTCGACAGCAGTTACGTTGCTTATATCGCCAACGCGGAACTGGGACCACGCGCCCTCTGCATCACCGGGCAGTCGGCAAGCCTGCCGTCGTATCAACGCGCAGAGATCGATCGCGTTGTCGAGAAGTTTGGCTTTCAACACGAAATGATTCAGACCGAGGAGTTGGAAAATCCCGGTTATAGTGCCAACAACCCGGATCGCTGTTTCTTCTGCAAGGACGAGTTGTACACCAAACTCGAGTCGGTCGCGCGTGGTCGCGGCATCGAGCACATAGTCGATGGTTCCACCGTGGACGATCTCGGCGACTACCGGCCAGGACGGCGAGCAGCGACGCAGCATGCCGTGCGCAGTCCTTTAATTGAAGCTGGTCTAAGCAAGAGTGAAGTTCGCGAGTTGAGCCGCAACGTGTCGTTGCCGACGTGGGACAAGCCGGCCAGCCCGTGCCTATCCTCGCGCATTGCGTATGGAACGACTGTGACGATCGAGCGACTCAGCAAAGTAGATCGCGGTGAAGAAATCCTGCGCGAGTTTGGTTTTCGAGAGTTCCGGGTGCGCCATCACGATCAACTCGTGCGACTCGAGATTGCGCAGGCGGAGATGGACCGCGTCATGAACAAAGAGGTGTTTCAGACACTTGCGGCGCGTTTTCGTGAGTTGGGATTCAAGTACGTCACTCTCGACCTCGAGGGCTTCCGCAGCGGTTCGATGAACGAAGTTCTAGATTAAATCCATCCACAGATTACACAGATATCAAACTCAATCTGTGTAATCTGTGGATGACTATGGAGAGGCTCCCATGAGCATGTATGCCACAACCTACGTCGACGATATTCGCGAGATCAAAGAAGAGAACCCGTTCGAGTCAATGATGTCGCGATTCGATCGCGCCGCGCAGTTGCTCGATCTCGATCCGGACCTCTACGCCGTCTTGAGAGTCCCTAACCGGGAGTTGAAGGTCTACATTCCCACCAAGATGGACTCAGGCCGCATTCAGGTGTTTGAAGGTTTTCGCGTGCAGCACAACTTCGCCCGTGGTCCAGCCAAGGGCGGCATCCGTTACGCGCCTGACGTGAACATTGACGAGGTACGTGCGCTCGCCGCGTGGATGACCTGGAAATGCGCGGTGGTCAACGTTCCCTTCGGTGGGGCAAAAGGGGGCATCATCTGCGACCCGCAGCAGATGTCCATGGGCGAACTCGAACGCATGACGCGCCGCTATGCTGCCGAGTTGCTCGACTTCATTGGACCAGAGAAGGACGTGCCTGCTCCCGACATGAACACTAACGAGCAGACCATGGCCTGGATCATGGACACCTACTCGATGCACGCACGCCACACCGTCACCGCGGTGGTCACCGGCAAGCCGATCGACCTCGGTGGTTCGTCGGGCCGGCGCGAGGCCACGGGCCGCGGCATACTTTTTGTAGTCAACGAGGCCATCAAGCGATTCAAGATGACGCCCAGAGAGACCCGTGTAGTCGTGCAAGGCTCGGGAAACGTGGGCGGAATCGGCGCGAAGCTCCTCCATGAATCCGGTTATAAGGTTGTAGCGATATCGGACATACATGGAGGGATTTACAACCCGAACGGCATCGACATCCCCGAAGCGCTTCAGTATTTGTGGACCACGCGGTCCTTCGAAGGCTACGAGGGTGTGGAGTTCGTGAACAACCAGGAATTGCTGGAGCTCGAGTGTGACGTGCTGGTCCCAGCGGCGACTGAGAACCAGATAACTTCTCAGAACGCGGACCGTTTGAAGTGCAAGGTGCTCGCGGAAGGGGCCAATGGACCGACCACGGCCGCGGCGGACGAGATTCTGCACGAGAAGGGGATTTTCGTCGTTCCCGACATTTTGGCGAACGCCGGCGGTGTCACGGTCTCATATTTCGAGTGGGTCCAGGACCGGATGGGGTATTTCTGGCGGGAGGATGTGGTCAACGAAAGACTCCAGGACAAGATGGTCGCGAGCTTCAACGATCTGTGTCGTTATGCCGAGGCTCACAGGGTCGATACGAGGACCGCGGCGTACATGTTGGCGATAGACCGTGTGGCCTATGATACGCGCATGAGAGGCATCTACGCGTGACCGAAAAAACATAATCAGAATGCCGCTAAGTTGTGAAAAAGGCTTGATTTCCGTTTTAAGGTAGAGTATGGTCTGGCATGATTTACGACTCGGACCAGCGTTAAGATTTCTCAACATTTGCGCGACGGTTTAAGGGTCAAAATCATTGACAACGGGATGTTCATTTCGATGTGAAATGAACTCAGTTCAGGCGTCACTCGGAAAATCTAATTAGTTGTTAACAGGATGCTGTGATTTGCCGAAGCATTCTGTTTAGATCGATCCGAGCGTTGCTGCTGGACCTTGTGGTCCATGCGATTTTGCTGAATTGACAACTGTAGTTGGGGCCTCCGCGGGGCGTGGTACTTGTTCCGTTACGGCGGCACTATTACGAATTCTTATTACTCATTTCGCAGGAGGAATGCGATGAGACTCGCACATAGGGCGCTTATAGCTGCGCTCGTTTCGTTGGTGCTGTGTGCCGCAGTATCAGCACAGACTTTGCGG
>DASVGE010000220.1:0-14628 GCA_036379695.1 Pyrinomonadaceae bacterium | reverse complement strand
GCGCAAAGTTTCCCGTCACGTCGGGAAGCGTATACCTCAATACTGCCGCAGCCGGGCCGCTCGCCACTTCAACGGCGAAAGCCGGTGCGTTCTATTACGAGCAGATGATGAACGACGGCGACGTCCACTGGGATGAGTGGCTGGCGGATATCGAAAAGGTGCGGGCACGAGTCGCGACTTTCATCAATGCGGAACCGGATGAGATCGGATTTACGACTAACACGTCGAGTGGCATGAACCTGATCGTCGACGCGCTCGAGAAACACGGTGAAGTGATCTCCTGCGACCTCGAATTTCCCGTGACGACCATTCCATGGATGCACCGGCGGATTCCCGTTCATCTCGTGAAATCCGTGGGCGGTGTCGTGCGGCCTGAAGACTTACGCTCGGCGATGAACACGCGGACAGGGATTCTGTCGCTGAGTTACGTGCAGTTTTCAAACGGCCTCCGTACGGATCTCGAAGAACTCGGGCGCATCAAAGGCGAGCATGCTCTCGTCGTCAATGCGAGCCAGGCGGCGGGAGTGTTCGACATCGATGTGAAGCGAATGAAGATCGATGCGTTGTGTACCACCGGTCACAAGTGGATGCTGTCGGGATACGGCTCCGGTTTCGTCTACATCAGCAAAGAACTTCAAGCTTTATCGCGACAGCGAACAATCGGTTGGCTCAGCGTTCAGGATCCTTACGGAACGAGAAACGACGAAGTGCACCTGCGTCATGACGTCGCCGCGCGCGCCGAGCTCGGCTGCCCACATTTCGCAGGCATCTTCGCCTTAGGTGCTTCGATAGAACTGATGCAATCGATCGGCATGGCAAACATCGAAGCACGCGCTCTCGAACTGAACCGCACCTTAACTACTAGACTCGACGAGATCGGTTGGAAAGTTTTATCTCCACTCGGAGAGGAAAAGTTTCGTTCGGCGGAGACGCTGGTTGCTGCAGACAACCCTTCGCAGATCGTCAGTCACCTAGCCTCGCAAAAGATCTTCATCACCGAAAAACCACAAGGCTTTCGCGTCGCCACCGACTTCTTCAACACCGAAGACGACATAGAAAAAATTAGCCACGGATTACACGGATTACACTGATTGATCTGTGTTCATCTGTGTAATCTGTGGCTGGTTTTCTTTGGTTTCTTCGTAGTGGCCGTCAGCGTGGAGTTCGCAAAATTCTTATGTGCCAACGATACGAACTTCTGCATGATCGGCGAATCGTAACCGTTACTTAACTGCGCGATCCCGAGCTCCCAGTTGATCTCCGCGCCTTCGATCCACCACCGTATCAGTCTTCCTTTTTCAACTTCTTCTTTAACCGACTGCAACGGCACGATCCCGACACCCATGTCTTCTTCAACCATGCGCTTGATCGCCTGCTGGCGGCTGAGCTCCATCGCCACGCGCAAGGTCACACCCGCCTGCGCAAAAAACTGATCGATCAACCGCCGTGTATTCCCACCGCGCTCGCCGAGAATCAGACGCTCGCCCGCAAGCGTGTAGGCACTGATGGTCTTTTGCTTCGCCAGTTTGTGTCGCGGCGAGGCAATCGCGACCAGTTGATCCTGGCTGAGTCGTTCGGTCTTGATGCCTCGCACATCCACCGGAAGCGAAACGAACGCGACATCCACCTCGCCCGCGAGGATCTGGTCCACCAGCACCTCGCTCGTTCCCGACGTGACGGCGATGTCCGCTGCCGGATGTTGCTTGCGCAGTTCCTTGAGAATCGCAGGCAGTTGCTCCGTCAGCACCATCGCCGACGCGCTCCCGATCCTGAGCCGGCCTCGCTCAGCGCCGGCAAGTTCCGCGATTTCATCCAGCGCTGCGTCATGCTCGCGCAGAATGTGGCGCGCACGTCGTAAAAGCTGCTCGCCCGCTTCAGTGAGAATCACGTGACGTGGCGCACGCACAAAGACCTTCGCGCCGATCTCTGTTTCCAACTGCCTGATCTGCATACTAATTGCCGCCTGGGTGACGTGAACGCGCAACGCTCCGGCAGTAAACGTGCCTGATTCGGCGATGGCCACGAAGGCCCTGAGTTGTCGAATTTCCACGGCAGACTGACCTCGATATCAAGATGGATTATCGTAATAATAAAATCTTTTAGTTTCCATTATAAATCAGCGAACCCTAGAATAATCAATAATGTTGAGGCAGAACTCGGTGGTAGGTGTCGATGGCGGTGGGACCAAGACCGAAGCCGTCATCATGGACGCCAATTATCGTGTGATCGGCGAGGGACGCGCGGGACCTTCGAACCCCCTGCGTGTCGGAATTGCGGGAGCCGCTGCGGCAGTGCGCGAAGCGATCGATAGTGCCTGCGCCGCTGCAAAGCTCCGTCGCAACGATCTGGTGACCGCGCAGATTGGTCTAGCGGGCGCGCGCCGCAGAGAACTGCGCGAACGCATGCGCGAGACACTGATGCCGCTGGGTGTTGGCGAAATCCAGGTCGTTACGGATGCTGATATCGCGTTGTACGGAGCGACTGACGGCGAGCCGGGATTGGTTGTCATTGCCGGGACCGGTTCGATTTGTTGTGGCATCAACGCGCGACGCAAACGTTTCTGCGCCGGCGGCTGGGGGCCGATTGCCGGCGATGAAGGTGGCGGCGCCTGGCTCGCGCGCCGTGCGTTGCGTGCAGTGGCCTATGCGTTTGACGGGCGTGGTCCAAAGACCGCACTTACCGATTTAGCCTGCGCGTATTTTCATGTAACCAGCACTGACGATCTGACCACGGCGATCTATGCGCCCACCATCACCAACGAACGTTTGGCCGGTTTCGGCAGAGACGTCGTTAACGCAGCGAAAGCGGAAGATAAAGTGGCCGAGCAGATCGTTGCGGATGGTGGCACGGAGCTCGGTCACGCCGCGGTGGCGGTGATTCGTCATTTGCAGATGGAGCGCGACCGTTTTCAGATCGCGTACGTTGGCGGCGTTTTCCGCGCGGCCGGCGACTTGATGCTCGACACTCTGCGCGCCGAAGTCAGGAAAGTTGCGCCGCGAGCGTTTTTCGAGCCGCCTCACTTCGCTCCAGCCGAAGCGGCAGCTAGAATGGCGCGTGAACGTATCAACCACATCGCTCTCGCAGTTTGATACGGCGGCACAAAATGACCGAGGACACTGCGCTTCCAATCACCGAACAAGAGAATCCACGTTCACAGCATCTCAGTTCACAGTCGACGGCGGAAATCGTCGCGCTGATGAACGACGAGGACGCTACGGTTGCGGATGCGGTCAAGCGTGTGCTTGCAGATATCGTTAAGGCAGTTGATGAAACGGTTGCGAGGCTTGAGAAAGGCGGGCGGCTTTTCTACACGGGCACTGGCACTTCCGGGCGTCTGGGCGTGCTTGATGCTTCTGAGTGTCCGCCGACTTTTGGTGTGTCGCCGGAGATGGTGCAGGGCGTGATTGCCGGAGGTTATGACGCGTGCCATCGAGCGGTCGAAGCGTCTGAGGACGATGCTGAAGCCGGCGCCGCTGATTTAAAACAGCGAGGATTTAAAGCGGGTGATGTTTTGGTTGGGATCGCGGCGTCAGGCCGGACTCCTTATACTGTCGGCGCTGTTCGTTACGCGCGCTCGCTGGGAGCTTTTACTGTTGGTCTGACGTGTGTGCCGGGCTCTCCAATCACTGAGGCGGCGGAGTTGAGCATTGTTCCCGTAGTTGGACCAGAAGTCGTGACGGGTTCGAGTCGTCTCAAAGCTGGCACCGCGCAAAAGATGGTGCTGAACATGATCTCGACGGCGACGATGGTGCGACTCGGATATGTGAGCGGCAACCGCATGTCCAACCTGCAAGCGCGCAACATCAAGTTGCGAGACCGGGCGGCGCGAATCGTGATGGCGGAAACGGGCTGCACGAAAGAAGAGGCAACAGCGGCTCTACAAGAATCAGGCTGGCTCGTAGACCAGGCTATAAAGTTAGCCGCGCATTCACACGGATAAATACACGGATTAATCCGGGCGCCGTCTCGTCTCTAAATCATTTTGTGCTTTTTGTGCCTTTTTGTGGCTAAAACTTTTCTTGTGCCTTTTTGTGGCTAATGAAAGCTCTCGATCTCATCATCATCTTCGGCTACCTGATCGGGATCGTTCTGTTTGGCGCCTGGTTCGCTCGTAAACAGAAGACCACGGCCGACTACTTCCTCGGCGATCGTTCCGTGCCGTGGTGGGCGGTGGCGTTTTCAATCGTCGCCACTGAAACATCGACGATCACGTTTATCTCAATCCCCGGCGTCGCTTTTGCGCGTGGAGGAAATTTCGGTTTCCTGCAACTGGTTTTCGGTTACCTGCTCGGGCGCATCGTCATCTCGCTGCTGTTCATACCTTCTTACTTTCGCGGAGAACTGCTGACCGTTTACCAGCTTCTCGACCAGCGCTTCGGCGGCAAGATCAAGATGGTGGCCGCTTCGCTGTTCGTCGTCATGCGCAACATCGCCGATGGGATTCGACTACTCCTCACCGCAATCGTCCTGGCCGCGGTTTACGCTGCTTTTCAACCTGGTGGTGCGAATTCAGAAACGATAATCATCGCCTCGATCGTCCTGATCGGACTGGCCATGATCATCTTCACGTATTTCGGCGGCATGGAAGCTGTGATCTGGGTTGAGGTGGTCCAGCTCGGCATCTACATCGCCGGCGCCATCGCGGCGGCAGTGGTGCTTATCTCTTCAATTGACGGGGGGCTTGCTACGGTAAGCTCGGTGGCGAGCCAGTTTGGGAAGTATTCGCTCTTTGATTTTTCGTTTGACCTTACCAAAACTTATACGTTCTGGTCGGGACTGATCGGCGGCTGCTTCCTGACGATGAGCACGCACGGCACGGATCAATATATCGTGCAGCGCTATCTCTGTACGGATCGCGCACGTCGTGCGATCGTGGCGTTGCTGACGAGCGGCGCTATCGTGCTGGTGCAGTTCATCGGGTTTCTGTTTATCGGAGTGTTACTGTTTGCGTTCTATCATCCGTTTACGGATCCGGCGTATGCAACCGCAACGTCGGCGGCGTTTCCGTTTACGGGCGGCGACCGCGTGTTTCCCGACTTCATCACGAAGTACATGCCCACCGGGCTTTCCGGTTTGGTGGTAGCGGCGATCTTTGCCGCCGCGATGTCGTCGTCGCTCAACTCGATAGCGGCGACGGCAGTAAACGATCTTTACAAACCGTTTCGTCCTAATCGTGATGACAAGCACTATCTAAAGGTCTCACACCTGCTGACGTTGATCTGGGGAATCGTTCAGATAGGTGTGGCGTTGGCGGTCCGAAATCAACCAGGGTCTGCGTTGAGCAACGCGCTCTCGATAGCGTCATTGATAAACGGTCCGATTCTCGGTGTGTTTTTAGTAGGGACGTTTTTGCGGAGAGTGAGTCAGCCGCCGGCCTTGATCGGCATGCTGGTGAGTATCGGGTCGATGCTTTACGTGTTCCTGGCAACGCCGGTTGCGTGGCCGTGGTATGTGTTGCTCGGGAGTTTGATCACGTTTGTGGTTTCATGGCTGGCGAGTTTTGCGTTCGCGCCGTCGACGAAAGAAATAGGTCCGATAGGTCGTATAGGTCCTATAACAGAAGAGGATTAATTAATGAAGCCTAACCGTTTTTTTGCGGCATTCTTAATCGTGGTTCTGTGCGCCTTGCCGGTGACGCCGCAGGACGCCCTGAAGGTGCGCCCATTCAAGCGCGAGCCGTCGAGCAAAGCGCTGAAGTGGGCCAACGACGAGCTGCGCAAGATGTCGCTCGAGGAGAAGGTTGGCCAGTTAATCTCGGTCGGCGTTAATGCGACTTTCCTCAACCAGGACTCTGACGCCTATCGCACCCTGAAGCGCCAGATCGAAGTCAACAAAGTCGGTGGCATCATTCTCTTTCGTGGCTCGGTTTATGAATCTGTGATCCTCGTGAATCGCATGCAGCAATTGGCCCGTTATCCTTTGCTCATTTCGGCCGACCTCGAGGCGGGCGCGGGGATGCGTTTCGAGGATACCGTCAACATTCCCTGGAACATGGCGGTGGCTGCGACCGGCAACCCGGAATACGCGCGCCGGCAGGGTGAGGTAACTGCACGCGAAGCGCGCGCGATCGGTGTGCACCAGATCTTCGCGCCGGTGGTCGATGTAAACAACAACGCCGCCAACCCTGTGATCAACGTGCGCTCGTATGGAGAAGACCCGGCCGACGTCGCTCGTTTCGCGGCGGCGTTTACAGAAGGTGCGCAGGCGGCAGGCGCAATCGCGACCGCGAAACATTTTCCGGGACACGGCGATACCGCTGTCGATTCACATCGCGGCTTGCCCGAAATCAATATCGGGCGCGACCGGCTGAGTACGATCGAGTTTGTTCCTTTCCAGGCTTCGGTGAATGCGGGCGTAGGCGCGGTGATGGTGGGCCACATCGCCTTGCCGCAGATCGATGCCACGGTAGTCAAACCGCTGCCGAAAGAACTGAGATCGGCGCCAATCGACACTGAAGAAGACGGCGAGATCGTCGCAGAGGAAGCGACCATGCCCGCCACGTTGTCGCCGGTGATGGGTGCGATACTGCGAAAAGATCTGAAGTTCCCGGGAATGATCGTGACGGATGCGATGAGCATGAGTGGCCTGACGATCTATTTCACGCAGGAAGAGGCATCGGTGCGGGCTCTCGAGGCAGGTGCCGACATGCTTTTAAAACCTGCTGACGTGGATGCGTCGTTTCGCGGCGTGCTCAGTGCTGTCAAGAGCGGGCGTATCACGGAACAGCGCATTGAGGAATCGGCACGCAAGATCATGGCTGCCAAATACGATCTCGGCCTCGTGGACCAGCGCCTCACGCCGGTGGACGCGATCGATCGGCTGCTGAGCAATAAAGACGTGCGGGCGTTAGCGACTGACATTGCGGAACACGCGGTCACGCTCGTTCGTGATGAAGATAAGCTGGTGCCGCTGAAAAATCTCAAGCCTGAGTCCAAAGTGTTCAATCTGGCCGTAACCAACGGCGAGGATCGCGCGTGGATCTCGAGAGCATTTGCTTCACGACTCAAAACCGGTGGCTTGAAAGTGGAGACGATTGTGCTCGATGAACGCTCGCCGGATAAGGACGTTCAGAAAGCGATTGAGCAGGCGAAGGCTGCCGATATGGTGTTGGTGTCGTTGTATGGCCGCGTGCGCTCTGGTCAGAAATTGAGTGTGGGTATACCGGATGCGGGCGCGCGTGCATTGTCGGCTGTGATTGAGGCTAAGAAGCCGGCCATCGGAATCAGTTTCGGCAATCCTTATTTACTTCAGAGTTTCCCCGGACTGCGCACTTACATCGTCGCATATGGAGATATGCCGGCGTTGCAGCAGGCCGTCGCGCGTGCGTTGCTTGGCGAGATCGATGTGGTAGGGAAGCTTCCGATCTCTTTGCCGGGGTTGTATCCAAGAGGAACGGGGATTCAGGTTAAGAAAACAAAATGAGCTGCGGATTAACACTGAAACGACGGATTTTCGTTGCTACAGTTCTGCTTGCGCTGATTGCCCAAGTGGCGTTGGGGCAAGTGGTTTCGTTGGAACGACTGGGGCAGATGGATGCGGTCATTGAAGAGGAGATCGCGAACCAGAAGCTGCCGGGAGCGGTTGTTGTTGTGGGTCGCAAGGGGCGTGTGGTGTGGCGCAAAGCATACGGTTCGCGCGTGGTCGAGCCGGCGCGCGAACCGATGACGCCTGACACGATCTTCGACGTCGCGAGTCTTACGAAAGTCGTCGCCACTGCAACCAGCATCATGATCCTCGTCGAACGCGGAAAGCTGAGTCTCAACGATCCGGTTTCAGTTCACATTCCGGAATTGAAAGGTGAGGGAAGAGAGCGCATCACGATCGAGCAACTGCTCACGCACATCAGCGGCTACGCGCCGGACTTCGACCTGCGCGAGCGTTGGACCGGTTACGACGAAGGGATAAAAAGACTGATCAAGGAACCGCTGCGCAATGCACCGGGCACACGTTTCACCTACAGCGACATCGGTTTCATCGCACTCGGGGAGGTCGTCGCTCGCCTCGGTCAAATGCCGCTCGATCAGTTTGCGCAAAAGAACATTTTTGGACCACTGGGCATGACCAGCACGAGCTTTCGTCCCGCCCTGACGTCGAGAATCGCGCCGACTGAAAAACGTCGTGGTCAACTGAGTTATCTCGGCGATACGGCCGTAAACATCGGAGCGGAAGGCGACGTTTGGTTGCGTGGCCAGGTCCACGATCCCACGTCGTATCGCATGAATGGTGTTGCCGGGCACGCCGGGCTCTTTTCCACCGCCAACGATCTCGCGGTCTACTGCCAGATGATTCTGAACGGTGGTTCGTATGGCGGCGTGCGCGTGCTTTCGCCGCTGACTGTGGCGCAGATGACGCGCCCGCGAATCGTTTCGAGTAGCGGCAGCACGCGCGGGCTCGGTTGGGACATCAACACGAGTTTCTCCACCAATCGTGGCGAACTGTTTCCGCTCGGCTCGTTCGGTCACACAGGTTTCACCGGCACGTCGATCTGGATCGATCCGGCGAGCGAGATGTTTGTGGTGTTCCTGAGCAATCGCGTGCATCCGGATGGAAAAGGCGATGTTGGGCCATTGCGCGGGCGAGTGGCTTCGATCGTCGCCGGTTCGGTGACTGATACGGCTGCGGTCGAACGCGCGCGTGCGCAGTCTGCAAATTATTACTCCGAAGTTGTGAAAGCCCTGCGGTACTTTGCTTTTCGTGACGACGGATCGGGGAGCTCGGTAAAAGTGCTGACCGGCATCGACGTGCTCGAGCGCGACAACTTCAAACAACTCGCAGGCATGCGCGTAGGTCTGGTCACGAATCATACCGGACGCAACCGCGAAGGACGTCAGACCATCGACGTGCTCAACAAAGCACCCGGCGTCAAACTCGTCGCACTGTTCTCGCCGGAGCATGGAATTCGTGGACTCGCAGACGAAAACGTCTCGGACTCAAAAGACGAGGCGACGGGACTTCCGATTTATTCGTTGTACGGCGAGATACGCCGGCCCAAGCCCGAGCAACTCAAAGATCTCGATGCCCTCGTGTATGACATTCAGGACATCGGCGCGCGTTTCTACACGTACATTTCCACGCTCGGTTATTTGCTCGAAGAAGCGGCAAAGGCGAAGCTTCCGGTGTTTGTTCTGGATCGTCCCAATCCGATTGGCGGCGTTGATGTGGAAGGGCCGGTTGCGGATAGCGACAAGCTGTCGTTCATCTCGTATCACACGATCCCGACGCGCCACGGTCTCACGATCGGCGAGTTGGGCCAGCTTTTCAACCGGCAGCGAAATATCGGCGCCGACCTGCGCGTGATCAAGATGGAAGGCTGGCGGCGATCGATGTGGTTTGACGAGACTAACCTCACCTGGATCAATCCATCGCCAAACATGCGCAGCCTGACTGAAGCGACGCTCTATCCCGGCGTTGGTCTACTCGAGACGACGAATGTCTCCGTTGGTCGCGGCACTGACACGCCGTTCGAGATTGTGGGCGCGCCCTGGATACAGGGCGACAAGCTGGCGGAGTTTTTGAATCAACGCGGCTTGCCCGGCGTCCGGTTTGTGCCGCTTCGGTTTACGCCGAAGGCGTCGGTGTTCAAGGACGAGCCGTGCGGCGGTGTGAACATCATCATAGTAGACCGGACGGCGTTTCGTCCGTTGCTCACAGGGATTGAAATGGCGCTCGCGCTGCGGAAGCTTTATCAGAATGACTGGAAGGTAGACAGCTATCTGCGCCTGCTGGTAAATGCCGACACACTCGAACGCGTCAAACGTGGTGAGAGTGCACAAGAGATTCTTTCTTCGTGGAATAGCGGATTGCGGGAATTCCGGAGGGCCAGATCCGAGATCTTGCTTTATTGAGCCGCAGATGAACGCAGATGAACGCGGATCCATTTCCTTACGGAGTTGATCAGGAAGAATTCTTTTACGTGTCGCAGTTCTTCGACCGTAATCACACGCTCCTTGATCTTTCCTTCAGCTAATAATTCCGCTCGAAACGTTCCGGGTAACAGGCCAGAACTGACCGGCGGCGTGTAAAGCTCTCCATCGATCGCCACAACAACGTTCGCAATCCTCGACTCCGTCACTTCACCTCTCTCATTCCAAAAGATCACATCCTCCGAGTAATAATCTCTCAACGTTGTCTTGTGATACAGAAATCGATCCGACGAGTCGACCGGAGTCACAGCCAGCGCGACGCCCCGCCCCGAATCCGCCTTTTCAATCCGCGAAATCTGCGTCTCGATCTGGCCATCCTTCCAAAGCACCAACCGCACTTTGAAGGTGCCTGTTGCTATTCGAGCCAACGCAGAATTGATCTCCTCCTCCGGAAATCTAAACCCGAAATACTCCGCCGACCCCTTCAGCCGTTCCAGATGCCGCGCCAGCAAAAAGTACTCCCCATCCTCCAACAGCATCGACTCAATCAACTGAAACTCAACCGGCGCCAGGTGCAGGAATCGACTCTTCACCAGACACTCTTCATACTCACGCTCGGCAGTCGAGTCGATCGTCACGCCTCCACCAACACCAAACATCGCCTGGTTCGAACTTGTATCAACAACAACCGTGCGGATAGCGACGTTAAATACGCAATCCCCGCCCGGCTTCAGCAACCCGATGGTTCCCGTGTAAGCCCCGCGCGGGAAACGCTCGAGCTCGCGAATGATCTGCATCGTGCGAATCTTCGGCGCCCCCGTGATCGAACCGCACGGGAACAGCGCACTCATCAATTCCACCAGACCCACACCGTCTTTCAGAGTCGATTCGACCGTAGACGTCATCTGCCAAACCGTCTCGAAACGCTCGATATCAAACAACGACGACACGCGCACACTCCCCGGAACCGAAACCTTCCCGAGATCGTTCCGCAGCAGATCGACAATCATGACATTCTCGGCGCGGTCCTTCGCAGATCCCTTCAACCACTCCGCCAGCTCCCGATCCTCTGCCGCCCAACGCCCGCGATGGATCGTGCCCTTCATCGGTCTGGTTTTCACCTGATTCCCACGCCGCTCGAAAAACAGTTCCGGTGACAAGCAGAGCACTTTGTATCGACCGAGATCGAGATACGCGGAATACTGCACACCCTGCGCCAGGCACAAGCTGCGATACCAAGCGTAAGTGTCTCCTTTAAATATCGAAGTCAGCGGGAACGTATAATTGACCTGGTAAGTGTCGCCCGCGGCGATCAGTTCCCTGATTTGTGCGACAGCCGCATCGTATTCACCTCGATTCACACGCGGCGCCCACGAGTTCGAAACGATCGTCGCACTTTGTATGTCTGCGGCATCTGATGCTTGCGGAAACGCAGCTGCCCACGCGAGTGGAAAGTCAGAACCCTTATGCACATCCAACACCGGATCGAACGCCGGCGCTGCTTCGTAACTAAGCATCAGGGCAACCCACGATCCTTGCTTCGACTCTCTTTCGGCAAACTCTAAAACAGAAAGTACTTCCTCTATACGAGTCGCAGCGACCTCAGAAGTGGGCGCTTCAAACCTGAGTGAGCCGAACACAAACGTTGCCATCACACTTGAGTCTAGCAAATGACTAACCACGAAGGCACAAAGCCACTAATTAAGCTTTTGTGCCTTCGTGCCTTTGTGGTTTAAGAGTCCTTCCATCAGCGACGCTTATCAAAAGGATAAAAAACTTTCGTTACCATTATTCCTTCAGAAATATATAATCCGTGCGAAATTTCGTAGCTCAACCCTTCTTAAAAACCGAGGACAACATGAGGAAACCTATTATTGCGTTTTTGCTCTTGACGTTTGGTCTTGTTGCGATGGCAAACGGACAGGGAACCACCTCGCGTGTAACGGGAACGGTCCAGGATGCCAATGGCGCTTCGGTTCCTGGCGCCATGGTGACTCTGACTAATGAAGCTACCGGCGTTTCGTTTACGGCCGAGACAAGTGAGAGCGGCGCCTACGCTTTCGATCTCGTTCAGGTTGGAAAATACACACTTACTATCGAGAAACAGGGATTCAAGAAATTTATCAGCACGGCCACACCGGTCAACGTCAACCAGCCCGCCACCGTCAACGCCACGCTCGAGGCCGGAGGGCTGAGCGAGACAGTCACTGTGCAGGCCGGCGCCGAACAAGTGCAAACGAGCACCTCGGGAAACATCGGCAGCATGATCGATCAGCACACGCTCGAGAGCCTGCCAATCGTCGGCACGCGCGGCAGGAACCCCCTCGACTTGCTGAACTTTCAACCGGGTATAGTTTTCGGCGGCAACACCGGCGGTACCGTTAACGTCAACGGCTCGCGCGATCGCGCCTTCAATTTCACACTCGATGGCATCGACATCAACGAGTCGACCGCCGGTGGCGCAAACTTCACGCCGTTGCGCCCGAACCCTGATTCCGTCGCTGAGTTCCAGGTGGTGACGAGCAACTTCACCGCGGAACTCGGTCGCAGCAGCGGCGCGCAGGTGACACTCGTCACGCGCTCCGGCTCGAACGATTTTCACGGCAACATTTTTGAGTATTACCGCACACCGGCACTCGACGCGAAAAGTTATCCCACCACGATTGCGGGTCTGCCAAAGGACCAGTTCGTGCAGCACATCTTCGGCGGCAGCGCGAGTGGTCCACTCTACAATCCCGGCTTTGGTGAAGGTACCAAAGGCGGTTGGATGAGAGACAAGGCATTCTTCTTTGTGAACCTGCAACTGCTGCGCGCCTACGACACCGCGCTGGTTACGCGAACGGTTTACACGCAGGCAGCGCGGCAAGGTTTGTTCCGTTATGTGGTGGGCCGTGCAAATGCTCCCGCGGGGACTTCGACCGCGGCGGTCAACGCCAACGGAGCAGCTATCCTTCCCGCCTGTATCGGCACTCCGCCGACAAATTCACCCTGCATCTCTTCATACAACATCGCGAACAATCCGACCGGCATCGGTCTCGATCCAACGTTGTCCGGATTTATTAACGCGATGCCACTACCAAACAATTTCACTACCGGCGACGGATTGAACACCGCGGGATTCAATTTCCCTTCGCCGCAACACGAGAAGCAATGGGACTTCGTCAGCAAGTTTGACTTCAACCTGCGCGACAACAGTCTGCTCTACGTTCGCTACGCGCAGGGAAGCCAGCGCACATTTGGTGATGCGGGTAACAGTGGCCGTCCTATATTTCCTGACACACCTAATTTCGTAGACACTTCGCGCACCCCGAAGAACCTTGCCGTTAACTGGCGCTGGTCTCCAACTCCGAATGTGACCAATGAAGCTATCTTCGGTCTCAGCAAATTCTTCTTTACCTTTGCAACACCGTCTCCCGATCCGGCATTGCCGTTTGTATTCCTTAATCCGGCAACGCCAAACACTAATTTCTCTTATAACGCGCGCGGAGTGCGCACGCTCCAGTTTATCGACAACCTGACCCTGATACGCGGATCTCACACTCTCAAAGGTGGAATCAATTTCCGTTTCAATCGACACCGCGACGACCGTTCGAACGTTGCCGGTTCAGCGATCGAACCAGTCGTGACTTTCAGCAATGCCGCCGGACTTTATACGGCGTTCGGTCTGCCCTCAAACATTAACACCAACGACTTGCCACGATTGCGCGGCACTATCGCCGACCTGCTTGGAAAGATCGGAAATGTGTCGCAGGCTTTTGTCTCTGATCCGAATGGGAATGTGTTCCTGCCGCCCGGCACCCGCTGGTTGAACGAAGTGGACTACACCGAACTGGATTTTTATTTCCAGGACAACTGGCGTCTCAAATCAAATTTCGTTTTGGATCTCGGTGTGCGCTGGGAGCCAAAATTCACTCCTTCGATCGCGAACGGGCGACCCATCCTGGTTCCGAACCAGCCAATTAAGCTGGGCGCGAACCCGTCTAACAGCGTGAGATGGGTCGAAGGCGAACTGTTCGAAAGCGACTTCAGCAAGATTTTGCCTTCAGTCGGTTTTGCGTGGGATCCATTCAAAACAGGCAAGACCTCTGTTCGCGGTAACTACCGGATGGCTTCAGACAGATTCGCAACCTTCCTGTTTGGCTCTTTTATTTTCCAGAGCACGCCCGGAAACGCCGTTGGCCCTACCAATTCGACTTTCGGTACCGGCGGCGGTCTCTATAGAAATATTGCACCGGTGATTGCCGGTCTGGTGCCGACTTCAACTCCTGACTCGTTGCGCCAGCCAGTGGCATTCAGTACGGCTTCGACGAACGTGATCGATCCGGATTTGCAATACCCGCAAGTTCATGAATGGTCTTTCAGCGTTCAGCGAGAGATTGGGAACAACGTGATCGAAGTGAATTACATTGGCAAGCACGCAGTTCATCTTCTCGGTGGTTACAACATAAACCAGGCGAATATATTCGCGTCTGTTCCGGGAGTGGCCGGCGGAGCCAATTTTCTCGAGGAGTTTAATAAGATTAGAGCGAGCTCCTCTTACAATAGCCCGTTAATCAATTTGCTCATGGCAGGCAACGTCGCCACCAACGCCGGTACTGCAAGGTTCCGCGCCATTAACACAACTGCCATCACACAAGGCAGTGTTGGGGCCGCAGCTTTGACTCTCTCGCAAAGAACCTGCGCCGCGGATCTGGATGTTCCGGCCGGGATTTGTACGAGTGCACAGGTCGGTCGCCGGCTGCTCGATCTAAACGGGTTCCCGTTT